>NZ_JBOHGC010000372.1:0-24774 GCF_050699995.1 Actinokineospora sp. | reverse complement strand
GGGCCAGCCCGCGCAGGACGGCCGCGCGGGCCACGGGGTGGCGGAACCGGCCGCCGTCGAGCAGCCCAGCGGTCTCCATGACCTCCAGCACGTGGGCGGCGGTGTCCGCGCCCATGTCCAGCAGCTTGCCGAGCATCGCGGCGCTTCCGGCGTCGCCGAGCAGGGCGAGCCCGCGCGCGACCTCGAGCATCGCCGGTTCCCAGCGGTGCAGGCAGGCGATGACGGCCTGGTCGTAGGCCTGGCCGACGGCCATCTCCTTCTCCCGGCCCGCCCCGGACCGCACCTCGGCGCGGTAGTCCTCGATCAGGGCGTGCGCGAGCAGCGGGTTGCCGCCGCTCAGCGCGTGGTGCACGGGGGCCAGCGCCCGGGCGGCGATCGGGTCGAGCTCGACCCGGATCAGTTCCTCGACGCCGCGCTTGGACAGCGCGGCCAGCCGCAGGTGCGTGGTGTTGGGCTGGCGGGTCACCTCGGCGCGGAACACCGCGCGGGTGGGCCTGGGCAGCGCCCACTCGGTCAGGACGACCATGACACGAGCGAAGCGCATCCGGCGCAGGACATAGAGCAGGGCTTGCAGGGACGGCGCGTCGGCGAACTGGACATCGTCCACGGCGACGACAACGGGCTGCCGCCTGCCCGCCTCCGTCAACGCGGCGCAGAGGCCCTCCAGGACCACCGCGCGTGACCGGCCGATCGAGACCTGGTCGGGCTTCGCCGGAGCCGACACGGCGGGCTCAGCCGTGGCCTCGTCGCCCGCGAGCAGGCAGGCGACGGTCTCGGCCACGGCCTCGGTTAAACCGGGGCCGCTGAACAACTGCTTCAGGACCCCGAACGGCAGGCTGTGCTCGGCGCGCGAACCGGTGGCGGTCAACACGGTCGCGCCCTTGCCCCTGGCGTGTTCGGCGAAGGTGTGCAGAAGTTCGGTCTTGCCGCTGGCGACCCCACCGCTGATAAGTGCGACCTGCCCCCGGTCGCGTGCGCACTCGGCGAACAGCCGATTCAGCGTTTTCAGTTCCTCGTTGCGTTCGACCAGCGCCATCCGTCGCCCTCCCCTGCGAGGGACGCGGCCGGGCAGCCCGCGCAAGAGCCCAGTCGCGTCACTCATCGTGACCATATTTTGCCGTTGCCCCACGGTCGACCCTGAATCTAACGGCATTTCCGCGCATTGTGGAAGGTTCGCCAAGTGAAGGCTGGAACAATGCGAGGTCCAGCGCCCGCACCGGGTTCAGGGTGACCCATTCGGCCCATCGGACTGCCCCCGCGGCCGGACAACACCCGGCCGGGTTTGCGGGTTCGCAAGGGCTTTCGCCGGGCCTGCCCGCACTGCCGGAGAGACGGGTGGACCCGTTGCTCCACATGGGAAGGATCGTTGGCCAGTTTCCAACAGCAAACATCAAGACGAGATCAAGTCCGGTGTGGACACCGTTGCTGCATCCGGCTCAACCGGACACCGAGTGGCCTATCGAGCACCGCCGACACACCCTTCCCCGCCGCCCGATCGCTGACTGTGCGTGACTGGCGAAGGCGAGCGATTCGTCAATTCGGGGGGCACACCCAAAGGGCCATCGAAGTCACGCAACTGACTACGTTGACGACTAACAGTGCGGGAGGGTTGGGTCATGCGGTATTCGGAGCGGGAGCGGCTGATCAGCGCCCTGGCCGCTGGACGGCACACCGACGCGGTCGCGGTGCTCCGCTCCCTGCCCAAGCTCGGCCTGTGGTCCCGCGGACGGGCCAGGCGCCTGCGCCAAGCCGTCATCGACGCGGTGGCCCGCAACGTCCCGCCGTGGTCGATCGTGACCATGCTCGGTGGCCACGACACCGATGTGGTGGTCGCTGCGATGACGCCGCTGATCACCGACAGCCCCAATCCGGGGCTCGCCGCGCACTTCCTGCTCACCGCCCTGCAGATGCAACCCGGCGACAGCGTCCCCCCTCGGCCCTGGCCGGGCGACCGCTGGTCCCAGACCGGTCCACCCCACCCGCCGATCGGCACGAAGCCCGGCATGGACAAGCCGTGGGAGCACACCCGACCGGTCGGCTCGAATCCCTCCTACGGGGGTCCGGCCCAGACGTCGCAGCGGCCGAGACCAGATCTCACGACGGGTGGCGATAACTCTCCGAGTACGGGCAAATGGTGGGCACCGTGGCTCGAACGGCCCGCGAAGCCCCACCCTGGGCACACCGTCACGCCCGGCGACCCGCCCGACGACGTCGAGCCGTTCGAGGACTTCTCCACCGGCCCGCCGAGCGCGCGCGAGGTGTGGCCGACCCTGGAGTGTCCGGCGTCGGTCGACATCGATGTGCAGTTCGACCTCACCGTCGGCATCGGCCCGAAACAGGACATGGCGCTGCTCGGCACCGGTCCCATCACCCTGCCGGAGCAGCAGGTGCGGCTGGAGATCGTGCTGATGTACGACCCGACCGCGTTCGCCCCGGTCGGCTGGTCGAACCCGGTCATCCTGACCGTCGGTCCGGAGAACCCGTATCCGGTGGCCACGCTGCGGATGACGGCGCTGCGCGGGGAAAGCCTGCGCTCCCGGCGCGACATCGGCGCCTCGTTCTACGTCGACGGCGGGCTGCGCGGCTATGCCGCGCGCGGCATAGAGGTCACCGGAACGCCGTCGGGCTCCGTGCCGCTCTTCGGCGGCGCGATGCTCGACATCGGCCCGCTGCTCAAGCACGAGGCGCCCGACCTGGTCGTCGTCGTCGAGCGCGGCGAGGACCTGCGCGGCCAGACGCTGCTGTGGAGCACCAGGACCTCGGTTCCCGGTGTGGCCTCGGCGCCGGGTCCGTATCGCAGCGAGATCGGCGAGGACCCCGCGGCGTTCGCCCGCCGGGTGCGGCTCGACGTCGGCGCGTTCGGTGGCGACGCGCGCGGCAGCACCCTGAAACTCATCGGCGTCGGCCGGGCCATCGCCGACCACATCCCCGACGAGGTCAGCGCCGCGCTGAACGCGGTCAGCGCGGCCCGCCACCCCGACCCCGCCACCGTGCTGCTGCTCAGCTCCGAGCCGCACGTGCCGTGGGAACTGGCGGTGCTCGACCCGCAGCCGGCCGTCGGCAGCCCGTTCCTCGGCGCGCGCATGGCGATCGGGCGCTGGGTGCTCGCCCGGAAGCGGCCGCGCCCGACCCCGCCCACGGAGGTTCGCGCCGACCGGCACATCGTGGTCACCGCGCGCTACGAGGGTGTGCCCGGGTGGGCGCGGCTGCCGCACGCCGAGGCCGAGGCGGAGCGGCTGCGCCTGACCTACCCGCCCGCCGTGGAGGTCCAGCCGCTGCACTCGGCGGTGCTCGACTGCCTGGAGGCGGGGCCCGACGGCGGCGTCCTGCATTTCGCGCTGCACGGCAAGTACGACCCCGAGAACGCCCAGGACGGCCTGGTCCTGCTGGCGCCGTCGGAGGCCAACCCGGACCGGCTGGTCCCCCGGTTCCTGCAGCCGGACCAGGTCTCCGCGATGGCGTTCAGCTCCTCGCCGTTCGTCTTCCTCAACGCCTGTCAGGTCGGCGCGGCGGGCGAGGTGCTCGGCGACTATTCCGGGCTGGCGAAGGCTTTCCTGGCGGCGGGCGCGGCGGGCGTCGTCGCTCCACTGTGGAATGTCAACGACGAGGCGGCCAGCACGCTGGCGACCGCGTTCTACCGGGACGCCTACGGCCCGCAGGCGCTGGCGCCCGCGGAGATCCTGCGCCGGGCCCGCGCCGAGGTCTCCCGTGAGCACTACCCGATCTGGCCGGCGACCACGCTGGCCTACCAGTTCTTCGGACACCCGCGGCTGCGGCTGCGGCGCGATCAAGGGGCATGACCATGGCTGAACCGCTGCGGCCGGACGGAACCGAAGTGCGGGTGGGCGACGTCGTCGTCGTCTCGCCGGGGCTCACCGGGCAGGTCGAGGTGCTGTTGCCGGGCACCGACGGCATGCGCGGCGCCGAGGACGCGCGCCTCGCCCTGTTGCGGGCGCTGGCGCGCTGCGACTTCACCGAGCAGCTGTCGGTGCGCGTGATCGATCCGGTGGAGGTCCCCGAACTCGCCTCCGGTGCGAGCCGGTCGACCAGCCTCGGCGAGCCCGCGATCAGCGTCGAGGTCCCCGGGCCCGGGTCCGGTCTCGGCCAGGTCGTGCTCGCCGCGGACGAGGAAGGCGCGCTGAGCTGGCACCTGCCCGACGACGTGCCGACGGACGAGGTGCCCAGCCGGGGCGGCGACCGCCGCACGTACACGTTCCGCCGGGCCGTCGCGCCGGCCGCGGAGCCCGGCGGTTCCCGCGGGCTGATCGGGGCGATCGGCTCGAAGTTGTTGAAGGTCTTGGTGTTCCCGCTCATCGACCCCGTGCTGGGCAAGGTCGGCGACCACTTCGCCGGGCGGTGGGAGCAGAAGAACCGGGGTGTGCGCCTGCGTGACTTCGTCGACCACCGGGTCGCGGAAGCGGGTCCGGTCGACTGGCAGGCCCTCGGCGCCGGTCCCGCGCTGCTGTTCGTGCACGGAACCGCGAGCCAGAGTCACACCGGTTTCCACGGTGTGGCACCGGAAACGCTGGGCGCGATCTCGGCCCGCTACGGCGGACGGGTCTTCGCCTACGACCACCACACGCTCGCGGTCGACCCGGTGGCGAACGCGCGGTGGCTGGTCGAGCAGATCCCGGCGGGGGCCGGGCTGACCGTCGACATCGTGGCGCACTCGCGTGGCGGGCTGGTCGCGCGCGCACTGTGCGAACTGGCCGACGAGGTCGGTCTGAGCGCGGACCGGATGACGGTGCGCACGCTCGTCATGGTCGCCACGCCCAACGCGGGCACCCCGCTGTGCTCGCCGTCGAACATCACCGCCTGGCTCGACCGGATGACCAACCTGCTGCAATGGGTGCCGGACAACGGCCTTACCGACGCGCTGGACATAGTCCTGACCGTCGCCAAGCAGGTCGCGGTCGGCGCGTTCCGGGGTCTCGACGGGCTGACAGCCATGGACCCCGAGGGCCAGTTCCTGGTGGAGCGCCTCAACAAGCCCGCCGAGCACTCGGTGACCTACCGGGCCGTGGCGTCGAACTACGAGCCGATCCAGGGTTCCGGCCTGCTGCGCAGCGCGCGCAACGCCTCGACCGACGTGGTGTTCGGGCTGGCGCCCAACGACTTGGTCGTGCCCACCGAAGGCGTCTACGCGGCCAACGGCGCGAGCGCGTTCCCGATCGCGGACCCGCAGGTCTTCGAGGCCGCCGACGGCATCGACCACAGCGGCTTCTGGCCCGACAAGCGCCTCGTCGTCGCGTTCGACCGCTGGCTCGTGGGCTAGCGCGGCAGCTTTCGCCACACGGCGCGCGGCAGCACGCGCATGACCGCGAAGACCGGTCGCAGGACAGCGGGAACCCATACCTCGCCGCGCCTGCCCGCGAGCGCGCGCACGGTGGCGGCGGCAACCTGGTCCGGGGTGCTGGAGAACGGCGCGGGCGACATTCCCTCCGTCATCCGGCCGACAACGAAACCGGGGCGGACCAAGAGCAGCCGCACACCGCTGCCGTGCAGCGCGTCGGCCAGCCCCGAGGCGAACCCGTCCAAACCCGCTTTCGCCGAGCCGTAGACGTAATTGGCCCGCCGGACCCGCACGCCCGCCACCGAGGAGAAAACGACGACGGTGCCACTTCCCTGTTGTCGCAAAAGGTTTGCGATATGGGTGAGGACGCTGACATGCGCCACATAGTCGGTATGCACCACGCGGACCGCGTGCGCGGAATCCTGTTCGGCGGTTTTCTGGTCACCGAGGATCCCGAAAGCCACAACGATCGTGTCGATCGGGCCGTGCCCGCGGGTGATGTCGGCGAGCAGCGGCTCGTGCGAAGCGAGGTCGTCGGCGTCGAACTCCACCCGGTCGACGGTCGTCGCCCCCGCCGCGCGCAGCGTCCGCTCCTCGACTTCCAGGTCGTCGCTACGGCGCGCGGCCAGCACGACCGTGCGGGCGCCGCGCTCGACCAGCATCCGGGCCACGGCGACACCGATCTCACTGCGGCCACCCAAGATCACCAACGGTCCCATTCCGCCAGTCTGCCGGTGGCCCCTCGGGCGCGACACGCCGGGCGGGCCGGACGCGCCGACATGATCGAGTGAAAGATCGACTCTCGACTACTGCAAGTCGATGATATGTACCGCATCGGGTGGACTTCATCGGGTTATCACCATCCCATTCGGGGACTGTCGGGTGACTGCGCCCCGGTGCTAACTTCGAAACGTCGGCAGCCCGCGAATTCGGCCGACGTCCCCCGGACACCTCCTTCATTTCCCATGCCTTGAACAGGATTGGCGGTACCAGTCGTGACCGAGACAGTGCATCCCCTCAACCCTGCCCGGCCGGAGGCCGCACAGCAGAGCTTGAGCACTGCGGCGGCGCGCAATCTCGCGACCACAACGAAATCCGCGCCGCAGATGCAGGAGATCACCTCCCGGTGGCTGCTGCGGAAACTGCCGTGGGTGCAGGTCACCGGTGGTACGTACCGCGTCAACCAGCGGCGCAGCTACACCGTGGGCGACGGCCGCATCGCGGTCGACCGGTCGGGCGCCACCGCCCGCGTGGTCGCGGGCGACCTGCGCGAATTGGCCTGTCTGCGCGACTTCGAGGACGACGACGTGCTCGGCGCGCTCGCGGGCCTGTTCACACAGGAGGAGTACGCCGCGGGCGACACGATCGTGGAGTGGGGGCACGCCGAAGACCGGTTCCTCGTCCTCGCCCACGGGCGTGCCGAACAGCGGGCCGCGGGCGAGTACGACGACGAGGCCGTGGTGGGTGTCCTCGCCGACGGCGAGTACTTCGACCAGTGGGGTCTGGTCGACGAGCGGATCTGGGACTACAGCGTCCGCGCGGTCACCACGTGCACCGTGCTGGCCCTGCGCCGATCGGACTTCCAGGCGCTGGCCGACCGGGCGCCTGGCCTGCGCGCCCACCTCGACGCGTTCGCGGCCGACGACGCGCAGGGGCGCGACGGCGAGGTCCCGATCAACCTCGCGGCGGGCCACACGGGCGAGGTCGAACTGCCCGGCACCTACGTCGACTACCAGGACGCCCCACGCGAATACGACCTGAGCGTCGCGCAGACCGTCCTCAAGGTGCACACCCGCGTCGCCGATCTCTACAACCAGCCGATGGACCAGGTCGGCGAACAGCTCCGCCTGACCATCGAGGCGCTGCGCGAGCGCCAGGAACACGAGCTGATCAACAACTCCGAGTTCGGCCTGCTGAACAACGCCGACGCCAAGCAGCGCATCCATTCCCGCACCGGGGCGCCGACGCCCGACGACATGGACGAGCTGCTGGCCAAGGTGTGGAAGGACCCTGAGTTCATCCTCGCCCACCCCCGCGCGATCGCCGCCTTCGGCCGCGAGTGCAGCAAGCGCGGGATCTACCCGGCCGGCGTCGACATGAACGGCCACCAAGTGCCGTCGTGGCGCGGCATTCCGGTGCTGCCCTGCAACAAGATCCCGATCAGCGACACCCGCACCACGTCGATCCTGCTGATGCGCACGGGCGAGCAGAACCAGGGTGTCGTCGGCCTGCACCAGACCGGCATCCCCGACGAGTACGAGCCGAGCCTGTCGGTCCGCTTCATGGGCATCGACGAGAAGGCGATCATCTCCTACCTCGTCAGCGCCTACTACTCCGCCGCCGTCCTCGTCCCGGACGCGCTCGGCGTGCTCGACAACGTCCAAATCGGCCTCTGAACACTCTCGACCCGAACCAGGATTGGCGGATCACACAGTGACCGGCGTACTCGACCCTGCGGCTACAGCACAGCAGAGCCTGAGCACCACCGCGGCCAGGCAACTGGCCACGACCACCAAGTCCGTCCCGCAGATGCAGGAGATCACCTCGCGGTGGCTGCTGCGGATGCTCCCCTGGGTGAACGCCGCGGGCGCCGCCTACCGGGTCAACCGGCGCCTGAGCTACACGGTCGGCGACGGGCGGCTCACCTTCACCAACGTCGGCGCCGCGATCAGCGTGATCCCCGCCGAACTGCGGGAACTGCCGCTGCTGCGCGGCCTCGCCGACGACGCCACCCTCGACGCGCTCGCGAACCGATTCGTCCAGCGGGAGTTCGCCGCGGGCGAGAACATCGTCACCCAGGGCACGCCGGCGGACGCGGTCCACCTGATCGCGCACGGCAAGGTGACCAAGAGCGGGACCGGCCACTACGGCGACCGGACCGTGCTCGCCGTGATGGCCGACGGAGAGCACTTCGGTAACCACGCGCTGCTCGATTCGAGCGCCGCCTGGGAGTTCACCGTCACGACGGACACCGCCTGCACGATGCTTTCCCTGCCCCGCCAGGAGTTCCTGGCGATGCTCGAACGCTCCGAGCCGCTGCGCGAACACATCGACGCGGTCCGCTCCAACCCGACTGCGGCGCAGAACAAGCACGGCGAAGCCGAGATCGCGATGTCCTCCGGCCACACCGGTGAACCGGACCTGCCCGGCACGTTCGTCGACTACGACGGCGCGCCGCGTGAGTACGAACTCAGCGTCGCCCAGACCGTCCTGCGCGTGCACTCGCGCGTCGCGGATCTCTACAACGACCCGATGAACCAGGTCGAACACCAGCTCCGGCTGACCATCGAGGCGCTGCGCGAACGCCAGGAGTACGAGCTCGTCAACAACCGCGACTTCGGCTTGCTCCACAACGCCGATCTGCGTCAGCGCATCCACACCCGCGCCGGCGCACCGGGTCCCGACGACCTCGACGAGCTGCTGTCGCGCAGGCGCCGGTCCAACTTCTTCCTCGCCCACCCGCGCGCGATCGCCGCGTTCGGCCGGGAATGCACGAAGCTCGGACTCTACCCGTCCACAGTGGAGGTTCAGGGTCGGCCGATGCAGGCCTGGCGCGGGGTTCCCCTGCTGCCCTGCGACAAGATCCCGATCAGTCCCACCAACACGACGTCGATCCTGGTCATGCGCACCGGCGAGTCCGACCAGGGTGTCATCGGCCTGCACCAGACCGGCATCCCCGACGAGTACCAGCCCGGCCTGTCCGTGCGGTTCGCGGGCATCAACGAGAAAGCGATCATCTCCTACCTCGTCAGCGCCTACTACTCCGCCGCCGTCCTCGTGCCGGACGCGCTCGGAGTCCTCGAGAACGTCCAGATCGGCCTGGGCTGACCGGGCCCGACCCCACAAAGCGTCCACAGTGCACCATTAACGAGGAGATCCACCACCACCATGTCCGCCACCGAGGTGATCACCGGCTTCCGCTCCGCACGCGAGGTGCTCGCCCAAAGCCGCACACTGTTGGACCCCGCTCTGCGCGCCGCCGTGGACACGCTCCCCCCGTCCATGCGGCGGATCGCCGGCTATCACTTCGGGTGGTGGGACGAACAAGGCTGGGCGACGACCGCGGACGCGGGCAAGGCGGTCCGCCCGGCGCTGGTGATGACCTCGGCCGAGGCGGTCGGCGGGTCGGCGGCCATGGCCGTCCCCGCCGCCGTCGCGGTCGAGCTCGTGCACAACTTCACGCTGCTGCACGACGACGTCATGGACGGCGACCGCACCCGCAGGCATCGTCCCACGGCGTGGAACGTCTTCGGCTTAGGCCCGGCCATCCTGGCGGGCGACGCCCTGCTGACGTTGGCGTACGACGTCCTCGCGGCCACCGAACACCCGCGAGCCCAGGAGGCCTCCCGCATCATGTCGGCGGCGGTCCTCGCCGTCCAGGAGGGCCAGGCCGCCGACCTGGCCTTCGAGAAACGCGCCGATGTCGGCTTGGCGGAGTGCGTCGGCATGGCCGAGGGCAAGACCGGCGCCCTACTCGGCTGCTCCACCGCGTTGGGCGCCCTCTTCGGCGGCGGCGCCGCCACCCAGGTCGACCACCTGCGCACGTACGGCGAACGGCTCGGCCTGGCATTCCAACTGGTAGACGACCTGCTCGGCATCTGGGGTGACCCGGCGGCCACCGGGAAGCCGGTCTACTCGGACCTCGACAACCGCAAGAAGTCCCTCCCAGTCGTGGCCGCACTGGCCTCGGACACCACAGCGGGACGCGAATTGGCCGCCCTGTACCACCGCCGAACCCCGCTGTCCGCAGCCGACTTGGTGCGGGCCGCGGACCTCATCGACCACACCGGCGCCCGAACCTGGGCCCAAACCCACGCCGACGAAGTCCTCACCGAAGCCCTGCACCACGTCCGATCCGCCAACGTAACCCCCCGAGCCACCGCCGAACTCGACGCGATGGCCCACCTGATCGGCCGCCGAAACCACTGACCGCAGGAACGGAAGGCCAAACAACTCCGCCGGCGCGAATCGGCGATCGAGTCAGCAAGCGAGTTTCCGGTGACCGGATCGTCGGCGTCGCCGCTGGACGGATCGGCTCAGCGCTAGCTACTGCGGCTGCAGTTCGGCCGTCACAGCCAGCCGGTTGAAGGCGTTCACCACCGTGATCGCCCAGATCAGCTGCGCGAGCTGGTCCTTGTCGAACTCCTCCTCAGCCCGCTGGTACACCTCCTCCGGCACCCGCCTCTCCGACAGCAGCGTCACCGACTCCGCCAACGCCAGCGCGGCTCGTTCTCGGTCTGAGAAGAAAGGGGTTCCGGCCCAGACGCTCAACGCGTGCAGCCGGCGCGGGGTTTCGCCTGCTTCGACGGCTGCGGTCGAGTGCAGGTCCACGCAGAAGGCGCAGCCGTTCAGTTGGGAGGAGCGGGTTCTGACCAGTTCCAGCAGCGAGCGTTCCAACCCCGCCTCGATCGCCTGCTTGTCGACCGCGACGTGCAGGTCCATGAGCCTGCGGTACAGGTCCGGGGCGAGTGTTGTGGGTTGGATTCTCATGTCCAGCGGCCCGTTCCGAAGGTGTCGTTGCCTCGTCTGATCAGCGTGCGTAGTTCCATCCGGCGGACCTTGCCCGTTCCGGTGCGCGGGACCTCGTCCCACGTCATCATCACGGGATCCGCCAGGGCTGGAAGGTCCCGTACCGCGTGGTTCCACTCGGCTTGGTTGACGCCGTTGGTGACCAACACCGGCACCGGCAGCTGCCCAGGCGTGCCGAGCACCACGCATTCGGCGACGGCGGGCAGGCGGTCCTCGATGACGTCTTCGAGTTCGACGCAGCTTTGGCCCGGGATGACGTCGACTTCCCGGTCCAGCAACAGGTATGCCCCGGTGCGGGTGCGGACACCGATGTCGCCGGTGTTCCACCATCCGTCGTTCACCTTGGCCTGCCAGCGTTCCTGCTCACCCACGTACCCCAGGCACCGCACCGGCGTGCGGGCCAGCACCAGGCCTGGCCTGCCGGTGGGCACCGGTTGGAACGTCCGCGGATCGACCACGCGCAGGCGGACGCGGCCCGGAGCCGGCCTGCCGAGGTTGCGGGTGGAGGGGTGGCGGGCTTCGCGGTGGGCCACAGACCGGCGGGTCAGAAAGCGGAACGTGAGGGGGCCCGTCTCGGTCTGCCCCCAGACCTGCACCCACAGCGGCCTGCGGGCGGTCGCGTCGAGGAAGGTGCGGACCGTCGGCGGGTGCACCGCGTCGAAAGTGCTGACGTACAGGCGGACGTCGCGGAACGGGTTGTCGGGGCGTTGGGCGAGGGGCGTCCAGCGCACGAACGTCGACGGCAGGGCTTCGAGGGTGGTCGGTGGATGCGCGCGCAGGGTGCGTTCGGCGTCGGCGCCGTCGGGGATGATGACCACTTTGCGCGGGGCCAGCCACAGCACACTCGCGGTCCACGGGATCGCCCGGCCATGGCAGAAGGCGATGGACGAGCACACGGTGTCGCTCGGGCGGCTCGACACCACCGGCAGGCGGGTGGCCTCGGTGGCGGACAGACCCTGGACGAGGGTGCGCGTGCTGTGGATGACCAGCTTCGGCGTGCCCGTGGTGCCGGACGTGTGGTTGACCACGAGCGGCTCGTCGACGTCGCGCGGCACCGGCGGCGGGGGCTCCTTGCCCCGCAGGTTCTCCAGGTCCAGCGCGCCCGGGTGCGGACCGTCGAGGGTGAGGGTGCGCCGGGCGAAGCCGAGCAGGTTGGTCTCGTCGTCGCGGGCGCGGCCGAGGACGGCACGCGTGGTCACCAGCAGCGTCGGGTCGAGTCGCTTCAGCAGGAGCTGCAACGTCGACGGCGGCAGGTGGTCGGACAGCAGCGCGGGCACCGCGCCGATCCGCGCGGCGGCGCAGGCGAGCAGCACGTAGTCCCAGTGGTTCTCCTTGACCACCGCCACCCGGTCCCCCGGACACACCCCCGCCGCGTGCAGCCACCCCGCCGCACCGCGCACCAACGCGGCCAGTTGCGGCACCGTGTACTGGGTTCCGTGGTTGGGCGCGATGTCCAGCGGCCTGCTCAGCTCGACGACCGTGCGGACACCACGGTCGACCAGGTCGTCGAACAGGGTGCCGAGGTCGGCGGGCTTCATCGGTCGTCCTTCCTGCCGGTGACTGTGACCATGACCTGGGACAGCCAGCGGTGCCGCGGATCGGCGAGGTCGGACACCGCGAGGTCGATGTCCACATCGGACACCGTGCCGCGCGCGACCATGGCGGGCCGCAGGTGCTCCAGCCACAAGGCGAACCACCGCGCGCCGTCGCTGCCGCCCCGCACGACCTCCGCGCGGCCGTCCGCGTGCACGCTCGACAGTCCCGCCGCCTCCACAAGATCGACATCGAGGAGCCCGCAACGAGGGTGGTAGCCCGCGTCGATCATGACCTCGTACGCCGCGCGTTTGACCAGCGCGTGGAAGTCGCCGTCGACGTGACTGAACAGCGATGTCGTGTCGGTGTCCTCCAGGACCAGGTAGCCGTCGGGCCGCAACGCCCGGCACATCCCGCGCACAGCCGCCGCGCGGTCGCCGACATGCTGCATGACCAGCCGCGCGTGGATGAGGTCGTAGGCGCCCTCGGGCAGCGGGTCGCGGCTGATGTCGAGTTCCCACAGGGCCACGCCGAGCGCACCGAGCCTGCCCAGGCGCGAGATGTCGAGATCGACCGCGGTGACCTCGGCCCCCCGCGCCGCCAGCCAGGCCGCGACGGACCCGCGGCCCGCGCCGACCTCCAGGCAGTGCCACGTCTCGTCGACGCCCAGGTGGCTGAGCTTCTCGATCGTTCCCTTGTCCCACAACGCCTCGCCGTGGGCGAGGCGCTCCTCCTCACGGTCGAACGCCGTGCCGAAGACGTACCGGGTGGGTGCCGCCGCGTCAGCCACGGAGCACCGCCTGCGGGTTGTCCGCCATGATCCGCTGCGCCACCAGTTCGGCGGAGCGCACCGCACCCTCGCTGCTCGGCCGCTGCACGCACCAGTCGCCGGCGTAGTCGATGGACGACACCGGCCGACGGACGAACACCTCGCGCGTGGCCAGCGAGGCGGCGGTCGGCATCGGCAGCCCGTGCCGGAAGCGCACGACCACCGACACCCGGCACGCGGCCGCGAGGTCGGGCAGATAGCGCGCCGCCTGCCGGACCAGCGTCTCGACGACCTCGTCGTTGGACCGCTCCAGCAGCCGCCCCGCACTCTGGCCCGCGAACAGCGTCACCATGCCGCGCCCGGCGGGCACGCGTTCCGGGTGCTTGCGGTCGTCGAGGATGAAGCCCGCGAACGCCGGGTTCTCGACCGCGGGCACCTCCACCGCCCACGACGCGCCGCCCGCGTCGATGGGCCGGTCGAGCAGGCACACCACCTTGACCATCGGCTGGAACTCGCACGCGCGCACAAAATCCGGGGCCCCCGCGTGCAGGTCGACCGCGACGGGCGCGGGCACGCACAGCACGACCTGCCGCGCGGTCAGGACAGTTCCGTCGACGGTGAGACGCGCGCATTCCGGCGTCTGTGTGACTTCCTGGACCGCGACGCCCGTGCTCACCTCGACCCGCGAGGCGAGGGTCCGGGCGAGGGTGTCCATCCCGTCGCGCCAGGTGCGGAACGACCGGGTCGGGCCGACCGCGAGCAGGTGGCTCAGCAGCGGTCCGGCGGCGGCGCGATCGGTGTCCCAGCCGAAGAATCCGCCGCACAGCGGCTGCAGCAGGTAGTCGTGGACGTCGGGGTGGTGCCGCCGGGCGAAGTCGCGAACCGTCGTCACGCCAAGCGGGGTGCGCTCCGGCCGGTCGACGTCGAAGGACCGCTTGCGCGCCGCCGTGGTGGCCATCAGCTTGGCCAGGCTCGCCCGGCCCGCGGCGGTCAGCCCGGCTCCGCTGACCATGCCGCGCGGGTCGCCGACGTGCGGGTGCGGCCTGCCCTCGCGCCACATCGCGAGGTCGCCGCCGATCAGCGGTGTGTCCTTTTCGGACATCCCGAGGTCGCGCATCAGCCGCCAGGTTGCCGGGTAGCCGTGGGTGCCGATCATCTCGGCGCCGGTGTCGATGAGGTAGCCCTCGCGGCGCACGCTGCGCATCCTGCCGCCGACGTGCGCGGCCGACTCGAACACGTGCACCGAGCGTCCGGCCTGGCGCAGCCGGAAGGCAAGGGAGAGCCCGGCGATGCCCGCGCCGACGATGGCGACGTCGAGGTCGGCGGTCATGACCACGCTCCGACCAGGTTGACGGCGATGAGCAGCGCCGCGGTCAGCCGGTGCACGCGCAGGCCGAGCGTGCGCGCGCCGAGCAGGTCGCCCAATCCGATGCCGCGGCGCAGCTGCGCCACCCGCAGGATGATCGCGGGCAGCATCACCAGGGAGAACCACCACGGGGCCGCGCCGAGCCCGGCGGCGGCCACGATCAGCGCGGTCTCGGCGACCGTGAGCCCGGCGATGAACAGCCGGTTCCCGTTCTCCGTGGTCAAAGCGGCCACCGTGGGCCGACCCACCGCCGCGTCACCGGCGGCGTCGCGGGTGTTGGAGTAGACGCCGAACATGAGCGGCCCGAGTCCGAAGAGTACGGCCTGCACGATGCCGAAGGCGCTGACCGTGCCGGTGGCGAACCCGACGGCGCAGAGCACCAGACCGATGCCGAAGCCGGCCAGGAACACCTCCTGCCAGCCGCGGTAGCTGATCTTGAGGCCCCACGAGTACTGGACCGCCGTCACCAGACACAGCGCGGCAAGCCCAATGGTCCACATGAGACTGAATGGTGCGACCAGGGCCGCCAGCACCCAGAACACCGCGCCCACCGCCGCCGCGCACCACCCGAAGCGAACCGCCTCGACCACGGTGATCTCGCCGGTCAGCAACGGCTTGCGGGCGAGCTTTCGGGCAGGCGCGTCCGGCCCGTAGTTCGCGCTGTCGCTGCCGTCGACGAACCCGGTGACGTCGTCGAACGTGACCGCCGAGGCCACCACGAACACCGTGCCGATTCCGAACAGCGCGAGCATCCCGAGCACACTGGGCTGAAACCACGCGGCGGGCCCGATGATCGACCAGGCCAGCGGCAGGGCGAGGTAGTAGTCCCAGACGTCGAGCTTGGCCAGCCGGGCGTAGACCCCCGCCCGGCCCGGCATGACGTCGGTGATCGCCGTCATGGTCGTCCTCCCGGGAAGGCGCAGACCGCGTCGGCGATGTGTTCCACCTGGGCGTCGGTCAGGTGCGGGTAGATGGGCAGCGCCAGGATGCGGGAACCGGCCAGCTCGGCGTGCGGCCAGAACCGGCCGGGGGGCGCGTATTCGGCGAACGCGGGCTGCGCGGGCAGCGGCGAGGGGTAGTAGACGTGCGTGCCGACCCCGTGCTCGGTGAGGTGCCGCTTGAGTTCGTCGCGGCGGTCGGCGAGCAGCGAGTAGACGTAGAAGCAGCGGCCGTCGCGGCCGGTGGGCGGCGGCTGGATCCCGCGCTCGACAAGGCCGCTGAACCGCTCGGTGTAGTAGTCGGCGATCTGCGCGCGGCGTTCGAGCCTGCCCGCCAGCCCGGCGAGCCGGTGCAGTTGGAACTCGGCCATGATCTCGTCGAACCGGCTGTTGAACCCGACCACGTGGTGCACGAACCGGCGCTTGCCGTCCTGGCCGTGGTTGCGCAGCATCCTGACGCGCTGCCCGATCTCCTCGTCGTCGGTGACGACCGCGCCGCCCTCGCCGATCGAGCCGAACGTCTTGACCTGCACGAACGAGAACACACCCGCCTCGCCCCAGCGCCCGGCCGGGATGCCTTCCAGGACGCCGCCCTGGGCGACCGCCGAGTCCTCGATCAGCCGCACGTCGTGCCGGTCGGCCAGCTCGCGCATGGTCGGCATGTCGGCCATCACCGAGAACATGTGCGCGGGCATGATCGCCGCGGTCCGGCCGGTGATCGCCTGCTCGACCTCGTAGGGCTCGACCACCATCGTCCACGGGTGCACATCGGCGAACACCGGCGTCGCGCCGACGTTGACCACCGACGCGGCCAGCGGCGCGCAGCCGAACGCGGGCACCACGACCTCGTCGCCCGGCCCGATGTCCATCGCCCGCAACACCAGCATCAGCGCGGTGGTGCCGCTGCCGCAGGCCACCACGTCGGCCGCGCCGAGTTCGTCGCGCAGCGCCTCCTCGAATCGGGCGGTGCGCTCGCCGAGGATGAACTTCTGCTCCTCGGCCAGCCCGATCCGGCGCACGGTGTCGAGCAGCAGTTCGCGGTCGTCGTCGAACAGGTCGGGCGGGAAGAAGGGAAGGGTCACGGCCTGCTCCCGGTGTAGAAGGCCCGGATCAGCTCGCACACCCGGTCGACCTGGCGCTCGGCCAGGTCGGGGTAGAGCGGCAGCGCGACGGCGTGCGCGCAGGCGGCTTCGGCGTTGGGGAACTCGCCCGCGCGGTGGCCCAGCTCGGCGAAGCAGGGCTGGCGGTGCAGCGCGACGGGGTAGTACGTCTCGGTGGTGACGCCGTTCGCGCTCAGGTGCGCGACCAGGTCGTCGCGGCGCTCGACCTCGATCAGGTACACGTAGAACACCGCGTCGGTCTTGACCTCGCGCTCGACCACGGTCGGCAGCCTGCGCACGCCGGGGCAGCCGGTGAGGCGCTCGGTGTAAGCCGCGGCGAGCTGGGCGCGGCGGGCGATGTCGGCGTCGAGCCTGGTGAGCTTGGCGAGCAGGATGGCTGCCTGGAAGTCGTCCATCTTGCTGTTGAGGCCCGGCAGCGTGGTCTCGTTGCTGATGCCCGGGAAGTGGTCGAGCGTGCGGCCGAACCGGCCGTGGTGGCGCAGCGCGGCAGCGGTCTCGGCGATCCGGTCGTCGTTGGTGATGACCGCGCCCGCGTCGCCCAGTGCGCCGAGGGTCTTGGTCGGGAAGAACGACAGCACACCGCCGACACCCAGCAGTCCCGCGTGGACGCCGTCCCAGCGCATGCCGATCGCCTCGGCGCTGTCCTCCACGACGGTCAGCGCGTACTGCTCGGCGACCTCCGCGATCGCGGACATGTCGGCGAGCTGGCTGAACAGGTGCACCGGCATGATCATCCGGGTGCGGTCGGTGATGGCGTCGGCCGCCGAGGCCGGGTCGATGGCGTAGGTCACCGGGTCGATGTCGGCGAAGGCGGGCCGCCCCTGGGCCAGCGCCACCGAGGACGCCGAGGCGACGAAGCTGAACGCGGGGACGACGACCTCGTCGCCCGGCTGCAGGCCCGCGGCGCGCAGGAGCAGGACAAGAGCGTCGGTGCCGGAGTTGACGCCGATGACGTGCGCGGCGCCGATGCGCTCGGCGAGCACGGCCTCGAACTCGGCGACGAGGTGGCCGTGGGAGTACTTGCCCCGGTCGATGACGGCGTCGAGGTTGGCCTGGGTCAGCGGCCAGAGTTCCGCGAACGACGCGGCCTGGGTGAAGAAGGGGACGGTGTCGCCGGTGGCGCCTGGGGCCTGCGCGGCGGCGGGATCCGCGAACGTCGCGGCGTGCTCCATGCGTGTCCTTTCCGGACTGCGTGTTCTTTCCAGACGCGGTGTTCTTTCCCGACGCGGCTCAGCCCCATTCCAACCTAACCAGACGGCATTCGTTGAACCGCAACGGAAACCAAAGATCACACGGACGTGTGGCGGTGTCGGGTCCGCGTTGACACCGCCCCTGGCCGCCTCCAGTGTTGACGGGCGTCACCCGATCCCGCGCAGGAGGCAGCAACCGATGCTGGGCACGCTCGTCGTGGGACTCGGTCGAGCGGGGATGGAGCTGCACCTACCGGTGCTGCGCCGGCTGCGCCCCGACGCTCCCGTGGTCGTCTTCGACCCCCACCGAACGGCGCGGACCGACGGTGTCACCGTCGCCGACTCGCTGCCGCACGCCGCCCGGCTCATCGACCCGGCGAACACCGTCGTACACCTTTGCACACCGCCGTCCGCCCGGGTCGCCCCGCTGACCGCGCTGACCGAGCTGGGGTTCCGCAAGGTGCTGGTCGAGAAGCCGCTCGCCGCCGACGACCGCGACCTGCGCGAGGTGCTGGCGCTGCGCGCGGCCGCGGGGCTGGACCTGCTGCCGGTCGGCCAGTGGCGGGCCAGCGAACTGACCAGGCGGCTGACCTCGATCCTGCGCGAGCGCGGGCTGGGCAGGCCCCGGTCGATCACCATCGTGCAGAGCAAGCCGCGGTTCACCCGCACCGCGCTCGGCGACGACCACCCCAGCGCGTTCGACGTCGAAGTGCCGCATTCGGTGCTGCTCGCCCTGCTGCTCGCGGGGCCCGCGGAGGTCCTCGGCGCGCAGTGTTCGGACATGCTCCTCGGGGAGAACGTGTACGCCGCACTCGGCGGCGCCGTGCTGCGGCTGAGCCACGCCAGTGGCGTGCGCACCGAGATCCGCACCGATCTCACCTCCCCGGTCCGCGAGCGGCGGGTCACCATCGACCTCGACGGCGGCACCGTGGTCGGCCACTTCGCGGTGAGCGCCGCCGACGACCACGCGCAGCTGCGGGTCAGCACCCAGGGCCAGCAGCTGCGCTCGGTGTTCCGCGACGACTCGCTCGGCGCCTTCCTCGCCCACGCCTACCGGCACTTCGCCGGCGAGGACCGGATCGCCGACGAGCCCGACACCGCCGCCGCGGTCGTCGAGCTGATCAGCGCCGCCAAGCGGCTCGCGGGCATGGCCGTGCCGGAAGGGGCGAGCCGGTGATGTCGCTGCCGGTCCTCGCGGGGATCGGCGACGAAGCCGGACCTGAACTCGCCGACCAGCTGGCCGCCATCGCCGCGCTGGAGTGGGACGCCATCGAACTGCGCACGGTCGGCGGCACCGCGATCGCCGACCTCGACGACCGCGCGTTCGACCTGGTGGCGGCCACGCTCGCCGAGCGCGGCCTGCACACGGTGTGCGTCGACTCCCGCATCGGCGACTGGTCGAGCACGATCACCGGCGACTTCGGCCGCGACCTCGACGAGCTGCGCACGCTCGGCCCCCGCTGCGCCGCGCTGGGCACCCGGTACGTGCGGATCATGTCGTACCCGAACGGCGGGCTGGCCGACGCGGAGTGGGAGCGCCGGGTGCTGCGCCGCGTCCGCGAGCTGGCCGCGCGGGCCGAGCAGCACGGGCTGGTCCTGCTGCACGAGAACTGCGCGGGCTGGGCGGGCGCGAACGCGAAGCACGCGCTGGACCTGCTGGCCGAGGCCGACAGCCCGGCGCTGCGGCTGCTGTTCGACACCGGCAACGGCGTCGCCTACGGGTATTCGGGTCTCGCGATGCTCACCGAGCTGGTCGAGCACGTCGCGCACGTCCACATCAAGGACGGCGCCGAAGGGCTCTTCGGCCCGGCTTGGACCGTCCCCGGCCAGGGCGACGCGAACGTGGCCGCCTGCCTGGACCTGTTGGCCGCCAACGGGTACCAGGGGGCGCTGTCGATCGAGCCGCACCTGGACCTGGTCCCGCACGAGGACGGCGGCGGCACGGGCTCGGCCGACGGGTTCATCGCGGCCGGGCTGGCGCTGGAGTCCCTTCTCTTCGATGCGGACAGATGACGTGGCCGAACTGACCGACGCCGACCACAAACTGTTGGTGCGGCTGCTCGAACTGCCCACGGCCGGTCCGCTGGAGACCGCCGAGCCCGCGCGACTGTGGGACGCCCAGTTCGCCTACGCCGAGTCCGCGCCCGAGTTCGAGGTCCTGCACCACGCCCCCGCCGACCTCTCGGAGCTGCGCAAACCGGACGTCCCGGCCACCGTGCGCGAGGCCGCGCGGCACGCCGGGTTCCTCGACGGGCAGCCGAACCTGGTCCTGCGGCTGGGCGGGGAACGGCCACGCGGGCGCACGGTGATGTTCAACGTGCACCTCGACACCGTCTCCGGCATGGAGCCGGTGTCGTTCGACGGCGAGGTGTTCCGCGGCCGCGGCGCGATCGACGCGAAGGGGCCCGCGGTGGCGCTGCTCGCGGGCATCCGCGACGCCGCCCGCCGTGACCCGCGCATCGGCGGCGACGTGTCGGTGCTGGTCCAGGCCGTGTCCGGTGAGGAGGGCGGCGCGATGGGCACCCTCGGGACCCGGCCGCTCGTCGAACGCGGCCACTTCGGCGCCCTCAACGTCTTCTGCGAGCCGACCGGCCTGCGCTACCTGCCGCGCGCCACCGCGTCGGCCACCGCCCGGGTCCGGGTCGCGGGGTACGGCTCGATCGACGACCGGCCGGGCGACGGGCACAACGCGACCGTCCTGCTCGGCTTCCTGGCCCAGCACCTCGCCGGTGAACTCCGCGGCGACGCGAACGGGCACGCGTGCATCGCGGGCCTGCATACCGGCACGGCGCACAACCGCGTGTACGGCTCAGGCGACCTGCTGGTGAACCTGGCCTACGCCACCGAATCCGCGGGCGCCCGGCTCACCGGCACGCTCGACCGCGCGGTCGCGGGCGGGGTCGAACGGTTCGGCGCCCTGTTCGCCGACCAGCCGGAGTTCGCCCGCACCGCGGCCGAAGCCCGCGCGGTGACCACAGTGGACTGGCTCAAGCGGGGGCTGCCGACGCTGTACGGCGCCGCGCCCGGTCTCGACGCGATCATGGCCGCCGCCGGTGTGCCACGCTGGCCCGACCACGAACCCGCGTTCACGTGTGACGCCATCTGGATGTCCGGGGTGCCCGGTACCGCCACCGCGGTGCTCGGCCCCGGCGACCTCGCCGCCAACAACGCGCACGCCGAAGGCGAATACGCCGCGCTGGCCGACCTGTCGGCGTTCGCCGCGCAGGTCTCGCGGGTGCTGCGCGCCTTCGCCGATGCCCCGACGAGAACGGAACACGATGACCGACCTTGACATCGCGGACATCGCGCCTCCCACGACCCGGGTCCGGGTGCCGCGCGAAGACCTGCTCGCGTTCACCGCGGCGGTCTTCACCGCCAACGGCGTCCCCGCCGGACGCGCGAGAGCGGCGGCGGCGGCGCTGTGTCATGGCGACATCACGGGCGCGGCGTCGCACGGGCTGGCCAACCTGACCCGGATATACCTGCCGCTGCTGTCCTGCGGCCGGTCCCGGCCCGACGCCGAGCCGCGGGTGCTCACCGACCTCGGCGCCACGGTCCTGCTCGACGCCCAAGGCGCGCTTGGCCTGTGGCTGGCGGGGGAGGCGATGGACCTCGCGGCCGAGCGGGCGGCGACGCACGGCATCGGGATGGTGTCGGTGCGCGGCGCGACGCACATCGGCTGCGCGGGTCCGCACGCGCTGCGCGCGGTCGAGCGCGGCATGATCGGCGTGGTCGCGGCCAACTGCGGCCACCAGCGCATCGCCCGCCCACCGGGTGGCCGGGTCCCGATGCTGGGCACCAATCCGCTCAGCGTCGCGGCGCCCGCGGGTGCGAACCCGCCGTTCCTGCTGGACATGAGCACGACCACCGCGCCGACCGGCAAGGTCCGGGCGGCGGCGCGCGCGGGTGAGCCGATCCCGGCGGGCTGGCTCGCCGACGACACCGGCGTCCCCGTGACCGACCCGGCCAGGTTCGACACCGGTGAGGCCCACCTGACGTGGCTGGGCGGGACGGGATCGGCCGAGTACAAGGGTTTCGGGCTGGGGCTGATGGTGGAGGTCCTCGCCGCGCTGGTGCCCGGCGCGGGTCTGGGGCCCGCACCCGCCGCCCTGGCGGCGGACCACGCGCCCGACGACGACATCGGCCTGCTGCTGCTGGCCATCGCGCCCGGCGCGCTGCGCGAGCCCGGCGGATTCCAACGCGACGCCGGTTCGCTGTTCGGGTCCATCCTGGGCTGCCCGCCGCTGCGCCCCGGCGACGCCGTGTCCTACCCCGGCTGCCCCGAGGCGCGCCACGCCGCCGAGTCGGCCGAACTGGGTGTCCCGCTCGACCACGACGTCCACGCCGAGCTGCGGTCGGTCGCCGACCGGTTCGCCCTGCGCCTGCCGGAGGAGTGCTGATGCGGATCGGTGTCGTGGGAGTCGGAGTGATCTCCCGGTTCTACCTGGCGGTGCTGCGCGAGAGCGGGCCGCTGAGCCTGGGCGCGGTGTGCGACGTGCGGCCGGAGGCGCTGGCGCCCTACCGCGAGGAAGTGCCGTGCTGGTCCGACCACCGCGACATGATGGCCGCGGGCGGGCTGGACGCGGTCGTGGTCACGGTGCCCAACGACCGGCACGCCCCGGTGTGCCGCGACCTGCTCGACGCGGGACTGCCGGTGTGCGTGGAGAAACCCCTGGCCATCACCCTCGACGAGGGCCGCGACTTGGCCGAACTCGCCGCCGCCCGCGCGGCCGTGCTGTTCACCGCGTTCCACCGCCGCTACAACGCACGGGTGCGGGCGCTGCTCGACGGACTCCCCGGCGACGTCCCGATCGAGTCCGTGCGGGTCCGCTACCTCGAACGCATCGAGGACCACGTCGGCGGCGACCGCTGGTACCTCGACCCGGCACGCTGCGGCGGCGGGTGCGTGGCCGACAACGGTCCCAACGCCTTCGACCTCGCCCGGCTGTTCCTCGGTCCGCTCACCCTGTCCGATGTCGACGTCCACCGCGACGAGGCCGGGGTGGACCGGCAGGCGGAGATCCGGCTCACGGCGGCGTCCGGGGGCGAGGCGGTCGTGGAACTCGACTGGAGCCACGAGGGCGAGACCAAGGACGTCGAGGTGCGCCTCGCGGACGGCACGGTGCGGCGGGCGGACATGCTCACCGGGTTCCCCGGGTTCAAGCAGTCGCTGTGGCACGAGTACTCCGGGGTGCTGCGGGACTTCGCCCGCGCGGTGCACGTCGGCGGCGAGGACGACGCGGGGCTGTCCGCCCTGGAACTGGTCGACGCGGTGTACCGCGCCGAGCTGAGCGTGCGGGGATGTTGATGATCGAGGACGGCGATAAGCGTTCCGTGGCGGGGGTTCTGGTCAAGGTGCTGGTGCACAGCCGGGACGACCGGGGCATGCGGCTGGAGGAGTTCGCCAGCCGCTGCGTGCGCCAAGGCGAGGTACACGAACTGGTCACCACCGACCACGGCGTCGACGACCCCAGCATCGACCGGGTCGGGTTCCTCGGGTTCACCGAGATCTCCCACGGCGGCGTCATCGACCGCGGCGACGAGGTACGCATCGGCGGCAGGCTCGTCGGCACGGTCCTCGGGTTCGACGCCTGCCACTTCCCGAACCACTACAACATCCTGATCCACCGCGAGACACCGGTGACGGGCCAGGAGATCGCGTTGCGGCCCGAGTCGGCTGTCCGCTTCGTCCAGGCCCCGACCAGATGAGGCGCGTGGTCGTCGCGGGCGGCAGCCTCGCGGGTCTGCTCGCGGCGCGGGTCCTGCACGATGTGGCCGACGAGGTCGTGATCGTCGAGCCCGACGAGCTGCCCGACGGTGCGGCCAACCGGGCGGGCACGCCGCACGGCGACCAGTTCCACGTGCTGCTCGGCCTGGCGCAACAGCTGTTCGCGCACTGGTTCCCGACACTGTTCGACCGCCTCGCGCTCGACGGGGCGGTGGGGTACTCCCACGTGGAGACCCGCATGTTCGTCGACGGCGGGATGCGGCTGCCGGTCCCGGGAGACCCGCTGATGCCGATCATGCGGCCGCTGCTGGAGTGGCATGTGCGCGGCGACGTGCTCAAGCTGCCATCTGTGCGGCTGGTCCGTGACCGGGTGGTCGGCCTGACAGCCGGACTGGGCCGGGTGGACGGTGTCCGCCTCGCATCAGGCGCAAGCGTCGGCACCGCCGACCTCGTCGTCGACGCCACCGGCCGGTCGTCCCGCCTGGGCGACTGGCTGCTGCGGCTGGACTTCGCACCGCCGCCGAAGCGGCGGATGGACCTCGACCTCGGCTACGCGACCACGCTGTACCGGCGATTCCCGCAACAGCGCCTCGACGGCCTGGTGGCGGTCCACTCGCTGCGGTCGGCAGGCTCGGCCGAACCGGGGGTGAGCGTGGTCGCCCCCGCTGGGCCCGACCGGTGGATCTGTTCGGTGTCCGCCTACGGGGCGCAGCGACCGGGCCGGTCGGCGGAGGAGTTCCGGGCGCGCTGCGAACGCGAGCCCGCGGCCGGGTTCGCCGCCCTGGCAAGGGAATGCGAGCCGGCGGGACCGGTGTCGGTCTACCGGTACCCGCACAGCTTCCGGCGGGACTTCCATGAGCTGCACCGGTTCCCGGCGGGTCTGGTCCCGGTGGGTGACGCGGTGGCGTCGTTCAACCCGGTGTACGGGCAGGGAATGCCGTCGGCGGCCCTGCACGCCTCGGCTTTGGGCGCGTGGCTGGCGTCCGGTGAGGACGTCCACGGCTACTTCCGCAGGCTGCGGGTGCTGGTGGACGCCGCTTGGCAGACCTCCGTGGTCGCCGATCTCGCCCTCCCCCACCTCCGCGCCGAACGCCCGCGCGGCCACCGCCTGATGCGGGCGGTGAGCGAAGCCATCGACCGGGCCACCATGAGCGACCCGATCGTGGCCCGCCGCTTCCTCGACGTGGTCAACATGCGCGCCCACCCCCGCGAACTCCTCCGCCCCACCCTCCTCACCCGCGCCTTCCTCTCCCCCACCCCACACCCGCGAGTCCCCACCCCCCGACACCGACTTCCCACTTCAGGAC
>NZ_JBOHGC010000371.1:0-4475 GCF_050699995.1 Actinokineospora sp. | reverse complement strand
CCCCACGAATGGGGTGTGCGGAGGACGGGAGCCGGGCCGTCTGAAATGATCGCGCTGTGGCGGAAGTCGACTACTACGAGCTACTCGGCGTGCGCAGGGATGCGTCGGCAGGCGAGATCAAGTCGGCGTATCGGGCGCTGGCGAAGGTCATGCATCCCGACGCGGGCGGGACGGCTGGGACGTTTCGGCTGTTGAAGACCGCCTACGAGACGCTGGCCGACTCCCGCAAGCGCGCGGAGTACGACCGGGGTGACCGGGAGCGGCCGACACCCGAGGTGCCCAAGCCGCGGGCGCGCAGGCGGATGTACCGGGACGAGCCGGTGTTCACCCCGCGCGGGTGCGACCTGCCGCCCGCGTCGCTGTCGTGGTGGCACCTGACCAAGCACCAGCCACGCATCGGCTACGTGCGCACGCCGGGGCACGCCCCCGCCGCGGCCGCGTTGATCGGCACGGCGTTGCTGACGATTCCGCTGCTGCTGTCGGGCGACCTGCCCACCGCCGTGCTGGTCTGCTGGCTCGCGCTGGTCGTGACCGCGCTGGGCGCGATGATCCGGCTGCTGCGGTCCTACCTTTCCGCGGCCCGGGCCAACCGGTCGGCGCTGGCGGAGTTCGGCGAGCGCACGGTGTTCGGTGTGGCCGACGACGAGCCGGTCGGCGAGCGGCTGACCAGTGAGATGCTGGTCAACTACCTGGCCAGGCTGCCAGGAGCCCGCGTGTTCCACGGGTTGTCGCGGCCGGGGTCGGTGTTCGCCGACATCGAGCACGCTGTCCTCTGTGGACACCGGCTGGTGCTGGTCGAGTCGAAGCTGTGGCTCCCCGGCCACTACGAGATCGATGACGACGGCTCCCTGTGGCGCAACGGCCACGCCTTCCGCGGCGGCACCACGAACCTGTTCCACGCGGTCGCGGCCTTCCAGGACCACCTACCGGACGTCGACGTCCGCGGGGTGCTGCTGCTGTACCCCAACCGCCGCGGCCCCCTGACCGCGGACGACGCCCCCGGGTTGGGCGTCTCGGCCATGGTCCCGGACCAGTTCGTCCAGGACATCGGCGACTGGTTGTCGGTCGACTGCGCATTGGTGGACCAGCGCATCCTGCGCAAGGTCCGCGCGCGCGTGGTGCGGGAACCGGACGCCGCTTCCGCTTCGGCTTAGGCGATCAATCGCGTTGTGGCGAGCGGTGTCCACTGGAGACACTGAGCCGTGCTCATCCTGGGAACCGGTCATGCGCCGGGCGAGGTCGCTGATGCTCTTCCCCCGGAAGCAGGCCGCCTGGTCCACGCAATCGTCGGCACCGAAGATCTGATCGCCCCCCGGCGGCCTGCGGGCGCGCGATGCCAAGACCGCCGTGAGTATCGCGCCGAGTTGCTGCTGCGGCCTGGAGACCTGGCGCGAATGGGCGTCCGTGCGCGATGGCGGGCAGCCGTGGGTAGCGCCTGTCTCGAAGTGCGGGGGATCTGGAAGCCAAGCTGGACCACAGCTTCCACATCACCGGCCGCTTAGGCGCATAAGGCCAAACCCAGCGGTCCCAGTTGGTCGGTCACGCCCGCCTTCGCCGCCAAGCCGACCAACCGCGCGCGCTGCTCCGGGCTCAGCGCCCGCACCGCCGTCGCGAGTCTGCTCAGGCCTGCGTCGTCCAGTGCCGCCAGCACGGGCAGGACGTCGCCGCCGAGTTCGTCCACCGTCGAGGTGTCCGCGTCGATCACCACCGCCAGCACGTCCGGGATCCGTGCGTCCGGGAGCATGGCGAAGATCGCCGCGAACCGGTCGTCGTTCTCGCTGTACACGGCGGTGCGCAGGATCGCTTCGGCATCCAGTTCTCGCACCACGACACGCAGGGTGGCGTCGGGGAGTTCGCCGATGAACCGGCCCATGCTGACGAAGTCACCTCGGCCGGTCAGTTCCGTGCCGACCTCCACGACCTTCGCCGCGGGCAGTGCCGCGAGCACCCCGGCGGCTCGGCGCGGGTCGAGTTCGGCGGCGACGTCGGCGAGGAACTCGACCGGGAGTCTGCCCGCCATCTCCACCGCCCGCTCCGGTTCGAGGAAACCGGCGATCCGCGCGCACAGGAGCGGGCCGAACGACTTCTGCGCGACGGTCGCGGTCACCGCGACCGGGACGAGTTTGCTCGCCGCGGCGATGCGTTCGAACATGCCGCGGTTGGCTCTGAAGAGGACGTCGGTGGCGCGCTCGCGGATGACCCGCAGCTCTTCGAGCGGGAGGTCCGCCAGGTACGAGAAGCGCTCGGGTTCGTCGCCGAGGAGCCTGGCCAGCTTGGCGAGTTCCGCCCGGACCTTGGCGTTCACAGGCCGATCACCTTGCGGACCAGCGGCCGGACCAGCCGGGGCACCTGCTTGAGCGACTCGTCGGCCGCCTTCGCCAGGCTCTCGCGCTGCCGCCTGCGCGCGTCGCGCAGGGCGCCGGTGAGATCGCTCAACGACTCCGCTTCGAGCGACTCGACCCCGGCGGGCAGCTCCGACCGGAACTGCCTGCGCAGCTCCGCCACCACCTCGTCACCCGTCACCGAAACCTCCCGTTCATCCGGCCCCAAGGTGAGTCATCGTCGCTCGCCCGCCATGGCGCCGCTCCGACGTCACTGAGAGCTACATCCTAGTTCCGGGCCGGGTTGTGTCACGTGCCTACAGAAACTAACGGACAGTTGTCACAACCGCCTCCAACCTGCTACCCGCTCATCACAGAGGGATACAAGGGCGTTTGCAGTAGGGCCATAGGTCCCTGTCCTCGCGTCCATCGGGCACATACCGTGCGGACACTTCCGCATCACAGCCAGTGAACGTGAGACGCCGAGATGCACGTATTCATCAGCTACTCCCGACGAGACCAGGCTTCGATCACCCAGCTGCGCGCGGATTTCGAACGACTGGGCCACCAGGTGTGGTTCGACCGGCAAAGCCACGGCGGACAGCAGTGGTGGGACGAGGTGCTGCACCACGTCCGCAGCTGCGTCGTGTTCGTCTTCGCCCTGTCCCCCGACTCCATCCGCTCGTCGGCCTGCCTGGCCGAACTGCGCTACGCCGCGGCGCTGCGCAGGCCGATCCTTCCGGTGATGGTGCGCCCGGTCCCCCGCGCCGACATCCCCGAGGGCCTCGGCGCGGGCGCCGTCGACTACACCGAGCGGTCCGCGGAGACCGCGATCTCCCTGCTCAAAGCGTTCAACGCGCTGCCCATGGCCAAACCGCTGGCTTCCCGCCTGCCCCTGGAGCCCGAGATCCCCGCGAGATACCTGCACGCCTACCTAGAGCGCATCGACGGTGACGAGCTGGCCGAGAAAGACCAGGTCGAGCTGCTCGACCAGCTGCGGACGCGGCTCACCGACGAGGACGAGCGGACGGAGGTGTGGAACCTGCTGGTGCGGCTGCGCGGCAGGCCGGGCCTGACCCGCCCGGTCGCCGACGCGATCGAGGACCTGCTCTCCCCCGGCTGGCAGCCCGACCCGCAGGGCCGGTTCGAGGCGCGCTACTGGGACGGCCAGGCGTGGACGACGCTGGTCGTGCAGAACGGGCAGGAGTTCGACGACCGCGGCAGGCCGCCGCGAGTGGACGTCGAGCCGCGCAGGCCCGCCGACGTCACCGAGATCCTGCCGCGCGCGCCGGCGCGGACTCCGGACGCGCCCGCGATCGGGCCACGTCGCAAGAAGACATTCCCCTGGCTGGTCGGCGCGGGCGTCGTCGTGGTGGCGGGCGGGATCGCGGGTGGGCTGCTGCTGCTCGGCGGCGCCGGACCGGACCCCGGTTCGGCGGTCCACGTGGCGCGCAAATTCGTCGACGCGGTCAACACGCGCGATGATCAAGCCATGCAGCAGTTCGTGTGCACGGCAGACCTGGAGAAGAACCGTCACCTGTATGGCGCATTCTTCGACACCGCCAATGTCACCCTGGAGAGTGTCGACGCCCACGGAGATGAGCCCAGATTCACCA
The DNA here is from genome assembly GCF_050699995.1 of Actinokineospora sp. Taxonomy (GTDB): domain Bacteria; phylum Actinomycetota; class Actinomycetes; order Mycobacteriales; family Pseudonocardiaceae; genus Actinokineospora. The sequence goes on along the minus strand of NZ_JBOHGC010000371.1, from coordinate 538 downwards.
TCCTCGCTGCTCGTACCGTAGGCAACTCGTCGGTAACATTGAGCATCCCGCTGGCTGACCAGAACGGTGAATGGCGGGTATGTGACATCGACAAGGCGCTCTCTGGGCGCTGACGGCGCTTCGGGCGGAGTGGACATGCAGGTGTTCATCAGCCATGCGAGCCCGGATCGGGACGTCGCCGCCAGGTTGCGCGCCGATCTGGCGGCCATGGGCAGGCAGGTCACCATCGACGGCGGCGAGCCCACCGGGCCGCGCTGGTGGGACAGCGTGCTCGCGCGGATCGAGCGGTGCGAGGCGTTCCTGTTCGTGCTGTCGCCCGCGTCGCTGCGTTCGCCGGGCTGCATGGCCGAGCTGCGCTACGCGCAACAGCTGCGCAGGCCGATCCTCACGGTGCGAACCCAGTCGATGCCGGTGCCCGCCGACCTCGCGGGCACCGGTCGCTACGACCCGGCCATCGCAGGCGCCGACCGGGTACGCCTGCTGCGCGCCGCGATGCTCACCCTGCCCGCGCCCGCGCCGCTGCCGGTGACGCTGGCCC
>NZ_JBOHGC010000370.1:0-2700 GCF_050699995.1 Actinokineospora sp. | reverse complement strand
GTTACAGCGTTTGGGTGACGGCTCTGGCGCGGGGCTGGGTGTTGCTGGGACATTTCAGCCGCTCGGGCCCAGTGCTGTGCCCGCCTGTCCGAGGCACCTAGGAGAGGACCTGTCGTGCCACCAGGCGGACGCCACTTTCGTCGCGGGCTGCTCGTGGTTGTCGCCGCGTTGCTGGCTGCCCAGGCCCCGGCCGCGGCGGAGTCGCTCGCGCCCACGTCTCCCATGGCCACCACACAGGCCATGGCCGACTTCTGGGCCGCCTATGTCGGCCGTACTGATCTGCGCCGGACCGCGGCCGTTCTTGACCACCGGTTGCGGACCGACACGAGCGGCGACACCGAGAGCGCACGCCGCGCCGCGCGGATCCTGCTCGCCCACGCTCTCGGGCACCATCGGCGCGCGTGGGCCCATCGCCTCGCATTGGCAGGCCTTGACGTGCCGCCGCGGTATCGCCGTTTCGTCGCCGCCGCCCACTCCGAGTCCGATCGTGCGCTCGGCCTGCGCCGCACGCTTCCCGCGCCGACGACAGACATGGGCGCCTATGGCGACCACGTTCCCGCCCGGATGGCCGACGGCGACGCCACCACCTACTTCTGGAGCGCGGGCGCCCCGCGGGCGGGCACCCAGGTCATCCTCGATCTAGGTCGGGTCCGCTCCCTCAGTGCCGTGCGGCTTGTCATGGGCCAGGCCGCGCGTCCCCATGACTTCCTGCGGTCCGGGGTCATCGAGCGGTCGGTGGACGGCACGACCTGGCAGCCGGTCCGCCAGGTCGCGGGCGGGCCCACCGTGGTGGCGGGGCTGTCCGAGGCGACCAGGTACCTGAGGCTGCGGGCCACCGCCGGGCAGCGGCACTGGCTGGCGGTGCGCGAGTTCAGCGTGACCCCCGCGCCGGTCGACGCGTGCGCCGACGGGGTCGCCGAGACCGTGTTCCCCGTCACGTCCGGGGTCGCCGAGGTGCCCGTGGAAGGACCTCGGCCGGTCACCAGCGTGGTCGTCCTGGCTGCCCGGCACACGCCGCCGCGCGGGGAGATCCAGCTCCGTGACGGACTGGGGCCGTGGCGCACTGTGGGTCGGATCGCGGGGGAGTACAGCCACGTCCCCACCCATGGCGTCGTGGCCTCGCAGGTACGTGTCGTTTTTCCGCCGGACTCCGTCGTCGGGGTGCATGAGATCGTGGTCGGCTGATCCGGCGCGGAACCCCGCTGGGCAGGACAATTGGCGGCTGGGTGAGACTTCGGATCCGAGGGTCGGCCGAACGTCCGGAACACGGCGAAGAGGTACCGGCCAGTAGTCCGTCACGTGGGACGATGTTCCCGACTGGCGAGACTAACGCGGTAACCTCCTGCGACCGACCCTGAGTAGCAGGAGGTATCCGGGCATGTTTCGCAAGGTGCTCGTCGCCAACCGCGGCGAGATCGCCATTCGGGCGTTCCGGGCCGGGTATGAACTCGGCGCCGGGACTGTCGCGGTGTTCCCACATGAGGACCGCAACTCCCAGCACCGGATGAAGGCCGATGAGGCCTATGAGATCGGCGAGCCCGGTCACCCGGTTCGGGCGTATCTGTCTGTCGAGGAGATCGTCAAGGCCGCCAAGAAGGCGGGCGCCGACGCGGTGTACCCAGGCTACGGTTTCCTCTCCGAGAACCCCGAGCTGGCCACGGCCTGCGCGGACGCGGGCATCACGTTCGTCGGCCCGACCGCCGACATCCTCGAGCTGACCGGCAACAAGGCGCGCGCGATCGCGGCGGCCAAGGCCGCCGGGCTGCCCGTGCTGCAGTCCTCCGAGCCGTCCAAGGATGTCGATGGGCTGCTCAAGGCGGCCGACGAGATCGGCTTCCCGATCTTCGTCAAGGCGGTCGCGGGCGGTGGCGGCCGAGGCATGCGCCGCGTCGAGGAGCCCAAGGCCCTGCGCGAGTCGCTTGAAGCGGCGATGCGCGAGGCCGAGTCGGCGTTCGGCGACTCCACGGTGTTCCTGGAGCAGGCCGTCGTCGACCCGCGCCACATCGAGGTGCAGATCCTCGCCGACGCCGATGGCAACGTGATCCACCTCTACGAGCGCGACTGCTCGCTGCAGCGCCGCCACCAGAAGGTGATCGAGCTGGCGCCCGCGCCGAACCTCGACCCGGAGCTGCGCGACCGGATCTGTGCCGACGCGGTCAAGTTCGCCCGGCACATCGGCTACCTCAACGCGGGCACCGTCGAGTTCCTGCTCGACACCCGCGGGCACCACGTCTTCATCGAGATGAACCCGCGCATCCAGGTCGAGCACACGGTGACCGAGGAGGTCACCGACGTCGACCTGGTCCAGTCGCAGCTGCGTATCGCCTCCGGTGAGACGCTGTCCCAGCTGGGGCTCACCCAGGACGACATCTACCTGCGCGGCGCGGCGCTGCAGTGTCGCATCACCACGGAGGATCCGGCCAACGGGTTCCGCCCCGACACCGGCATGATCAGCGCCTACCGCTCCCCGGGCGGCAGCGGGATCCGGCTCGACGGCGGCACCGCCGCGGGCGCCGAGGTCAGCGCGCACTTCGACTCGATGCTGGTCAAGCTGACCTGCAACAGCCACACCTTCGCCAACGCCGTCCGCCGAGCCCGCCGGTCCGTCGCCGAGTTCCGGATCCGAGGCGTGGCGACGAACCTGCCGTTCCTGGCGGCGGTGCTTGACGACCCCGACTTCCGCGCCGGCCGGGTCACCAC
>NZ_JBOHGC010000369.1:0-24108 GCF_050699995.1 Actinokineospora sp. | reverse complement strand
TGCCGGAGCCACCGGCCCCACCCGCGCCGCCGCCCCCGCCACGGGGACCGCCTGGCCCGCCGCTGCCGCGACCGCTACCGGTGCCGTCACCGACGCGGCCGGTCCCCGTGCCGCCGGGACCGTAGATCTTGTTGTTCTGGTTCGACGGCCAGGGGTGATCGGTGGGCAGAGGGCGCACCTGAACCGGGTCGGGCTTGGTCTGGATGTGCTGGTTGGGCCTGGTCTCGTCCGCCTGCGGCTTGGTCGGGTCGACCGGCTCGACGGGCTTGGGGTCGACCGGCTCAACCGGCTTCACCGGCTTCACCGGCGGCGGAGTCCACTCGTCTCGGCCTTCATCGATGCGCCCCGGCGGCGTGTACGGGTCCTTCGGCCGGCCGGTCCCCGGGTCGTCCGGCGGAGTCTTCGCGGGCGGCTCGATCCCGATCGACCCACCTGGGTCCTGGATATAGGAGTAATCCATCGGCAAGGCCTCATCGTGCGCCATGGATTGCCGGTCGTAGGCCTCGTAAACGCGGATGTTGTGCAGCGAGTCCGCTTCGTATTTTTCCGACTCGGTGGGTGTGTTCGTGGCCCACGGCTTGATGTCGTCCAAGAACCCGGTCTCCGGCGGTTTCTCGGCGACCGGCCGCACCGCCGACGAGGCCGCGTGGAATCCCTGAGTCTGTGATTCGAGGATTTTGGTGGTCTGCTCGAGGTTCTTCGCGCCGATCTTGGACACATCGATCAGTGGTTTCGCCGCCCCCAGAGCGGCTTCTCCGGCCGCTCCCTCGCAGCCGGCTGCGATCTTGGCCGACAATTCGAGTACGCGGTTTGCGCGCGCCGCTTCGAGGGTGGCCTCTTTAGCCGCGGAGTCTGTCGCATGCTGCAGACCCAACGTTCCATTAGCGCGGACTTTCAACGCTTGGTAGATCTCATAAGCGCTAAGTCCGAAAATATCGTTCATCGGTTCCGTCATGTCAGCCCCCCGCTTTCATGCTCCGCACGGCATCAGCCGCGACCGTGGCGGCCACCTCGCAGGGTGATCGACGTAGCTGTTCAGCTCACGTGAGCTGAACAGCTACTGAGGGAGTCGTAATAGGCGTTGAATGATGCATGGGCTGTCGTCGCGTGTCGCTCGCTCGCGAACTCGTCGCCTGGACCGGTGAAAGCGCTGGCTCGCGTCGATTTACGCATTGAATCCCGGTACCCGTCGGCCAGTTCCAGCCAGTCCTTGACGATAGCGCGAATCTCGTTCGGGGCGAAGTTGAACTTGCCGCCGGCGCCAGGGCCCGGCGGAGGAGGCATGTCCCCACGCAAGCCCCCGCCCGCGCTGCCGCCCAGCGCCGATGCGCGGTCCAGTGATCCCGTGATGCTGTCGAATGCGTCCATGCCGTTTCAGTCCCCCGCCCACTCCGCTGCGTGACGACCATACCGGCCCTGGCAGACGTCACGGGGGTGTTTCACAGTATTCGACGGGCTGTCGCACACTGTGGGGTGATGAGTGAGCACGAGAGGATGGCCCAGTCCCCGACCGCCGACGCACCTTGGCGGCAGTGGGGTCCCTACCTCGCGGGCCGCCAGTGGGGCACGGTCCGGGAGGACTATTCGGCGAACGGTGACGCCTGGGGTTACTTCCCGTTCGAGCAGGCCAGGTCCCGTGCGTACCGCTGGGGTGAGGACGGCATCGCGGGCATCTGCGACCGGTTCGGGTTCCTAAATCTGGGCCTCGCCCTGTGGAACGGCCAGGACGAGATCCTCAAGGAGCGCTACTTCGGCCTCACCAACCAAGAGGGCAACCACGGTGAGGACGTCAAGGAGTACTGGTGGATCACCGACGGCACCCCCACTCATTCCTGGATGAAGTCCGTCTACCGTTACCCGCAGGCCGCCTACCCCTACGAGCGCCTGCGTGAGCTGGCCCGGGCGGCGGGCCGCGACGGTCGCGAGCCGGAGTTGGCTGACACCGGTGTCCTCGACGGCAACCGGTTCTTCGACGTCGAGGTCACCTACGCCAAGGCGGCGCCCGACGACATGTGTGTCGAGATCACCGCGACCAACCACGGCCCCGACCCCGCGCCGCTGCATCTGGTGCCGCAGGTCTGGTTCCGCAACACCTGGTCGTGGGGCCGGGACGCCCGTAGGCCCGCCCTGATCGCCTCGACCGTCGACGGCTGGTCGCGGGTGGTGGCCGAGCACTCCAGCCTCGGTCGGCACACCCTGCACTTCGACGGCGACCCGCAGCTCCTCGTCACCGACAACGAGACCGACGAGGCCCTCCTCTTCGGCCGCCCCGCCAACCCCAGCCGCTACACGAAGTCCGGCATCGGCGACCACATTGTCAACGGCGACCCCGACTCCTGCCAGGTCGTCCAAGCCGCCTCCCAGCCGGGGACGAAGGCAGCCGCCTGGTACCGGTTCGACGAGGTCGCGCCCGGTGAGTCCGTGATCGTGCGGCTGCGGCTGATCGCCGGTGACGGCCACGGCCGGGCGTTCGGCCGGAACTTCCAAGCCACCATCGACGAACGCAAGGCCGAGGCCGACGACTTCTACGACCGCATCGCCCTCGGTGGCACGCCGGAGGAGAAGAAGGTCGCTCGCCGCGCCTACGCCGGGTTGTTGTGGACCAAGCAGCACTACCGCTTCCGGGTCCGCGAGTGGCTCGAAGGCGACCCCGCGCACCCGCCTGCGCCCGACGAGCGGAAGGGGCCGTTCGCGCGCAACCGGCACTGGACGCAGATGGACGTCGCGGACATCGTCTCGATGCCCGACGAGTGGGAGTACCCGTGGTTCGCCGCGTGGGACCTGGCCTTCCACATGGTGGCGTTCGCCCAGGTAGACCCCGCTTTCGCCAAGGACCAGCTGATCCTGCTGTGCCGCGAGTGGCTCATGCACCCCGACGGGCGGCTGCCCGCCTACGAGTGGGAGTTCGGCGACGTCAACCCGCCCGTGCACGCCTGGGCGACGCTGCAGGTCTACCGGGCCGAGCTGCGCGCGACCGGGCATGGCGACCGGCTGTTTCTGGCCCGGGTGTTCCACAAGCTGCTGCTGAACTTCTCCTGGTGGGTCAACCGCAAGGACCCGGAGGGCAACAACCTGTTCGAGGGCGGCTTCCTCGGCATGGACAACATCGGCCCGGTCAACCGCTCCGAGCAGCTGCCCGACGGCTGGCGGTTCGAGCAGTCCGACGCCACCTCGTGGATGGCGACCTACGCGCTGCACCTCATGCAGATGGCGTTGGAGCTCGCCCGCCACGACGAGGCGTACGAGGACGTCGCCACCAAGTTCGTCGAGCACTTCCTGGCCATCGCCCAGGCGTCGACGCACTTCGGGTCGGCCGGGACGCCGATCTGGGACGAAGAGGACGGCTTCTGCTACGACCTGCTCTCCCGCGGCGGCGAGTCGCGGCCGGTGCGGGTGCGGTCGATGGTCGGCCTGATCCCGCTGCTGGCCTCGGCGTCGCTGGAGCCGTGGGTGTTCACCGAGCTGCCCGCGTTCGCCGACCGGCTCAACTACGTGCTGCACCGCCAGCCCGAGTTCGGCCAGTTCCTCACCTGGCGCGAGGACGACGGCAAGCGCAGCGCACTGCTGTCCCTGCTGGACGGGTCGAAGCTGCGCCGGGTCCTTGCCCGGATGTTCGACGAGGGCGAGTTCCTCTCCCCGCACGGCATCAGGTCGCTCTCGGCCGCGCACCGCGACGGCATCGAGGTCGACATCGCCGGCTACGGCCACCGCGTCGACTACGAGCCCGGCGAGTCCCGCACCTCGATGTTCGGCGGCAACTCCAACTGGCGCGGCCCGGTGTGGTTCCCGACGAACGCCCTGCTGGTCGAGGCGCTCACCGTGCTCGACGAGTTCCACCGGGGCGGCATCACCGTCGAGCTGCCCACCGGCTCGGCGAACAGGGTCACCGCGGGTGAGGCCGCCCGCGACCTCTCGCGTCGGCTGTCCGCTCTCTTCTTGCCTGGTGCGGACGGCCACCGGCCCGCCGACGGCAAGCGGATCGAGGCGAGCGACGGGCCGCTGTGGGCCGAACACATCACGTTCAGCGAGTATTTCGACGGCGACACCGGCGAAGGCCTGGGTGCCTCACACCAGACGGGATGGACCGCCTTGGTGGCGGTGCTCATCGCGGGATGGCCCAATGCCAGCCCCAAAGGTATGGAATCGAATTACTGATGGGGTGAGATTCGGCATCTCACCCTCGTGTCCATGCGACGATAATCTGATCTTGTTGGGTATCAACAGACAGGGGCGGTCTGATATGGGAAAGTTGCGAACGCGGATTTTCGCGCTCATCTTTTCGGTGGTGTCCATGCTTGGTCTTGTCGTGCCCGGAGCGACCGCGGCCGCTGATACGGCCGGGGCGTCGAATCTGGTCGCGCGGTGTGATTTACCACAACGGATTCCTCTGCATCAACGTGAAAGGCGACCGGGGACAGTGGGTGATAGCCGGGGCCACCTACAAGCAGGAGAAGGGCCCGGACAGGCTTGGTCAGCTTTGCTACCAAACCCCGGGGTCATGGTGGACCTGCAATGGTGGAAGTGTGTTCCGCCCCGGAGGGGACTACTCGTTCGCGTTCAGCACGCAGATCAAGCCGGGATGCTATCGGGCCGCTCTGGGGTTTGGATCCACCTATGTAGCGACCGCGTGTCTCAATAAGTAGCGCCCTGTCGAATGTCCTGTGGGTCCTGCGGGTCTCGTCCGCGCCCCCAAGGTCGTTTGGGTGGTTGGCTGAGACGTTGATGACCAGGACGAAATCGATGCTGATCAGCAGCGTGTCGGTTCGGTATGCGAACGAAGCTCCTTCCACAGATCGCGATCCCACCGGAGCTTCGTTGCTGGTGCTCGACCCGGCGGCGGTGAACGCCGCCATCGGCGCCTGGTTGCTCGCCCCGCTGGCCGGGGTCGCGGCCGACCTGTCCACCGTCGCGGTCACCGCGGACGCGCCGCACTGCCAACGCGGCCACGCCGACTACCTCCACGAGGTCGGCGCGCAGTTCTGCTTCCCCGGTCAAACACAATCAACCCAGCTTCTACACCGCGCTCGGCGCGCTGTCCTGGGCCGACACCCCCGATCGCCCACCGCCAGGTTGATCGCGGACAGGACCGGACCACCACCCGCACTCGGCCGAGCCAGTGGGGCATCGAATCCCCGCACTGCCTTCCGCGACACCGTCTACCGCGAAGACCACTCCCCCGCCCGCACCGGCCCACACGTCATGGCAGCCCTACGCCACCTCGCCGGGTCATGCGGGGTCTCGTCCGCGCCCGGGTTCGCCCGCGTCCCGGGGATCGCGGGTCGGCAGCGGATCGAGGCGAGCGACTCGCCGCTGTGGGCTGAGCACATCACGTTCAGTGAGTACTTCGACGGCGACACCCGCGAAGGCCTGGGCGCATCGCATCAGACCGGGTGTTCGGCCCTGGTCGGGGTACTGATCGCGGGATGGCCGAATGGTGCCGGCCGAGTGGACTTCTTTCGGTGTTGACCTCCATAGCGCGTAAATGATGCGTGCGGGGTCAACGTCGCGCAACAACTTGGCTGCGGGGATGTGACAAACGAACTGGTACTGCACATCACGCGGAGACGGTGGCAGTATGCGAGCACTCGATCTGAACAAAGTTACGAGGAGTGACACCGTGCTTCGATCCAAGCTAAAGGTGCTCGCCTTGGTCCCCGTGCTGGCCCTCGCGGTCGCAGCGGCGGGCTGCGGTAAGTCGGATACGCCCTCCGGGGGCACAACGCCAGGTGCGGCGGATGCCCCGCAGCTCCTCAACGCCGGCAAACTGACCACCTGCACTGGTCTGCCGTACGAGCCGTTCCAGTTCGAGAAGGACGGCAAGGTCATCGGCTTCGACGTCGAACTCGTCGACTTGGTCGCCAAGAAGCTCAACGTCACGCAGGAGATCGTCGACACCCCGTTCGACGGCATCCAGTCCGGTGTGGACCTGAATTCCGGCAAGTGCGACCTCGCCGCCGCCGGTATGACGATCACCGAGACGCGCAAGCAGAACTTCGACTTCTCCGACCCGTACTTCGACGCGACGCAGGCGCTCGTGTCGAAGAAGGGCTCCGGCGTCACCGACCTCGCGTCCCTCAAGGGCAAGAAGCTGGCGGTGCAGAACGGCACCACCGGGGACGAGTACGCCAAGAAGAACGCCCCGGACGTCGAGCTGGTCACCTTCGAGGACCTCGGCCTGCTGCTGAACGCCGTGGAGACCGGCGCGGTCGACGCGGGCATCAACGACAACGGTGTGCTCTACGACTGGGCCAAGAAGAAGACCGACTACGAGGTCGTCAAGGAGTTCGACACCGGTGAGCAGTACGGCATCGGCGTCAAGAAGGGCAACGACAAGCTTCTGAAGGTCATCAACGACACGCTCAAGGAAGCCAAGTCGAGCGGCGAATACGACAAGATCTACGAGAAGTGGTTCGGCAAGAAGCCGAGCAAGTAGCGAACGCCGCGGGGTCGGTGCGTCACAACGCGCCGACCCCGCCGCATGCCCGAGCCATTTCCTAGGAGCAACACATGGCCATGACCAAACGCCAACGTGTCCGGGCGGTCCGTGGCGTACAGTACGCCATTCTCGCCCTGGTCGTCGTGATCGCGGTGTTCACCGCAGACTTCGGCAAGATCCGTGCCGCGTTCTTCGACCTTGAGGTCGCGGGAAAGATGTTCCCCGAGGTCATCACCATCGCGCTGGTCAACACCCTTATCTACACCGGGCTGGGCTTCGCCTTCGGCCTGGTGCTGGGCGTGGTCCTGGCGCTCATGCGCCTGTCGACCGTCGCGGTGTACCGGTGGATCGCGGGCGCCTACATCGAGTTCTTCCGCGGCCTGCCCGCTCTGCTCGTGATCCTGGCGGTCGGCAGTGGCGTGCCGCTTGCCTTCGGCACCCAGCTCGACCGCTATGTCTCGATCATGATCGCGCTCGGCATCGTCGGCTCGGCTTACATGGCTGAGACGATTCGGGCCGGCATCCAGGCCGTGCCGAAGGGGCAGGTCGAGGCCGCCCGATCGCTGGGGATGTCGCCGACGAAAGCGATGCTGTGGATCGTCATCCCGCAGGCGTTCAAGATCATCCTGCCGCCGTTGACCAATGAGCTGATCCTGCTCACCAAGGACTCGTCTCTGGTGCTATTCCTCGGTTCCAGCCAGCTGCAGTACGAGCTGACCCAGTTCGGCCGTACCGAACTCAACCAATCGAGGAGCCTGACGCCGGTCCTGGTCGCGGGCATCTGTTACCTGATCATCACCATTCCTCTGTCGTACCTGTCGCGGTACCTGGAGAAGCGGACCGGCGGCAAGAAGATCGCCTCGCCGGAGAAGGTGGACGTGGACGTGGAGGCGACAAAGTGACCGAGCCCGCAGTCCGTATTACCGGACTCACCAAGAGTTTTGGCCCTCTCGACGTGCTTCGCGGCATCGACGTGGAGGTCCAGCCGGGCGAGGTCGTGTGCATCATCGGCCCGTCCGGCAGCGGAAAGTCGACGCTCCTGCGGTGCGTGAACCTGCTGGAGGAGCCCAACGGTGGCACCGTGGTGGTCAACGGCACCGAGCTGACCCACCCGGACTGCGATCTCGACGCGGCTCGACGCCGGATCGGCATGGTGTTCCAGTCCTTCAACCTGTTCGGTCACCTCACGGTGATGAACAACCTGACCATCGCGCAGCGCAAGGTGATCGGGCGCGGGAAGGCCGAGGCCGAGAAGGTCGCGATGGAGAACATGGAGCGCGTCGGATTGGCCGACAAGGTCAACGCGTTGCCGAGCCAGCTCTCGGGCGGTCAGCAGCAGCGGGTGGCCATCGCCCGCGCACTGTCGATGAACCCCGAGGTCATGCTGTTCGACGAGCCGACCTCCGCGCTCGACCCGGAGCTCGTCGGCGAGGTGCTGACCGTCATGCGCCAGCTCGCCGACGAGGGGATGACGATGCTGGTCGTCACCCACGAGATGCAGTTCGCCAGGGAGGTCGCGGACAAGGTGCTGTTCATGGACGGCGGCTACGTCGTCGAACAGGGCCCGCCCGCGCAGGTCATCGGCTCGCCGCAGCACGAGCGCACCAAGTCGTTCCTCCGCCGGGTGCTCGACCCGACGCACCTCGACTGACTGGTCCATCCGGTTGCTTCGCACACGCGGGGCAACCGGATTGGTACCATGAGTGATCGGGATGCGTTTAACTCCTTGGGGTTGAGCAACCAAGGAGAAGCACATGGCGATCACGGACTGGGCGGGAGACTCGGGCGGCGGGGTGTTGGACCCGCACCGGCCGAATCCGCCCGCGTGGTCGCACATGCTTGCCTCGGACGTGGTGCGGGCCGTCGAGCCCGACACCGGCGGCGTGCTGCGGCGTCGCAGGCCCGCCACCGCGCCGGTGTTGACGGTGTCGGACAGGTTCCTCGTCGGCCAACTCGACCTGCGTGGGGTCGAGTTCCCTTACCTGCTGGAGTTCGTCCGCTGTCGATTCGAGTCCGCCCCGGACATCCGGCAGGGCAAGCTCGCGGGTATCGAGTTCCGCGACTGCGCACTTCCGGGGCTCTATGGGCAGAACCTGCACACCGACAACGACGTGCTGCTGGTCGCCGGGACCGTCGTGCAGGGCACGGTCGACCTGGTCGACGCCGAGATCCACGGATCCCTTGTGCTGCGCGGCAGCAAGCTCTTCGGTGCGGGCGGCCCGGCGCTGCATGCCAACCGGCTGCAACTCGCGGGCGCCCTGCTCGCGGCGAACCTGCAAGCCGAGGGTGAGATCCGCATCCCGGGTATGCGCACCGGCGGCAACGTCAACTTCGCCGGCGCGCTCCTCAACAACCCCAAGGGTTTCGCCCTCAACGGCAACGGCATGCAGGTCGGCGGCAACCTGCATCTCACCCCCGACGGCTCGACCGGCGCTCCCTTCCGCAGTGTCGGCCAAGTGTTGCTCGCCAGCGCCCGCATTGACAGCGACTTCTCCTTGCGGGGAGCCAAACTCGCGCCCCGCACCGAGCACTCACGGCCGGTGCCGCCCGACGACCCGTTCTACGACCCCAACGCCACCCTGGTCGCCGACCGGTCCAAAGTGGACGGCAACGTCAACCTGGACCGCGGCTTCGCCAGCAGCGGCACGGTCCGCATCGTCAACGCGCACATCGGCGGCTCGCTTCGCCTGGCGCACGCCAGAGTCGACCTCTCCGGCGGCCGCGAGACGTTCCGCGACGACGCGGACGCGCCACGACCCGGCCCGTACACCGACCGGTCCCTGCACTTCGACGGAACCGAGGTCCGCGGCGGCATCGACGCCCGCGACGCCCGCATCGCGGGCCAGGCGCGCTTCGTCGACGTCAAGGTCCAAGGCAGCGTCCTGCTCGACCGTGCCGTGTTCAGCAACCGCTCGGGCGACGCCGTGGAGGGCAGGCGCTTCACCGTCGGCGGCAACCTCGACGCCCGCTCGGCCACCGTGTTCGGCTCGCTCCTGCTGCCCGGCATCACGATCGGCGCCAACGTCGACCTGCGCGGCAGCAAGCTGCTGGCGCCTGGCCACTACCACCGTGACCGCTCCCCGAAGCCGTCGCTGGACCTGCGCGTGGCCCACATCGGCCGAGACCTGATCCTTGCCGACAGCCACGCCGAAGGTGAGATCCGCATCCGCCGCGCCGAGGTGGGCCGGGAGACCAACTTCCAGCGCGCCCGGCTGGCGAGCGGCACCAACGGCGTCGCCCTGAACGCCTACGGCGTGCAGACCCAGGAACTCCGCATCGATGTCGGCACACCGCCGGGCGGCCGGGTCGATCTGCGGCACCTGCGCTGCGCCGCCCTCGCCGACAACGAAGCCGTGTGGCACGCCGCGGGCGGCATCGAACTGCAGGACTTCCGCTACGACGCCCTCACCGCCCCGGTCGGCATGGACGACGACGGCCGCGTCACCGAGCGGCTCGCCTGGCTGCGACACGGCATGCGCGGCGTCTACCGCCCCGGCGCGTACGACCAGCTCGCCGCGATGCTGCGCGCGTCCGGCAACGAGGAACACGCCGCCACCGTGCTGGTGGAGAAGCAGCGCCGCCGCTACGTCTCCCTCGCCGACGGCGCGCACGTGACCCGGCCGGGCATCCACGCGTGGAGCTGGTTCCAGCGGTCCATGGTCGGCTACGGCTACCGGCCCACCCGCGCGCTGGCCTGGCTGATCGCCTGTCTTGTGGCGGGATCGGTCTGGTTCGCCACCATCGAAACGCCCCGTGAGTCCAACGAGGACGATCACCTCGTGTGGAACCCGGTCCTCTACACCCTGGACCTGATCGTGCCCATCGTCGACTTCGGACACAAGAACAAATGGACGGTCGGCGGCGCCTCACAATGGATCGCGGCCGCGTTGGTCGCCGCGGGCTGGATTCTCGCCACCACGGTCGCGGCCGGTGTCACGCGAATGTTGCGGCGCAACAACTAGCCCTTCCACTAAGCGCGCACGCGAGGCAGGATGCACACACCGTGCACCTTTGGCCATTGGAGATCCGATGCGACGCCGCACCGTCCTTGCCCTGACATTAGGGCTCGCCGTCACCGCCGTGCCCGCCGCGGAGGCAGCACCGACCACCGGCGTGGGCCAGGTGTTCATGGTCAACCCCGTGCAGTCCAGCGGAAACCAGGCGCTCACCGACGGCAAGGACGCCGACTCCGCCGTCCCCGCCTCGGCGTACGCGACCGTTCCGCTGCGCAACCTCGACGGCTCCGGCACCCTCACCGGCCGCTGGGTCAACGTGCGCGCCGAAACGGGTAACCCGGCCCGGGCCGACGACGGCCGATTCGTCTACACCCGCAAGCAGGATGAATTCGAACAGGTCATGGCGTATTTCTGGGGCAATGAGGCCCAGGAATACCTGCAGTCCCTCGGATTCGGTTCGGAACTGCGCCCGGTCAACGCCGAATCGCAGGACATCCGCACCAACCAGTGGGGCCAGGACAACTCGTACTCCTGGGACAAGCACGACATCATCCGCATGGGCAAGGGTGGAGTGGACGACGCCGAGGACGGCGAGGTCATCGTCCACGAGTACGGCCACGCGGTGCACGACGCCCAGGTCGCGGGCTTCGGCACGTCGCACGAGGCGGGTTCCATCGGCGAGGCGTTCGGCGACTACCTCGCCGTCACGGTCGGCCTGGCCGCCGCCAAGAACTACAACTGGCCGGTCAACGCCCCCGCCGCCTGCGTCGCCGACTGGGACGCGGTCAGCTACACCTCCACCGAGCCGCACTGCCTGCGTCGGGTCGACACCGACAGCAAGTACGCGAACATGACCAACACCAGCGTCCACCGCGACGGCATGATCTGGTCCCGCGCCCTCTGGGACATCCGCAACGCCCTGGGCGCCAAGGTCGCCGACCGCATCATCATCAACGCCCAGTTCGGCTTCGCCCCCGACACCTCGTTCACCGCGGCGGCCCTGACCACGATCGCCACGGCCCACACGATGTACGGCGCGGCCGCGGCCGCCACGGTGCGCGCGGCGTTCGCCGCTCGCGGCATACCGTCGGTATGACAAATCGTTTAGGGTGAGGCCATGAACTCACCGGACGCCCGCGCCCAGGTCGAAGTCGAAGCCCCGGCCGACCAGGTGTTCTCGCTGGTCAGCGACCTTCCATGCCTGGCGCGGGTGTCCGAGGAGTTCGGCAGCGGCAAGTGGCTGGGTGGCTCGGCCGGGCCGAGCGTGGGGGCCCGATTCCGCGGCTCGAACCGCCGCGGCATCCGGATCTGGTCGACGGTCTCCACGGTGACCGACGCCGACCCGACCCGCTTCGCCTTCGACGTGAGGTTCCTGGGCCTGCCGGTGTCCCGTTGGCAGTACGACATCGAGCCCACCGAGACCGGCTGCAAGGTCACCGAGAGCACCTGGGACCGCAGGCCCGCCTGGTTTCGCCCGCTGACGGTCATCGGCACGGGCGTGACCGACCGCCGCGTCCACAACCAGCGCAACATCGAGTTGACGCTGGCCAAGCTCAAGCAGGCCGCCGAAAGCCCAGCGGCCTGATCAGAGCGTGCGGTAGACCTCGCGGCGGTGGGCGACCCGCACGACGGTCACGATGATTCTGTGGTCATCCACCTGGTAGACGACGCGGTAGTCGCCTATGCGGATCCGCATCACGCCTGCGGGCCGGCCGACGAGCGCTCGCGACCCGGGCGGACGTGGTTCGTCGCCTAGCGCCGTGACGGCCAGCGCGATCCGCCGACCCGCCGGGCGATCCAGTTTTCGAAGTTCGCGGACCGCCGCAGCGGTCCACTCGATCTCGTACGCCACGGTTCAGGCGACACCGAACTCGCTGAGGATGTCGCGGTGCGACACGCGTGGCTCGTGCTCCGCGAGCGCCGCCCGGGCGGCGGCGAGATCGGCCTCGTCCTCGAAGCGCTCCAGCGCCCGGAGATCCTCGATCGAGATCACCGCGGCGACCGGGCGGCCGTGCCTGGTCAGCACAGCGCGCTCATGGGCGTGCTCAACCCGGGAAACCACCTCGCCCAAGTGATCCCTGGCCGCGCTGATGGGCATCTCCGTCATACCCCAGATTGTACAAAACGTGTCAATCGTCGGAACCGGTGCCGCAGGAACAGCAGCGGGCCGATCGGTGTTCACTTCGCATGTGACTTCTCAGACCCGCGGCCGGGTGCGCGCCGCCGAGCTTGTAGGGCGTGGCTGGCTCAACACCGGCGGCAGGACACTGCACCTCGGCGACTTCCGCGGCAAGGTGCTCCTACTCGACTTCTGGACCTTCTGCTGCGTCAACTGCCTGCACGTCCTCGACGAACTGCGCCCCCTCGAAGCCGAGTTCGCCGACGTCCTGGTCACCGTCGGCGTCCACTCGCCGAAGTTCGTGCACGAAGCCGACGAGGACGCGCTCGTCGCGGCCGTCGAACGCTACGGCGTGCACCACCCGGTCCTCGACGACCCCGACCTGACGACCTGGCAGGCGTACGCCGTCAAGGCGTGGCCGACGCTCGTCGTCATCGACCCCGACGGCTACGTCGTGCACGTGGCCGCGGGTGAGGGGCATGTCGAGGCGTTGCGGCGGGTCATCGCCGAGGTCGTGGCCGAGCACGAGGCCAAGGGCACCCTGCACCGCGGCGACGGTCCGTACGTGCCGCCCGCGCCCGCCGACACCGATCTGCGTTTCCCCGCGAAGGCCATCGAGACCGGGACCGGGTCGCTGCTCGTCGCCGACACCGCGCACCACCGGGTGGTCGAGCTGGACGGCGACGACATCGTCCGGGTCTTCGGCACCGGTGAGCGCGGCCGCCAGGACGGCGCCGAGCCCACCTTCTCCGAGCCCTCGGGCCTGACCTTGCTGCCCGAGCACGTCGCCGAGCAGGTCGGCTACCACGTCGTCGTCGCCGACACGGTCAACCACCTGCTGCGCGGCATCGACCTCGACGCCGGCGAGGTCACCACGGTCGCGGGCACCGGCGCCCAGTGGCGGGCGGGTGCGACCGACGGCCCCGCCGCCGAGATCGACCTGACCAGCCCCTGGGACGTCGCCTGGTGGGAGCCGGCGGGCGGCGTCGTCATCGCCATGGCGGGCAACCACACGCTCGGCCGGTTCGACCCGGTCGCGGGTGAGGTCGCACGGTTCTCAGGAACCACGGTCGAAGGCCTGATGGACGGCGCGCCGAGCGAAGCCTTCTTCGCCCAGACCTCGGGCTTCGCCGCAACCGCCGACCGCCTGTGGCTCGCCGACTCCGAGACCTCGGCCCTGCGCTGGGTCGACGCGGAGGACTTCGCCGTGCACACCGCGGTCGGCAAGGGCCTGTTCGCCTTCGGCCACCGCGACGGCCACGCCGACGAAGCCCTGCTGCAGCACCCGCTGGGTGTCGCGGTCCTCGACGACGGCGCCGTCGCCATCGCCGACACCTACAACGGCGCCATCCGCCGCTACGACCCGACCACCGACCAGGTGAGCACGCTCGTCACCGGCATCGCCGAGCCGTCCGGCATCGTCGTGCGCGGCAGCGAGCTGATCGTCGTCGCCTCGGCCGCGCACCGGCTCGAACGACACACCGCAGCTGTCCTGAACAACGGAGCCGCGCTGCACGTCGACGGCGAGGCCCACGAGGTGCGCAGGCCGGCGACGGACATAGCGCCCGGCGAGCTGGAGTTGGTCATCGTCTTCGCCCCGCCGAACGGGCAGAAGCTCGATGACCGCTACGGCCCGTCGACCCGGCTGGAAGTGACCTCCTCGCCGCCGGAACTGCTGCGCGCGGGCGCGGGCGTCGGCACCGACTTGACCCGGCGGCTGGTCGTGGCGACCGATATCCCCGAGGGTGTGCTGCACGTCGTAGCCCAAGCCGCGAGCTGTGACGACGACGGCTCCGAGCACGCCGCATGCCACCTGACCAGGCAAGACTGGGGTGTTCCCGTCCGGGTCACCGCGGCCGGTGCGAGCAGGCTCCCCCTGATGCTGGGCGGGCTGGACTCCCTTCCATAGCACGCGTGCGGGTCCAGCGCGAGTAGACGGTTACCATTCGTCGGTGCCGGAACAGAAACTCGAGATCCAGATGCTGCACGACCGGCTGCTGGTCGAGCTCACCCCGGAGGAGGGCGAGCGGCGCAGCTCCGGAGGCATCGTCATCCCCGCGACCGCGCAGGTGGCCAAGCGGCTCGCGTGGGGAGACGTTCTCGGGGTCGGCACCAACGTACGGAACATCAAGGTCGGCGACCGGGTGCTGTTCAACCCAGACGACCAGCTGGAAGTCGAGATCCACGGTCGGGGGCGACTGGTGATGCGCGAACGGGACGTGCATGCCATCGCGAGTGAACGCATTGAGCACGGAACCGGTTTGTATCTGTAGGGCGGGGTTCGTCAAGGGGAAGGTGTAGGGCGTGCCGGACGACCACAAGTGGCCGCAGGAGCACAGCTGGCCGAAGTCGAATGGGGAGCTCACGGAGCTGATCCCCAGGGTTCCGGGCGGCCCATGGGACGCGGGGACCGAGCAGTTCCGGCCCGCCGAACCCGAGGAGCCCGAGGCACCCGAGGGCCGCTCCTGGCGTAAGCCCGCGATCATCGCGGGCGCGGTCTTCGGCGCGCTCGGCCTGCTCTACGGCGTGGACCTGCTGATGAGCAGCGGCGAAGTGCCGCGCGGTGTCACGGTCGCGGGTGTCGAGGTCGGCGGGATGTCGCAGAGCGAGGCCGAGCGGACCCTGCGCGAGCAGATCGAGCCGCGGCTGTCGAAGCCGGTCCAGATCCGCGCGGGCAGCGTCGAGGAGCAGCTCGACCCGAGCAGGTCCGGGCTCACCCTGAACTGGCCCGCCACGCTCGACCAGGCGGGCGACCAGCCGCTCAACCCGATCGTCCGGGTCACCTCGCTGTTCAGCACCCGTGAGGTCGGTGTCGTCACCGGCACGAACGATGTCGCCCTGGACGCGGCCATCGAGCAGCTCAAGGCCAAGGTCACCCGGGCGCCGGTCGAGGGCGGCATCAAGTTCGACGGCGTGACCCCGACCATGATCGATCCGCTGCCCGGTCAGGACCTCGACGCCGAGAAGGCCCGCGCGGCGCTGGTCGCCGACTGGGCGGGTGGCAAGGCGATCGAGCTGCCCGTCACGGAGACGCCCGTCAAGACCACCCCCGAGGCGGTGAAGGCCGCGTTCGACGAGGTCGCCAAGCCCGCCGTCGCCGCGCCCGTGGTGGTCAAGGGCGAGGGCAAGGACGCCAAGATCGAGCCCGCCGTCATCGCCTCCGCGCTGACCTTCGAGGTCGCCGAAGGCGGCGGCCTGACGCCGAAGCTGGACACCGCGAAGATCGTCGAGGCGGTCAAGCCCCAGCTCGCGTCCACCGAGAAGGAAGGCAACGACGCACAGGTTGTCTTCGAGGGCGGCACCCCCACGGTGACGCCGTCGGTCGACGGCATGGGGATCAAGTACGACACCGCGTTCGCGACGCTGCTCGACATCCTCAAGAAGCCGGACCCCCGCGAGATCAAGGTCGAGTACGCGAAGACCCCCGCCAAGGTGACCACCGAGCAGGCCAACCAGCTCGGCATCAAGGAGGTCATCGGGGAGTTCACCACCCAGGGCTTCGCGGCGGACTCCGGCGTCAACATCCGGGTCACCGCGCAGAAGGTCAACGGCGCGATCGTCAAGCCGGGCGAGACGTTCAGCCTCAACGGCCACACCGGCCCGCGCACCGCGGCCCAGGGCTACGTCGAGGCGGGCGTGATCAAGGACGGCGCGCCGGGCCGCGAGGTCGGCGGCGGCATCTCCCAGTTCGCCACGACCCTGTACAACGCGAGCTACTTCGCCGCGCTCAAGGACGCCGGGCACAAGGAGCACAGCTACTACATCAGCCGCTACCCGGCCGCGCGCGAGGCCACGGTGTTCCAGGACCACGCGGGCAACAGCGTCATCGACATCAAGTTCACCAACGACTCGGCCACCGGCATCGCCATCCAGACGATCTGGACGCCGTCGTCGATCACGGTGAAGATCTGGGGCACCAAGAAGTACACGGTGGAATCGGTGACCGGCGGCCGCACGGCCGAGACCCCGCCGTTCGAGAAGCAGGGTCCGGCGACCAACTGCAAGCCCAGCAACGGCGCCCCGGGCTTCACCACCTCCGACACGCGGATCATCCGCGACGCCGCGTCGGGCGCGGAGGTCCGGCGCAACACCCGGACGGTGAAGTACAACCCGCAGCCGAAGATCATCTGCCCGCCGCCTGCTCCCACGGGCTGACTCGAACGAACGAAGGGCCCGGTGTCTCACCGGGCCCTTCGTCGTGTCAGTGGGTCAATGCCGTGCGGTTGTCCCGCCGCGCATCTTCGCCCAGATGCCTGCCACCAGTGTGACCGCGATGACCGCGACGATCACCTGGAGGATGATCTCCAGGAAGTCGATCCCGTCCGTCTTGTCCCACCCGAACGGCCGGGCCAGCAGCGTGCCGACGAACGCGGCCGCGATACCGGTCAGAATGGTCAGCCACCACGGGATCTTCTGCTCGCCGGGCGCGATCGCCCGACCCACGACGCCGAGAATGGCCCCGACGATGATCGCGCTGATAATGCCGCCTACACCCATGTCAGCTCCTCGCTTCGAGGCGTGATCGAACGCTTCACGAAAAGCCTGGCACCGTCTAGTTGGCCTCGCCTGTCGTGGCACAGTGATCGCCGACGAAATATCACTCAAGTGGGTGAAGTTCTTGCCGCGGTAACCCGTTTGACGGACTCCCGTGTTGTGCCGACGAAAAACGGCGGCGGTCACCCGGGGGTGACCGCCGCCGTCCGCGCCGCGGGAAGCGCTCGAATCAGAAGACCGACTCGTCGATGTCCATCAGGTCGTTGTCGGCCGACTCGACGATCCTGCGACCGGCGGTCAGCTCGGGCAGGACGTTCTTGGCGAAGAAGGACGCCACGGCGACCTTGCCCTCGTAGAACGGCTTGTCCTTCTCCGAGGCGCCCGCGTCCAGCTTGGCCAGCGCGATCTCGGCCTGGCGCTGCAGCAGCCAGCCGACCATGAGGTCACCGGTCGCCATCAGCAGCCGGACGCTGTGCTGCCCGACCTTGTAGATGTTGCGGGAGTCCTCCTGCGAGGCGGTCAGGTACTGGATGAGGGCGCCGAGGATGCCCTGCACGTCCTCCAGCGCCTGCTTGAGCAGCTCGCGCTCCTGCTTCAGGCGGCCGTTCCCGCTCTCGCTCTCGATGAACTTGGTGATCTCACCGGCGACGAACGCGAGGCCCTGGCCCTTGTCACGGACGATCTTGCGGAAGAAGAAGTCCAGCGACTGGATCGCCGTGGTGCCCTCGTACAGCGAGTCGATCTTCGAGTCGCGGATGTACTGCTCGATCGGGTAGTCCTGCAGGAAGCCGGAGCCGCCGAGGGTCTGCAGCGACTGCACGAGCTGCTCGGTGGCCCGCTCGGAACCGACACCCTTGACGATCGGCAGCAGCAGGTCGTTGACCCGCTCGGCCAGCTTGATCGACGCCTCGTCGCCCTCCTGGGTCCAGACCTGGTCCTGGAAGGTGGCGTTGTAGATGTACACCGCACGCAGGCCCTCGGCGTAGGCCTTCTGCAGCATCAGGCTGCGGCGCACGTCCGGGTGGTGGGTGATGGTGACGCGCGGGGCGGTCTTGTCGACCATGTTCGGCAGGTCGGCGCCCTGCACGCGCTCCTTGGCGTACTCCAGCGCGTTCAGGTAGCCGGTGGACAGCGTGGCGATCGCCTTGGTGCCGACCATCATCCGGGCGTACTCGATGACCTGGAACATCTGCGCGATGCCGTCGTGCACCTCGCCGAGCAGCCAGCCCACGGCGGGCTTGTCGTGCTGGCCGAAGGTGACCTCACACGTGGTGGAGACCTTCAGGCCCATCTTGTGCTCGACGTTGGTGACGTAGGCGCCGTTGCGCTCGCCCAGCTCGCCGGTCTTGGCGTCGAAGTGGAACTTCGGCACCAGGAACAGGCTCAGGCCCTTGGTGCCCGGGCCGTGTCCCTCGGGACGGGCCAGCACCAGGTGCATGATGTTCTCGGTGATGTCCTGGTCACCGGAGGTGATGAAGCGCTTGACGCCGTCGATGTGCCACGTGCCGTCGTCCTGCTTGATCGCCTTGGTGCGGCCCGCGCCCACGTCCGAACCGGCGTCCGGCTCGGTGAGGACCATCGTCGCGCCCCAGGCGCGCTCGATCATGAGCTGGGCCCAGTGCTTCTGCTCTTCGGTGCCGTTGTTGTGCACGACGGCGGCGAAGCCGGGGCCCGCCATGTACATGAACAGAGCGGGGTTCGAGCCGAGGATGAGTTCGGCCGCGGCCCACGACACCGACGGGGGCAGGCCGAAGCCGCCCAACTCGTTGGTGAGGCCGAGCCGCCACCACTCGCCGTCCCACAGCGCCTGGTACGACTTCTTGAACGCCTCGGGCAGCGTCGCGCTGAAAGTCTTGGGGTCGTAGACCGGCGGGTTGCGGTCCGCGTCGGCGAAGGAGTCCGCCAGCGGGCCGACGGCCAGCTTGTTCAGCTCGACCAGCACACCGCGGGCGGTGTCCTCGTCGGATTCGGCCAGAACGCCCTTGCCCAGTCGGTCCTGGACGTTGAACACCTCGAAGAGGTTGAACTCGAGGTCTCGGACGTTGCTCTTGTAGTGACCCATCTGGATGCTCCGTGTCTTCACGCGAGAGAGTGCTACTCACCGGTAACAACAGAATATTACTTGTCAGTAACCTCGGCAAGTGAATTCGCGGACGCGGACGGGTGATCCGTCGGTGGTTCCGGTCACGTGCCCGTTCTTGAAGGGGTATTCGGTGCGGGCTGACGTGGCGTTTCCTGGGTGAGTAGCACACCGGACCGGAAGCTCACGGCGACCGCGTGTGTGCGGTCACGGGCGCCGAGTTTTCGCAGAATGCTCTTCACGTGGGTCCGCACGGTTTCCACGGACACATAGAGGATCTTCGCGATCGCCTGGTTCTCGAGCCCGTCGGCGATGAGTTGCAGGACCTGGAACTCCCGCCTCGACAGCGGCAGGGTCGCGTCCGGCACCCTCGTCAGCCGCCCCCGCGGGGCCGCGACGGTCTGGGCGAGCGCCGGATCGACGTAGCGGCGGTCCGCGCGGACGGCCCGGATCGCCTCGATGATCTGCGGCGGCTCCGCGGAGCGCAAGATCACACCGTGCACGCCCGAGGCGATCGCGGTCGCCACGTACTGGGTAGTCCGGTGCGACTCGCGGATCATCACCAGGGTGGTCAGGCTCGGGTTCGCCGCCGCCAGCATGTTGCTCAGGTGGCTGCGGGGGTCGAGTCCGGAGTCGATGAGCACGACGTTCGGGTGGTACCGCTCGGCGAACTGAACCGCCCCCTGTGGTGTGTCCGTGGCGCCCAGCCAGGTGAACCCCGCTGTGCGCATGATCAGCGCCGATAGTCCTTCGCGGAACAGTGGCACGCCGTCTACGAGCGCGACCCCTAAGCCGCCCTCCAGTGGCCTGGCGACCCTGGCCATCCCCGGCTGGGTGAAACTGCGTGGCATTCGACGTCCTCCAGACTTTCCCCGTCCGGGACTGGACGTGCGGGTGCGTACGTCGTGACGTGCTGCTCGTAATCCTTTTCTATGGCCGTTGACAAAGTCACCCTGCAGGGTGATACCCCTGTGATCTAGATTACACTCCAATCGGCCTATCGTGGTATGGGGTGAACTTCCTTACCCGCCAGTAGTGCAAGGAATGTTTAGGGATCGGTCGGTGGTCCGGGATAAGGTCAGCAAGTGTCAGATCAGTAATCGGTCGGGCGCGGTGCGTGATTCCAACCCAGGGGCTAAGGGGGCGGCGGTGGAACCAGGCGCGGTGCGCAACGCGGACGAGTGGTTCCGGCTCATGGTCGAAACCGGGCTCGCACCTGGTCTCCGGGCGTTGGGGCTGGCGGGCAAGGGTCGTCGCTATCGGATGGTCCGCGACTCCCACGTCGGCCAGGTGTCGATCTTGCAGTCCAACCTCGGCCCACGCGCCACCCGGTTCACCCTCGCGCTGAGCGTCTCCGCCACCGACGAGTGGACCAGCCAGCTCCGCATCCGCCCCTACCTGCGGGGCGCGGGCCACGCGGGCACCGGCTGGCAGGAGCGCATCGGCAACCTGATCCTTGTCGGCGCGGGCGTCCCCATCGGTGACCTGTGGTGGCAGGTCGACGTGGGCAAGCCCTTCGGCTCCCTGTCTCGCGAGGTCCTCACCACGGTCCGCGAGTTCGGCCTGCCCGCGATGTACGACGAGATCCGCAGCCGGTTGAACTAATCCGCCTCCCCGGAATTCAAAGTTGGGTACCTGCGCTTCATGGTGCGGACTGGTGGTGGCCGTGGTCGGCTGGCGTCACGGTCCGCTTGGGTGACTGGAACAACAACTACTGACGGTCCGCGGCCGCCGCCCACCCGGGCGGCGGCCGGTCACCGCGTTGCGGACTGTCGCTTCGGCGGCGGTCGCTCAGCCCAGTGGCGATCGACCGGTGAGGCCCAGCAGGCGGTCCTGCAGTGGGGCATCCGAGTTCGACCTCCACCGCCGTCCCGAACACCCCCATCTCACGCAGATCCCGCGCCTTCGGGGCGATCACCTCGTAGAGCGCGGTGACCGTCTCCTCTGGCACCTCCGGCTCGATGCCGACGAACTCGGCGATGTCATAGAGCCCCATCCCGCGGAACACCGTCGCGTGCAGCAGGTAGTCGCTCGCGGGGAAGTCGCCGTAACTCAGGTGAACGGTCCGGTCGAAGTCATGGAACCGCTCGACCGCGTCGACCGCGATCTCCACCCACCGGGCGAACCCGGCCCTCGGGTCGGCGCCCAGCAGGTCGCCCTCGTACTGGTCGCCCACCTCTTCGATCGTCCGGCCCGCCAGCACGTCGGGCACCCACGCGTCGTCGCGGGCGTGGTGATTGACCAGGTCTTTGAGCGTGACCAGCTGCGACGCCCAGCGCATGGTGTCCGGCAGCTCACGGTCCCACTGGTCGTCGGCGATCCGCGCGACGACGTTGTTCAGAGTCCTGTCGGCCTGGACGAAGACTTCCGGCTTGCGCATGTCGGCCCCCGGCGTCCGCCGCGGTCGCTGCGGTCGCGGTCTACCCCAGCTTCTCCGATTCGGTCCATTTCCGCAGCCGGTCGACGATCGCGTTCAGCGCGCCGTTCTCGATGGCCTGCTGGATCGCGCCGTCGCTGAAGCGCTCGCCACGCAGGTATGCGGTGGCGAGCCGCACCGCGTCGGCGACCGGGCGCTCGTCGAGTCCCGCCCCTTCGGGGAACACCGGGTTGTCCCGGATCCACTTCGGCCAGTCGTGCACGGCGATCGGGAGCAGACCCCGGATCTCCTGGATGGCGTCGCTGTAGACCGGGTACGGCAGCTGCGTGACGCCGGGGCTGACCTCGCCGCCGCCGCCCCACTTCACTTCCCGGTCGGCGTCGGTCAGGCCGTCCATCCGCGCGAACAGCCGCTGCCAGTGGGCATCCGGCAGGGCGGCCAGGTCCGCGGTGATCGCGGCGTCCGTGGGGCCTGCCTTCCGGAGCGCCTCCTCGAAGGCCTTGTGCACGGTCTCGTCGAACAGCACGAAGCGCACGTCGGTGACCTTGGTGTCCGCCGCCCAGACCGTCTCTACCGCGACCCGGGCGGCTTCCTCGGCGGGCCAGCCGTAGGACCCGGCCGACACCGCGGGGAACGCGACGGTCGTGGCGCCCAGCTCGTCGGCGACCCGCAGCGACTCCCGGTAGCAGGAGGCGAGCAGCTCGACGCGGTCGTCGGCGCCGTAGCCGGGTCCGACGGTGTGGATCACCCACCGGGCGGGCAGGTCACCGGCCGTCGTCGCGACCGCCTGTCCCGTGGGCAGCCCGCGCCCGTACCGAGAAGCCCGCAGCGCGCGGCACTCGTCGAGGATCGCCTTCCCGCCGCGACGGTGGATGGCGCCGTCCACCCCGCCCCCGCCCAGCAGTGCGGAGTTTGCCGCGTTGACCACGGCGTCGACGTGCTGCTCGGTGATGTCCCCGCGAACCGTGGTGATCTTCATGCCGCCCTCTGGTCGTCAGACCTCGAAGATAAGGCAGCTTGAAGTCGCGTGGGCGAGCAGCCTGCCCGCTTCGTCGGTGAGCTGGGCCTGCGCGAGCGCGGTCCGCCTGCCGCGGGAGATGACGGTGCCCTCGCAGCGCAGCAGGCCCGACGCCACGGAGGCGGGCCGCAGGAACTTCGTCGTCAGGTCCAGCGAGGTGTAGCCGGTCCGCGCGGGCAGCGTCGTGTGCACCGCACAGGCCGCGGCGGTGTCGAGCAGCGTGGCGATGACGCCGCCGTGCACGCCGCCCAGCGGGTTGTAGTGGAACTCCTGCGCGCGCATCTCGACGATCACGCGGCCTTCCTCGGCTTCCATCCGCTTGATGTCCAGCAGCCGCATGATCGGCGGCGGCGGGACGTCCCCGGAGATCATCGCCCGCATCAGCTCCAGCCCGCTGAGCTGTCCCAGCGCGGCGGCGTTGATCTGTGGGTCGTCCCAGCTGAAGGTGCGGGTCCGCTCCTGAGTCTGTGTCATGGACTCAGCCTCGCACCGGCTTGCTGAGTCTGTCAACGAGACTTAGGCTGAGGTGATGGAGCACTCCGTGACCCGCCCACCGGCACTGGACTGGTCCGTCGACAACTGCACCATCGCCCGCGCGATGGGCGTTCTCGGGGAACGCTGGACGTTCGTCGTCCTGCGCGAGGTCTTCAACGGCATCCGCCGCTTCGACCAGATGCGGGAGCACACCGACATCCCCCGCCAGGTCCTGACCAACCGCCTCGCCATGCTCGTCGACGAAGGCGTCCTCCGCCGCAGCCCCTACCGGGACCCAGGCGAACGAGAGCGCCACGAGTACCGGCTGACGGAGAAGGGCTTCGACCTCTACCCGGTCCTGGTAGCCATCTGGTCCTGGGGTGACAGGTACCTGGCGGATCCCGAGGGCTCCCCACTCGAGCTGTCCCACCGCGACTGCGGGGCCACGGTCGCCACCCACCTCCGCTGCGCCGAAGGCCACGAGATCGACTCCCCACGCGACGTCGTCGCCCGCCCGGGCCCAAGCGCCCGCCGCCGTTAGCCGGGGGTGTCACCCATTTCGGGTGGCACCCTGGCTACGGCTTGCTCACGCCTCCGTGGGCGGCAGCGGCGGCGTCAACAGCGTGAAGAGGGCGGCCGACTGGCCACCCCAGTAGCACATGTCGACGCCGTCCTTGAACGGCTTCGGGTTGCCGTTCTTCTCGGTCGAATCCGGGTCCTTGTAGCCGAAGAACGTGTATCTCGTCTGGACGCCGGTTTCCTCGATGTAGAGCTGGTAGTCCAGACCGCTGTCCTGGTCCTTGAGGTAGACCCAGTCCCACCGGCCCCGCGCGGCGTCGAAGACCGCCACGACCCCCGCCTGGCCCGGCCGCACGATGGGGTCCGGCCCCTGGGTGACGTCGTCGCCCCGCAGGCCCGTGAACTCCAGCGTGTGGTTGGTGAGGTTGACGACCACCATGTTCACCTTCGTCATTGCCGGCGCTCCCATTCAGCGATAGTGATCCAACTGTCGTAACCGGACACCCAGCGCGAGGAAGACGGCGGATCTGCCCGAACGGGCCGCCAAGCGCGCTACAGCCTGTGCGCAGAAAAGTGCGCTCCGTCATGGCTGTCGAAAGCGCAGAAGGGGTGTCACCGACGGTCCGGTGACACCC
>NZ_JBOHGC010000368.1:0-20832 GCF_050699995.1 Actinokineospora sp. | reverse complement strand
ACCATCAACCGGGCGACTATCGACCGGGCGACTTCAACCCCGAGCGCCTCATCCTCGATGACGAGCTGGTCGATACAACGCCCATGAACGTCGGCGACGAGTTCGAGACCGATCCGGCCGGCGTCCTCCACTACAGCTTCGGCAACTTCAAGCTCTTCGTGACCGGCGACCCCGGCCGGGTCGATAACGATCTCGATCGCGAGATCACCGATGCGGTCGGGCCACAGGAGCTGGCCGTCGCGACCGTCAACGTCGAGAACCTGCACTCGCCGGACCTCATCGCCATCGAGGAGATGCAGGACAACTCCGGCTTCACGGACGACGGCACCGTAGCGGCCGACCAGAGCTGGGAGCGGCTGATCGAGGCGATCGACGTCGCCGGTGGGCCGGTGTACGACTACCGTCAGATCGACCCCGAGAACAACGCCGACGGCGGAGCGCCGGGCGGCAACATCCGGGTCGGCTTCCTGTTCCGGACCGACATCGGGCTCACCTTCGCGCCGGGCACGGCGGGCGGGTCGACCACCGCCGTCTCGGTGTCCTCGTCGGGCAATTCCGCCGACCCGGTCGCGGTCAGCCACAACCCGGGACGGATCGACCCGACCGACAGCGCGTTCTCTTCGAGCCGCAAACCGTTGGTGGGCAAGTTCTTCTTCAACGGGGAGCCGGTGTTTGTGATCGGCAACCACTGGAACTCCAAGGGCGGCGACAACCCGCTGTTCGGCCGCTACCAGCCGCCGGTGCTGTCGAGCGCCACTCAACGCGGCCAGCAGGCTGATCTTGTCGCCGCGTTCGTGGACGACGTGCAGGCGATCGACCCTGTCGCTCGAGTGGTCGTCGCCGGGGACTTGAACGACTTCGAGTACTCGGCCGCCGTGCAGAAGCTGGTGACCGCCGGGCTGACCGACCTGCCCGCCGAGCTACCGGACTCCGAACGCTACGGGTACGTCTACGAGGGCAATTCGCAGGTGTTGGACCACCTTCTCATCTCCGGATTCGCCGCGCACAGCTACGACGTGGTCCACGTGAACGCCGAGTTCGCCGACCAGCTCAGCGACCACGACCCGTCAGTGGTGCGGCTGACGCTCTGAGTTTCGCCATGGCGCCGCCCGGCCGCGAGCCGGGCGGCGCCACCCGAGTCAGGAGTCGGAGTCCAGCATGTCCTGGGTGACTGCGCTCTCCGTGTCCGGCAGGCCGAGTTCCTTCGCGCGCTTGTCGGCCATTGCCAGGAGGCGGCGGATCCGGCCCGCGACCGCGTCCTTGGTCATCGGCGGTTCCGACAGCTGGCCAAGTTCCTCCAACGACGCCTGCTTGTTCTTCAACCGCAGTTCGCCCGCCGCCGTCAGGTGCTCCGGGGCCTCCGGGCCCAAGATCACCATCGCGCGTTCCACCCGGGCGGCGGCGGCGACGGCGGCGCGGGCGCTTCGGCGCAGGTTGGCGTCGTCGAAGTTGGCCAGGCGGTTGGCGGTCGCGCGGACTTCGCGGCGCATGCGGCGTTCTTCCCAGGCGAGGACGCTGGAGTGGGCGCCGAGCCTCGTGAGCATCGCGCCGATGGCGTCGCCGTCGCGGACGACTACGCGGTCGGCTCCCCGGACCTCGCGCGACTTGGCCTGGATGCCCATGCGGCGGGCGGCGCCGACGATGGCCAGTGCGGCCTCCGGGCCGGGGCAGGTGATCTCCATCGCCGACGAGCGGCCCGGTTCGGTCAGGCTGCCGTGCGCCAGGAACGCGCCTCGCCACGCGGCTTCCGCGTCGCAGACGCCGCCGGAGACGACGGGGGCGGGGAGGCCGCGGACCGGGCGGCCGCGCGGGTCCAGCAGACCCGTCTGGCGGGCCAGGCCGTCGCCGTCCTTCACGACCCGGACCACGTACCGCGTGCCCTTGCGCAGGCCGCCGGAGGTGATCACGTGGACGTCGGCGTGGTGCCCGTAGAGGTCATGGATGTCCTTGCGCAGGCGACGGGCCGCCGAGCCGGTGTCGAGTTCGGCCTCGACCACCACCCGCCCGGCCACGATGTGCAGGCCGCCGGCGAACCGCAGCAGCGACGACACCTCGGCACGCCTGCAACATGTCTTGGACACCGCCAACCTGCTCAGCTCGTCCTTGACCGCGGCTGTCATCGCCACTGGTACTCCTCTCCCTGGCCCGGGATACGGGCCGCCCCGCCGTCTATCCCACCACGACACGCCGAAGGGCTCAGCGTCCCCTCACCGAACCGACGGCGCGTCGCAGGCTCTCGGCGAGGGCGTCGGGGTCATGGCGGTCACCCGCCGGGCCCGAGGCGATGGTATCGAGCAGCAGGTCCGCCCCGAGGGTCTTCGCCGCACGTCGGAGGCGGTCCGGGGTGGACACGGAGTCGGCGTCGGCGACGACCGCGTCGATCCGCAGCCGGGGTGCGTGTTCGCTCAGGACGTCGAGATGGCGCTCCGGGGAGAACCCGGCGGTTTCCCCCGGTTGGGGGACGAGATTGAGCACGACGACCCGGGTCGCGTCGGTCCGCACCAGGGCGTCGTGCAGCTCCGGGACGAGCAGATGCGGCAGGACGCTGGTGAACCACGACCCCGGGCCGAGCAGCACCACATCGGCGTCGCGGACCGCGGCGACCGCTTCCGGGCACGCCGTCGGCGGCTGGTCGCGGTGGGCGGCGTTGTGCAGGCGGATGCGGCGGACCCGGCCCGGCGTCGTCGCCACGGCGACCTGCCCGCGGATGCGCCGGACCGTGCTCGGGTCCTCGTCCAACCCGGTCACGTCGGCCTCGATGTCCAATGGCTCCAACGACATCGGCAGCACCCGGCCGGTCACGCCGAGCAGTCGCGCGGCTTCGGCGAGTGCGGCCACGGGGTCGCCGAGGACCTCCAGCAGACCGGCGAGGACGAGATTGCCGATCGCGTGGCCCGCGAGTGCCCCGGTGCCGCCGAAGCGGTGCTCGAACACCTCGGCCCACGCCCGCGGACCGGCGAGCGCGGTCAGCGCCTTGCGGAGATCGCCCGGCGGAAGCAGGCCGAGTTCACGGCGAAGCCTGCCCGAGGAACCCCCGTCGTCGGCGACGGTGACCACCGCGGTCACGTCGTCGGTCAGCCGACGGAGCGCGGTGAGGGTGGCGTGCAGGCCGTGGCCGCCGCCGAGGGCGACGGCCCGGATGGCCGGGTCGGGAGCGCTCACTCGCGCCCCAGGTCGCGGTGCACGACCTTCACCGCCATACCGTCCTCATCGGACAGTCGCCTGGACAGTTCCTCGGAAATGGCCACGCTGCGGTGCTTTCCGCCGGTGCAGCCGACCGCGAGCGTCAGGTAGCGCTTGCCCTCGCGGCGGTATCCGGCGCCGATCAGACGCAGCAGCTCGTGGTAGCGGTCGAGGAACTCGTCGGCGCCTTCCTGGCTGAGCACGTAGTTGCGGACGTCCTCGTCGCGGCCGGTCTGGTCCTTCAACTCGGGGATCCAGAACGGGTTCGGCAGGAACCGCACATCCATCACCAGGTCGGCGTCCATCGGCAGACCGTACTTGTAGCCGAAGGAAAGCACCGTGACCCGGGTGCTGGTGCCCGCGTCGGAGCCGAAGGCGTCCTCGATCTTCGCGCGGAGCTGGTGCACCGAGAGGGTGGAGGTGTCGAGGATGAGGTCGGCTTCCTCGCGCAGCGGCATCAGCAGCGAACGCTCGGACTTGATGCCGTCGACGAGCCTGCCCTCGCCCTGCATCGGGTGGCCGCGGCGGACGTGCTCGAAGCGGCGCACCAGGACGTCGTCGGTGGCCTCGAGGAACAGCACGCGCGGCTTGTACCCGCGCGCGTCGAGGTCCTTGATGATCGAGGAGAGGTCCTCGGTGAAGGCGCGGCTGCGCACGTCCATCACGACGGCGACCTTCGAGATGGCGCCGCGGGCCTGCGCGCCCAGCTCGACCATCGTGGAGATCAGCTCGGGCGGAAGGTTGTCCACGACGAACCAGCCCAGGTCCTCCAGGCACTTGGCCGCGGTGCTCCTGCCCGCCCCGGAAAGCCCGGTCACCACGGCGACCTCGACGCCGGGTCCCACGTGTTCGGTGCTCAAGGTTTCTCGCCCCTGTTCAATGCGGTGTGCACGGCTTGCGCGGTGGCCAGGCCGATGCCCGGCACCTCGATGATCTCCTCGACGGTGGCCGCCTTGAGCCGCTTCACCGAGCCGAAGTGCTTGATCAGCACCGCCCGGCGACTCTGGCCCAGGCCGGGCACGTCGTCCAATGCCGACATTGTCATCCGCTTGGCGCGCTTCTGCCGGTGATAGGCGATCGCGAAGCGGTGGGCCTCGTCACGCACCCGCTGCAGCAGGTAGAGCGCCTCGCTGGTGCGCGGCAGGATGCACGGCTCCGGCTCGGCGGGCAGCCACACCTCTTCGAGCCGCTTGGCCAGCCCGATCACGGCGACGTCGGTGACGCCGAGGTCGGCCAGGACGTCGGCGGCGGCGTTGGCCTGCGGGCCCGCGCCGTCGACGACGAGCAGGTTCGGCGGGTAGGCGAAGCGGCGTGGCTTGCCGGTGTCCGGGTCGATGCCGGGGGTGCCGGCGTCCTGGCCGCCGGACTCCCCCGCGTACTTGGCGAACCGGCGGCGCACGACCTCGGCGATCGAGGCGACGTCGCCCTCGGTGGCGGCCTCGCGGATGGCGAAGCGCCGGTACTCGTTCTTGCGGGCCAGGCCGTCCTCGAACACGACGAGCGAGGCGACGACGTCGCTGCCCTGGATGTGGCTGATGTCGATGCACTCGATGCGCAGCGGCGCGCTGTCGAGGCCGAGGTTGTCCTGAAGCTCCTGCAACGCGGCCGAGCGGGCCGTGAGGTCGCCCGCGCGGCGGAGTTTGTGCTGGGTGAAGGCCTCTTTGGCGTTGCGCTCGACGGTTTCCATCAGCGCCCGCTTGTCGCCGCGCTGCGGCACCCGGACCTGCACCCGCGAACCGCGCAGCCCGGTCAGCCACTCGCCGATGGCGTCGGCGTCGGCGGGCAGTTCGGGGACCAGGACTTCGCGCGGGACCGAGTTGGCGACATCGTCGGCAAGGTCGGCTTGGTCGCCGTAGAACTGGCTGAGGAACTGGTCGACGAGCCCGGTGACCGGCGACTCCTCCCCCGCGTCCTCCAGCCGGTCGACGACCCAGCCGCGCTGCCCGCGGACCCGGCCGCCGCGCACGTGGAAGACCTGGACGGCGGCTTCGAGTTCGTCGTAGGCGAAGGACACCACGTCGGCGTCGGTGCCGTCACCGAGGACGACGGCCTGCTTCTCCATGGCCCGGCGCAGCGCCCCGATGTCGTCGCGCAGCCGGGCGGCCCGCTCGAACTCCAGCTCACTCGACGCCTGGGCCATCTCCTTCTCCAGGCGGCGGACCATGGCGTCGGTCTTGCCGGAGAGGAAGTCGCAGAAGTCGAGCACGATGGCCCGGTGCTCGTCGGCGCTGACCTTGCCCACGCAGGGCGCGGAGCACTTGTCGATGTAGCCGAGCAGGCAGGGCCGCCCGATCTGGCCGTGGCGGCGGAACACCCCGGTGGAGCAGGTGCGGGCCGGGAAGACGCGGAGCAGCAGGTCGAGGGTCTCGCGGATGGCCCACGCGTGGGCGTAGGGCCCGAAGTACCGCACGCCCTTCTTGCGGGCGCCGCGGTAGACGTGCAGGCGCGGGTATTCCTCGTTGAGGGTGACGGCCAGGACCGGGTAGGACTTGTCGTCGCGGTAGCGGACGTTGAACCGCGGGTCGAACTCCTTGATCCAGTTGTACTCCAGCTGCAGTGCCTCGACCTCTGTGGACACCACGGTCCACTCGACAGCGCCCGCGGTGGTCACCATCTGGCGGGTGCGCGGGTGCAGCGAGGTGATGTCGGCGAAGTACGAGTTCAGCCTGGAGCGCAGGCTCTTGGCCTTGCCCACGTAGACGACCCGGCCACCAGGATCACGGAATTTGTACACGCCAGGCGCGTCCGGGATGGTGCCGGGAGAGGGTCGGTAGGCGGACGGGTCGGCCACATCCACAACCCTACGGCCGAGCACCGACAACTGATCCGGTCGGGTCTTGCGCACCACGCCGCCCACACCCAATACTGCTTTCACTACTCAAGTAGTGAAAGGGGGTTGGGTGATCGAGTTCCGGATCGACCGCCGCTCAGGCGTCGCCGCCTACCTGCAGCTGGTGCACCAGACAAAGCAGGCGCTGCGGCTCGGGCTGCTCGTTCCCGGCGACCGGCTGCCCACGGCCAAGGAGGTCATGGCCGCCACCGCGATGAACCCCAACACCGTGTTGAAGGCATACCGCGAGTTGGAAAGGGAAGGCCTGGTCGAGGGTCGGCGAGGTCTGGGCACGTTCGTCATCGGGACGCTGGCCCGCCCGGGGGCGTCCGACGACGGCCCGCTGCGCGAGGAGTTGGCCGCCTGGCTGGCCGGCTCGACGGCCCAAGGGCTGGCGCGCGAAGACGTGGAGGCACTGGTGAACGCCGTGCTGGACAAGTTCTACGAGACCGGGGGAACCACATGATCGAGGGGTCGGTCGCGCTCGACGCGACCGGATTGGGCAAGCGCTACCGCCGGGGGTGGGCGCTTCGGGACTGCACACTGACGCTGCCGGTCGGCCGGATCGCGGCGTTGGTCGGACCGAACGGAGCGGGCAAGAGCACGCTGATGTCACTGGCCACCGGCCTGACGCGGCCGACCGAGGGCGCGGTCGAGGTGCTCGGCAAACCGGGGTTCCTGGCGCAGGGCAAGCCGCTGTACCAGAAGTTCACCGTCGCGGAGATGCTCCACGCGGGCCGCGCGCTGAACCCCGACTGGGACGACGCCTACGCCCGGCGGCTGGTGGCGGAGCCGGAGGTGCCGTTCGGGGCTCGGATCGACACGCTCTCGGGCGGACAGCGGACCCGGGTGGCGCTCGCTGTGCTCGGCAGACGCCCGACCGTCGTGCTGCTGGACGAGCCGCTGGCCGACCTCGACCCGTTGGCCCGCCAGGAAGTGATGCGGGCGCTGCTGGCCGAGGTCGCCGAGACCGGGATGACGGTGCTGCTGTCGTCGCACGTGATCGCCGACCTCGACGGCATCTGTGACCACCTGGTCCTGCTCTCCGCGGGTCGTGTCCGGCTGACCGGCGATGTGGACGACCTTCTCGCGCAGCATCGGCTGCTGGTCGGCCCGCGCTCGCTCGACGTGCCCGCCGAGGCGGTCGTGGAGCGGCGGGAGACGGGCAGGCAGGCGACGGTGCTGGTCCGCGGACTGGGTGCGGTGCCCGGCAGCGAGTCGCACGCGCCGACGTTGGAGGAACTGGTCTTGGCGTACCTGCGCGCGCCGACCGCGCCGCGTCGACGAAGGCGGTGGCAGCATGACGTGGGTCGCGTGGCGCCAGCAGCGGGCGCAGATTCTGGTGGCGTTCGCCCTGGTCGCGGTTGTGGCGGCGGTGATGGCCGTGGTGCGGCTGGACGTGTCGTCGATGCCGAACGATCCGGGGCTGCTCAGCGATCGCTACAACCTGTTCCTGAGCTATGTCCCGATGGTCATGCTCCCGCTTCCCGTGCTGCTGGGGATGTTCGCGGGCGCGCCGGTGTTCGCCCGCGAGATCGAACACGGCACGCACATCTTCGGCCTGACCCAGTCGGTCGGCCGGACCCGGTGGTGGGCGACCAAGCTGGCGGTCGCGGGGTTGCCGCTCACGATCGCGATGGCCGCACTCGGCGCGGTCAACGCGTGGGCGTTGGCGCCGTTGAACTTCATCATGTCGGGCCGGATGCGCACCCCGCTGTTCGAGAGCCAGGGCTTGGTGCTGGGCGCGTACACGGCGGTGGCGTTCGCGATCGGCGCGACGGCGGGCCTGCTGGTGCGCAACACCATGGCCGCGATGGCGATCACCCTCGGCGGCTACACGGCGGCGCTCATCGTCGTGTCGAACGCGGCCCGGCCGTCCTTTGCCGACCCGGAGTACACCACGGGTCTGCTGTCGACCGACGTCTGGCGGGTGAAGTCCGGATATCTGGACGGCGCGGGCAATCCGATGTCGATCGACCCGGACAAGTGCGGCTTGCAGACCATCGCGGACTGCCTCGCGGCGCAGGGAGTGCGCAGCGAGTTCGCGTGGTTCCACGCGGCCGAGCGGTTCTGGGGTTTCCAGGCGATCGAGACCGGCCTGTTCGCCGCGCTGACAGCCGCACTGCTCGCCCTCGGCGCTTGGGCCCTGCACCGGTGACTCCGATAAAGATCGCCGCCCGCCAGTCGGACCTGATGGTCGGTGGGGGACAGTACGGTGAAGCAGCCGGATCTCGATCAACGACGGAGTCGACATGGGTGTGCGCACCGCTCTGCGAAGGACCTTGGCCAGTCAGCTGGGCAATCCCCGGGGCCTCATGGGCAAGGCGGTCGCGAAGCGGCTGAACAAGTTCAACCTCGCGGCCACCACCGGGGCCGTCGAGGCGCTCGCGGTGGTCGACGGGGAAGTCGTCGCCGACCTGGGGTTCGGCGGCGGGGTGGGCCTGCGGCTGCTGCTCGACACGAACGCCGCCGAGGTCCACGGCGTGGACTACTCGGCCTCGATGGTCGACCGCGCTCGAGGGGAATTCGCGGACGACCGGCTGCGGCTGCACACCGGGTCGATCACGGCACTGCCGCTGCCCGACGACTCGGTCGACGGGCTGATCACGCTGAACACGATCTACTTCATCGAGGACCTGACCACGGCGTTCGCCGAGATCCGCCGGATTCTTCGGCCGGGCGGTCGCGCGGTGATCGGCATCGGCGATCCGGAGGCGATGGCGAAGATGCCGGTCACCCGACACGGATTCCTCGTGCGACCGGTCGCCGAGGTCGTGGAGACGCTGGAGGGGGCGGGGCTCGCGCTGACCGCGCACCGGCGGGTCAGCGAGTCCAAGCTGGCCCCGCACTTGCTGGTGGTCGGCCACGCGAACTAGGCCGTTCCTGATTCACCGATTTCGGCCCACGCCGTCCGCCCCGCCGGCATGATCAAAAGCTCTGGATCGAGCCGCTCAGGGGTGATTCGTGAACGCACGGCGATGGCTGGTCGGGATCACGGTCGGTGTGGTCGGCCTGGGTCTGGTCGGGCTCGGGATCATGCTGTTCAGCCGGGGTCTCGACAGCGCCGACAAGCTGGCCAGCGTCGGCAGTCTCTTCGTCGGCCTGGCGAGTCTCGGGGTGGCGGGGTTCGCCCTGCGCGGCCGGCCGCGCGAGCCTGAGCGGCGCAAACGCGCCGACGGGCGGGTCACGGGCGGCGTGGTCGGTGGGAGCGTGGTCGGTGTCGAGTCCGGGACCGGGGTCGACGACATCGTCGCGGTGGTCGACGTCGGCGACGTCCTCGCGGGTGGCTCGGTGACCGGCGCGAAGATCGTCGAGGACAAGGATGGCTGACGCCGAGTCACTGCAGTCCGACGTTCTCGACTCCTACCTCGAGGAACGCCCGTTCATCCGCCGCCGCTGGCTGGCCGACACCGTCGACCGCCATGTCGACGACGAGGCCTGCAGCCACGTGCTGATCACCGCCGAAGCGGGCATGGGAAAGTCGTCGCTGATGGCGTGGCTGACCACGCGGCACGACCTCAGCCCCCGCTACTTCATCCGGCTCGACAGCCTGACCCCGTTCGGCACCGGCGACGCCACGCACCTGCTGATCTCGCTGGGCCGCCAGCTCGCCCAGCTGTGCCCGGAGGCGATGGCCGACCGGCCGCTGCGCATCGACGTCACCCAGCGCGCCGACCGGGTCGGCTCGGGTGGCCGGGCCATCGGCGTGCACGCGGGCCGGATCGTCGCGAATCCCTTTCGCCGCACGGAGATCACCGTCAGCCAGGACGCGGGCGACGTCGACGGTGAGCAGATCGGGATCGACGCCGACGAGATCGTCGAGGACGCCTGGCGGCTCGACCCGAGCCTGCTGCAGCGGCTCGCGCTGCTCGACCCGGCCCGCGCGCTCGCCGAGCGGCAGCCCGACGCGCGGATCGTCGTGCTGATCGACGGGCTCGACGAACTGCGCCACCAGCCGCCCAGCTCCGGCTGGAACATCGTGGACTGGCTGGTCAACTGCCCGAGCCTGCCCGCGAACGTGACCGTGGTGGTGGCCAGCCGACCGGACCCGGTGCTGCTCGGCGGCTACCGCCTGCGCCAGCGCGGCAGGCTGCGCGAGGTGCCGATCGACGCTGCCAGCACCCGGGTGGCGGGCGATCTGCGCGACTACGCGGGCAGGCTCGCCGACGACCGCGCGCTGCGTAAGACCCTGGCGAAGCGTGGTCACTCGCTGCACGACGCGGCGCACGCGGCGGCGCGCCGTGCGGACGGTAACTTCCTGTTCCTGGTGTCGTGGTCGCGCGCGCTGACCCACGCGGTGTCCTCGCGGCGGTGGGCGGATGTCGACCTGCTGGCCGACCAGGGCAGCCTGCCCCGCTCCCTGACCGACCTCTACGACCTGTTCATCGTGATGCTGCGCGGCGCGGCCGGGCGGCACTGGGACCGGGTGCACCGGCCCGTGCTGGGCGCTCTGGTGGTCGCCCGCGCGCCGCTGACTCTCGCCCAGCTGGCGACCATGGCGGGTCAGCCCCTCGACATCGCCGACCGTGCCGTGCAGGACATGCCGCAATTCCTCACCATGTCGGCGGATAGGCTGCGAATATTTCACCTGAGCCTGTCCGAGTACCTGACCGCGGAGGAAACCCGTGCACGTTCGCCCCAGTCCTGGATCGATGCGGCGATGAGCAACCAGCGGACCGCGGCCGAGCTGATCGCGACCTACGGGCACGACTGGGCGGCGTGCGCCGACGAGTACGCGCTCGGCAACCTCGTCGGCCACCTGAGCGCCGCGCTGGAGGGCGACCCGGACCCGGCCGACGCGGCGTGGGTGGTGGACAACCTGGTCGGCGTGCTCTCCGACGAGGCGTTCGTCGCGCGCAAGATCGAGGTGATCGGCGCGACCCGCACGGTCGCCGACTTCGCCACCGCCGACGAGGCCCTGGCAGGCGCGGCCCCCGGCACGGCGGCGCGAGTCCTGGCCGGACACGCGGTACGCGGCGCCGAAGCCGACCTCGGTGCGGACGTCGTGCACTCGGCCCTGGGCTACCGCGACGTGTTCGACGAGTTCTACGGGCAGGTGCTGCAACACCTGTCGGACCTCGATTTCGTCACCGCCCACGCCCTCACCGACGACGATGCGGACCTGCAACCCGCGTCGATCTGGGCGGACTTCGCCGAGATCGCCGCCTCACGCCACCGCCGCGGCAACCGCTTCGACGACGCGAACCGCCTGCTCGACCAGATCACCGAGGTGCGGGGCGACCAGTCGCGGGCCCTGTACGAACGCGGCTACCTGGAGTACCTCCACGGGCGGGTCGACGAGGCCGTGGACTACCTCGATGAGAGCGCCGAGGCCGCTGAGCAGTCCGGCCGCACGGTGTCGCAGTGGATCACCGTGATCGTGCGCGACAACATCCGCTTCCTCGCGGGCCGCATCGACGGGCCGGAGTTCGACGAGAGCCTCACCGCCGCCCTCGAGGTGTTCACCGAGCAGGCCGCCACCAACCCGCACGCCGAGCGGTGGGTGATGAACACCCACGCCCACCGCCTCATCAAGGCGATGGTGCTGGCCGACGGCCCCGCCGCGGCGGCGGCGTGGGAGCACCTCGGCACGGACGCCTGGGCCCAGCGGGAGAAACCCCACCTCATCGAGGAATGGCGCGCCCGGACGGCCGTGGCCCAAGGCGAGTGGGCGACGGCGCGGTCGGCTTACGAGCGGCTGCTTGGTCCTCGTGCGCTGGACGCGGAACCCGCGGCGGTCGAAGGCACCGCGATGAAGCTGTACGAGTACGGGCTGGCGCTGACTGGGGATGGGGACCGGCGGGCGGCTGCCCGGGCCTGGCGGCAGGTGCTGCGGTGTTCGGACTCGGCTGCTTCATGGGCGTGGAAAGCCCGCGCCCAGGCCCGGCTGGACGCCTAGGCGACCTCGGCGAGGAGGCGTTCGGCCAAGGCCTTGCCGTCGGTGCGGGTGACGATGTCCAGCACGACGTGCCTGTCCGGGAATCCGGTGGGCAGTCGCAGGAGTTCGACCTGGACGCGCCCGCTGTCGATTTCGGCGGATACGCCGATGTACCCGTGGGGATCACACCATCGGGATCAGGCGAAGACGACCTTGTCGCCGTCGACCTTGACCGGGACCTCCTTGAGGCCCGTCTTGGCCGGTCCGCCCTTCAGTGCGCCGCTGGCTCCGTCGAAGGTGCTGCCGTGGTTGGGGCAGGTGATGGTGCCGCCGGACGGCGGTTCGACCACGGTCCCCTGGTGCGGGCACGCGGCGTCGAAGGCCTTGACGGTGTCGGGGGTGGGGCGGACAAGCAGGAGCGGGCCCTTGGGGGTGCTCTGCAGCACCAGGCCACTGCCCTCGGGGATGTCGGCCAGGGCAGCCAGCGGACCCGACGGCGCGGCGCCGCCGGTAGTGGGCGCGCCGCCAGTGGTGCCACCACTGGTGCCACCACCCGAAGGGGCGGGGGTGGTGGTGTCGGAACAAGCCGCGACGAGGGCGCCTGGGGCGACCAAAGCCACCATCAGGG
The DNA here is from genome assembly GCF_050699995.1 of Actinokineospora sp. Lineage (GTDB taxonomy): Bacteria > Actinomycetota > Actinomycetes > Mycobacteriales > Pseudonocardiaceae > Actinokineospora. Next base: position 8,313 of record NZ_JBOHGC010000368.1, on the reverse strand, counting down.
CGCACAGGACCTCGCGGCGGGACCGGGCTTCGGGTTTCGTGGTGGGTTCTACGGCTGTCACGCAAGCCTCCAGGTCCGGGAAGAATCTACACCTTGCCCTACGCGACACCCGCGCACGAGGTTCACCCCAGGGCGAGATGGGTGCGCAGTGCGTCGTCGAGGCGGTCGAGGAGTTCCGCGGGGACCTTGCCGACGCGCTTGCGCACACGGGTGGTCGCGATGGACCGCACCTGCTCTGCCTGCGCTTTCGAGTCGACCACCAGCCCGCACGCCTTCGCGGGCAGCAGGACCTGGAAGCCGAACACCCGCTCGATGTTCGATGTGATGGGCACCACAGTGACCACGCCGCGGCCCGTGCGGGCGGCGACGGCGTTGGCCGCGTTGTTGCTGACGATCACCGCGGGGCGGACCTTGTCGGCTTCGGAGCCGCGGGCCGGGTCGAGGTCGACCAGGTGGATGTCACCGCGCCGCATCGGCCATGCCGTCGGCGGTGGCGGCGTCCCACAGGCCCGCTTCCTCGGCCTCGTCCCACTCGGCGAAGGCGGCGGCGTACTCGTCCTGCAGCTGCGACTCGCGCAGCCGGGCTATGGCGAGTTGGATCACCGAGGACCGCGACGCCTCACCTGCGCGCGCGGAGTACTCGTCGATGAACCGGACGTCGTCCTCCGGCAGGCTGACACTGAGCTTCACACCACCCATGCTACCTGAGGTGGCACCCCAAGTGCTACTGCCGGGCGTGCGCCTCGCGGTGGAGCCTGCGCAGCTCGCGGATGCCCTCCACGGCGCGGGCGCCGTCGACCGACTGCAGGGCCATGACCGGCACGTACTCGTCGTCCGGCAGTTCCAAGCGGGCCCATGAGGCGCCCTCCGGGAAGCTCACCGACTCGATGACCGACCAGTCGAAGTGCGTCGTGCCCAGCAGGTTGCGCACGTCGATCCCCTCGGCGTCGGCGCTCACCTTCGGCCGGGTGAACCACAGCGCCCCGCAGGCGAGCAGCACGCCGATCCCGGCCATGGCGATCTGGTCGGACGGCTGGAAGAAGACCCCGGTCGGGGTGTTGCGCAGCAGGATCGCCACGGTGGTGAACACGCTGATGAACACCACCGCGAACGTCCCCGCGACGAAGCGAACCTTGCGCGGTCGAGCGGTCAATGGAATCCCTGTTCCGTCCATGGGTGCCGCAGCCCGCGCACCGCGAGCGCCGTCTCCAGCGCCGCCGCGCAGGCCTCGTAGCCCTTGTCCTCCGCCGAGTCGGGCAGGCCGCTGCGGTCGAGCGCCTGCTCCTCGGTGTTCACGGTGAGCACCCCGTTGCCGACCGGGGTGCTCTCGTCGAGCGAGACCCTGGTCAGGCCGTAGGTCACAGCGTCGCACACGTACTCGAAGTGTGGGGTGCCGCCGCGGATGACCACGCCGAGCGCCACCACGGCGTCGTGGTGCTTGGCGAGTTCCTGGCAGACGACCGGCAGCTCGATGGCGCCCGGGACACGGACAACCGTGGGTTCCACGATGCCCGCCTCGGTCGCGGCGGCCAGCGCGCGCTCCAACAGCCGGTCGGTGATCTCCGCGTGCCACTTCGTCGCCGCGATGCCCAGCCGGACGCCCTCACACCGCGGAACCCCGGTCGTGGGCCTGCCTTCCCCACTCACCAGGATCTCCCGTCGATGCTCCGGCGTTCACGCCGGGGAGGAATGAGGTTTCGCAGGGCCACGACTTGAGCGTGCCCCAGCCTGTCCGATCTCAACAGTGTCTCCTGGTTTTGTCGGTAGTGGCCGCTAGCTTGATCGGCATGTCCCGGTTCCGCCTTCAGCCGACACCCACTCAGGAGCGGGTGTTGGTGGAGCATTGTTGGCATGCCCGGTTTGTGTGGAATCTCGCCGTGGAGCAACACGCACACTGGCGGCTGGGTCGCAGGGCGGCGCCGGGGTTCGTCGAGCAGTGCCGTCAGTTGACCGAGGCGCGGGCGGCGAACCCGTGGTTGGCGGCCGGCTCGGTGATCGTTCAGCAGCAAGCGTTGAAAGACTTCACCGAGGCGATGGCCAACTTCTTCCGCCGGACCCACCGACGGCCCACCTGGCGCCGACGCGGCCGGGCCGAGGGGTTCCGGGTCGTGGCGGTCAAACCGGGCGATGTACGTCGGGTCTCCCGCAAGGTCGGCGAGGTGAAGGTGCCCAAGGTCGGTTGGGTGCGGTTCCGCTGGTCGCGGGCGGTCACCGACGGGGTGAAGTCCTACCGCATCACCCAGGACCGGGCGGGCCGCTGGCACGTGGCGTTCGCCGTGGCGCCCGACCCCATCGCGGCACCGGGCACGGGCACAACGGTGGGTGTGGACCGAGGTGTGGTGGTGTCGGCGGCGCTGTCCACCGGGGAGCTCTTGTCCGCGCCGACGTTGCGCCGACCCGAGAAGGCGCGGCTGCTGCGACTGCAACGCAAGCTCGCCCGAGCCCAACGCGGCTCCAACCGGCGCGGCAAGGTCAAGCTGGCGATCGCGAAGCTCAAGGCCCGCGAAACCGACCGGCGCAAAGACTGGGTCGAGAAGACCAGCACTCGCCTGGCCCGTCAGTTCGATGTGATCACTGTCGAGGACCTCAAGATCAGAAACATGATCCGGTCGGCGAAAGGCACGCTCGACGCCCCCGGCCGAGGTGTGCGCCAGAAGGCCGGACTGAACCGAGGCATCCTCGCCAACGGGTGGGGCCTGCTCGTGACCCGGCTGGAGCACAAGGCTCCCGGGCGGGTGGTGAAGGTCGACCCGCGCTACACGAGTCAGCGTTGCTCGGCGTGCGGGGTCGTGGATCGGGAGGCGCGCGAGAGCCAAGCCGTCTTCCGCTGCCGGTCCTGCGGTTTCGCCGCCAACGCGGATGTGAACGCGGCACTGAATATTCGACTCGCGGCAGGGCATGCCGTGACTGCACGGGGAGGCCCGCCGTTGGGCGGGCCTGCGAACCGTGAACCTCAACGCGACCTCCTCCTTGCGCGGTAGTTGCTGTTGGAATCCCCGGCCTTGAGGCCGGGGAGGAAGTCAAGCTTTGTCCTCCCCCGTCGACACAGCTGCCGCGGTTCCGCCGTCGTAGTGCTCCAGCTCGGCCAGGTGGTGGCCCATCCGGTCGCGCTTGGTGCGCAGGTAGTGCACGTTCTCCGGGTTCGGCCACACCGACAGCGGCACCCGGTCGACCACGGTCAGCCCGTAGCCCTCCAAGCCGACCCGCTTGGCCGGGTTGTTGGTCAGCAGGCGCATGGTCTTCACGCCGAGGTCGACGAGGATCTGCGCGCCCGTGCCGTAGTCGCGGGCGTCAGCGGGCACACCCAGCGCCAGGTTGGCGTCGACGGTGTCGTGGCCGTCGTCCTGCAGCTGGTAGGCCTGCAGCTTGTGCATGAGGCCGATACCGCGGCCCTCGTGCCCACGCATATAGAGCACGATCCCGCGGCCCTCGGCGGCCACGGCCTCCAGGGCGGCGTCGAGCTGGGGGCCGCAGTCGCAGCGCAGCGAGCCGAAGACGTCGCCGGTGAGGCACTCGGAGTGGACCCGGACCAGGACGTTGTCGCCCTCGCCGATCTCGCCGTAGACCAGGGCGACGTGCTCGATGCCGTCGAGCAGCGAGTCGAACCCGACCGCGCGGAACGTGCCGTGCGCGGTGGGGATGCGGGCCTCGGCGACCCGGACGATCTGCTTCTCGGTGCGCCTGCGGTAGGCGATCATGTCGGCGATCGTGATGATCGCCAAGTTGTGCTCCTCGGCGAAGACCCGCAGCTCGTCGTAGCGGGCCATGTCGCCTTCGTCCTTCTGCGACACGATCTCGCAGAGCACGCCCGCGGGTCGTAGACCGGCCATCCGGGCGAGGTCGACGGCGGCCTCGGTGTGCCCGGGCCTGCGCAGCACGCCGCCTTCCTTCGCGCGAAGCGGCACGACGTGGCCGGGGCGGTTGAAGTCGCCCGGCGTGGAGTTCTCGTCGGCGAGCAGCCGGATGGTGTGGGCGCGGTCGGCGGCCGAGATGCCGGTGCTGACGCCTTCCTTGGCGTCCACGGTCACCGTGTAGGCCGTGCCGCGCACGTCCTGGTTGGTGTGGAACATCGGCGGCAGGTCGAGCCGGTCGCAGTCGGACTCGGTCAGCGGGACGCAGATGTAGCCGGAGGTATAGCGGACCATGAAGGCCATCAGCTCCTGGGTGGCCTTCTCCGCGGCGAAGATCAGGTCGCCCTCGTTCTCGCGGTCCTCGTCGTCGACGACCACCACGGCCTTGCCCGCGGCGATGTCGGCGATCGCCCGCTCGATGGCAGCGAAGTCACTCACCGGTGTTCTCCTCCTCGGTGCCGCGCCCGGTCGATCCGAGGTGCGGGATAGCCAGTCTTTCCACGTACTTGGCGATGACGTCCACTTCCAGGTTGACCTTGTCGCCGGGCTTGCGGACGCCGAGCGTGGTCGCGCGCAGCGTCTCCGGGATCAAACTGACCGAGAACCAGTCCGCGCCCACCGCCACGACGGTCAGGGACACGCCGTCGACGGTGATCGAACCCTTCTCCACCACATACCGCGCCAGGCCGCCCGGGAGGCTGACCTTCACCAATTCCCAGTGCTCGGAGGGCTCGCGCGAGATCAGCTCGCCGGTGCCGTCGACGTGGCCCTGCACGATGTGCCCGCCGAAGCGCTGCCCCACCGCGGCGGCGCGCTCCAAGTTCACGTGGTCGCCCGTGGCGACCTTGTCGAGGCTGCTGCGCTGGAGGGTCTCGCGCATGACGTCGGCGGTGAAGCTGCCGTCGGCGAGGTCGACCACGGTCAGGCAGACGCCGTTGACCGCGATGGAGTCACCCTGTTTGGCGTCGCTGGTGACCAGCGGCCCGGCGATGGTGACCCGCGCGGCGTCCGCGAGATCCACCACGGCGATGACCTCGCCGCGTTCCTCGACGATCCCGGTGAACACCGACTGCCTCCTCAGTTCCGGTCCGGCACGGCGGAGATCCGCACGTCCGGTCCACACATGGTGACGCCTTCGACCCTGAACCGGTGAGCTCCGGTGATGGTCGACACGCCCGATGCGCCCAACGCCACAGGCCCATCACCCAGAAGCGTAGGCGCTACGTAAGCGAGGACCCGGTCGACCGCACCCGCTTGGACGAACGCGCCCGCCAGCGTCGGGCCGCCTTCGAGCAGCACATCGACCACTCCGCGCTCGCCTAGAGCGGCCAAGACATCGCTTGGTTCGCGCGTGCGCAGGTGCAGCGTCTCGGCAGCGTCGTCGAGCACGCGCGCACCCTCGGGCAGGTCACCGGTCCCCACGACCACTCGCAACGGCTGCCGGTCCGCGGTTGTTCCGTCGGCCCCGCGGGCGGTCAGCGCGGAGTCGTCGGCGAGGATCGTGCCCCGGCCCGCGACGATCGCGTCGATGCGTCGGCGCAGGTCGTGGACCTGCGCGCGGGACTCCTCGGAGCTGATCCACCGGCTGGTCCCGTCGGCGGCGGCGACCCGGCCGTCGAGGGTGGCGGCGTACTTCCAGGTGACGTGCGGGCGGCCGGTTCGCGCGTAGTGCAGCCACGCGCGCAGCGGGCCGCGCTCGACCTCGTCGGCCAGCAGTCCACTCTCGACAGTGACACCCGCCTCGGTCAGGACCGTGCGCCCACCAGCGGCGTCGGGGTTCGGGTCGGCGACGGCGAAGACGACCCGCGCGACGCCGGCGGCCATCAGGGCGCGGGTGCAGGGCGGGGTGCGGCCGTGGTGGGCGCAGGGTTCGAGGGTGACGACGGCGGTGCCGCCGCGGGCCTTCGTTCCCGCGTCGACCAGGGCCATGACCTCGGCGTGCGACCCTCCGGGCGGCTGGGTGGCGCCTTGACCGACCTGGTTGCCTTCGGCGTCGAGGATGACGCAGCCGACCGGCGGGTTCGGGCTCGTCGTCCCCCGAACCTGCTCGGAGCACGCGATGGCGGCCCGCATCGCCGCGGTCAGCTTGTCGTCCACCCGATCAGTTTCGCAGGACGCGCCAGTCGGCTCGCGCGGGATCAGGCGAAGCGGTGGTTCGCCGAGACCGCCTGGGTGCGCAACGCCTCGATCGCGCGCGCGGGATCGGCGGCGCCATAGACGGCGGAGCCGGCCACGAAGCAGTCGACACCCGCCTCAGCGGCCTGTTCGATCGTGTCGCTGTTGATGCCGCCGTCGATCTCCACCAGCAGGTTCAGGTGGCCGGTGTCGACAAGGTTGCGAACGGTGCGGACCTTGTCGAGGACGTGGGCGATGAAGCTCTGGCCGCCGAAGCCGGGCTCGACCGACATCACCAGGAGCGTGTCGTACTCCTTGAGCACGTCGAGATACGGCTCGATGGGAGTGCCAGGTTTGATCGACAGGCCGGCCTTCGACCCGGCGGCGCGCAGGTCGCGGGCGAGCTTGATCGGGTCTTTGGCCGCCTCGATGTGGACGGTGACGTTGTGGGCGCCCGCCTCCGCGTAGGCGATGGCCCAGCGGTCCGGGTCCTCGATCATGAGGTGGCAGTCCATCGGGATGTCGGTGACCTTGAGCAGCGACTCGACGATGGGCAGGCCGAGGGTCAGGTTCGGCACGAAGTGCGCGTCCATGACGTCGACGTGGACCCAGTCGGCGCCGTGGATCGCCGCCAGCTCGTCGGCGAGGCGGGCGAAGTCGGCGGACAGGATGCTGGGCGCGATCATCGGTGCGGTGGACACAGGCCCGGAGCATAAGCGCCGGTCGCGGCCGCGCACGAACCGGGAAGCCGCGCCGTGAGCCAGCTCTCGGAAAAGCTGTGGCGGCCCGAGGTACGTTCGGTCCATGGCGAACGTGCTCTCGGTCAACGTAGGCGTCGCGCGACCCGTGGAGGGGAAGTCGGGGCTCAGCGCGATCGACAAGCGCCCGGTGGACCATCCAGTGGCTGTGCGCGAGCCCGGGCCGGCGGCCAGCGGGGTGGCGGGCGACGAGATCTGCGACAAGAAGCACCACGGCGGCCCGGACCAGGCGGTTTACGCGTACGCGCGCGAAGACCTCGACGCCTGGGAGACCGAGCTGGCCACTCCCCTGCCGTCCGGCGTGTTCGGCGAGAACCTGACCACGCGCGGCGTCGACGTGACCCGCGCCGAGGTCGGCGAGCGGTGGCGGATCGGGCCCGACCTGGAATTGCAGGTCACCGAGCCGCGCATCCCGTGCCGGGTGTTCGCGGTGTGGATGGAGCTGCAGGGCTGGATCAAGACCTTCACCCAGCGGGCGATCCCGGGCGCGTACCTCAAGGTGATCACGCCGGGATCGGTCAGCGCGGGCGACGAGATCACCGTGGTCCACCGGCCGGGCCACGGGGTGACGATCGGGATGATGTTCCGGGCGATCACGACCGAGTCCGAGCTGTTGCCCGACCTGCTCGCCGCCGACGACCTCTCCGACGACCTTCGGTCCTGGATCACCAGCAGGCTCGCGAAGTGACCCGCTTCTTCCGCCGCGAACGGCTCAACACCCGACTGTCGGCGTACGGGATCTGCGTGCGGGACGGGAAAATCCTGCTGGCCCGGTGGATCCACGACGAAAGTCCATTGTGGAGCCTCCCAGGCGGCGGGGTCGACTTCGGCGAGGACCCGTGGGACGCCGTGGTGCGCGAGGTCGCCGAGGAGACCGGCTACGACTTCGAGGCCGACACCCTGCTCGGCATCGACAGCCTGCACCGCGAGGGCACCTTCCACGGTGTCCGCGTGTTCTACGAGGGCCGGGTCGTCGGAGGCGAACTGCGCCACGAGGCGAACGGGTCGACCGACATGGCCGCCTGGTTCGACCTGGCGGAGCTGGACTCGCTGCCCGTCAGCGACCTTGTGGGGCCCGGACTCGCGCTCGCCAAGGCCAAGCCCGCGACCGGCCACACCGACTAGGTCTTGGACCTAGCTCTTCGTAGCGGTTGGCGACCGCTGCGGCGCGGTCGCGTAGGGCGGTGCGCAACCATTGCGGGGCCAGGGCTTCCGCGTTGGTGGCGAGTTGCCACAGCGCCCATTCGGCGTGTCGCGGATCTTGGAAGGTCACCTCCATTCGCAGCAGTCCCGCCGAGTCGGCTTCTTCGGAGAGGACGGCCAGCGCGGTGCCCACCAGCTCCTCCCGGCGCGCCGGGTCGACTCGCACCAGCGCGGTGACTTGGTCGCCACCGGCGCGAAACCGACTGCTTCGTTGCTGCCAGGCCCGGTCCAGGTCGACCTGGGCCGGTCGCTGAGCGGGTTCGGCGAGTTCCTCGGCGGCCAAGACCCTGGACAGCCGGTAGGTGCGGTCCGCACCCGATCTCGTGGCCAGCAGGTAGCCCTGGTCTCGCACGGTGACCAGGCCGATCGGGTCCACCGTGCGCCAC
>NZ_JBOHGC010000367.1:0-2174 GCF_050699995.1 Actinokineospora sp. | reverse complement strand
CACGCCGGCTGCGACTTCGGCAAGACCAAGATCGGCGAGACCACCGGCCTGGCGTTCACGGACAGCCAGGTGGCGGCGGGGCGGAACTACTACTACAACGTGGTCGCGGCGGGAGCGTCGAACGCCTGCTTCGGCCGGGCCAGCAACTGCGTGACGGTGACCCCAACGGCCGGTACGCCGACGCCGGACTTCAGCGTCTCCTGCAGCCCGTCGAGCCTGACCGTCACCCAGGGGAGCAGCACCACCAGCACCTGCACGGTCACCTCGATCAACGGCTTCTCGAGCGCCGTCACGCTGGCGTGCGCAAATATGCCCGCTGGCTCCTCCTGCGGCTTCAGCCCGACCTCGGTGACGCCGCCCGCCAACGGCACCGCCAACAGCACGCTGACCGTGTCGGCGACGGCGACCGCGTCGACCGGCAGCTTCACCTTCCAGGTGCAGGGCACGAGCGGCGCCACGACGCGCAGCACCAACATGTCGCTGACGGTCAACCCGACCGGCGGCGGCGGCGCGCAGACGGCGGTCTTCGACTCCGTCCTCCAGGCGCCGAAGTGCGCGACGGTGGGGATCTCCTGCGACTCGGGCGCGACGCTGCTCAACGGCCGCGACACCATCACCGGCGGCGCCGAGCCCAACCAGCCGAACACCATCAACGACTCCTGCGCCGACGGCACCTCGGGCACCTTCCACAGCGACGAGTCGAACGATCGCCTGAAGGTCTCGACTACCGACGGCACCAACTTCGCCCCGGGCAAGACGGTGCGCATCGACGCCAGCGTCTGGGTGTGGACCGGCGGGCCGACCTCCGACCACCTCGACCTCTACTTCACGGCCAACGCCAGCAGCCCGAGCTGGACCTTCCTCACCACCATCAACCCGACCGCGGCGCAAGGCGGCGCGCAGACCTTCAGCGCCACCTACACGCTGCCCTCGGGCGCCCTGCAGGCGGTGCGCGCGCAGTTCCGCTATCAGGGCAGCGCCTCGCCCTGCACGGTCGGCTCGTTCAACGACCGCGACGACCTGGTCTTCGCGGTCAGCAGCCCGCCGGTGACGACGGTCTTCTTCGACGACTTCGAGACCAGCCAGGGGTGGACCACCAACCCGAGCGGCACCGACACGGCGACTACCGGGTTCTGGGAGCGCGGCGACCCCGAGCAGACCGACTCGAGCGGCCCGAAGCAGCTCGGGACGACCGTCAGCGGCGTCAACGACCTGGTCACGGCGCGGTTGGCCGGGGCCTCGGCCGGCGTCAACGACATCGACGGCGGCACGACCTCGATCCGCTCGCCCGCCATCACCCTGCCGTCGACCGGCACGCTGACGCTGTCGTTCAGCTACTACCTGGCGCACGGCACCAACTCCTCGACCGCCGACTTCCTGCGCGTCAGCATCGTGGGCGCGACGACGCAGCAGGTCTTCCAGGAGCTCGGCGGCACCGAGGACGACGACGCCGTCTGGGCTACCACCTCCGCCAACATCAGCTCCTTCGCCGGCCAGTCTGTCCGCATCCTCATCGAGGCCGCGGACGCCTCGACCGCGAGCCTGGTGGAGGCGGCGGTCGACGACGTGAGGATCACCCAGCAGTAGCGGAGTAGAGTAGGTCCTCAGCAGCCGCAGTCAACCCGCGGGGGCGCGCCAGCGCCCCCGCGGCGTCTGCGGAAGAAGAGCCTCAGGCGATCTCGTCGGCGGGAGGCGGGACGGCGGGGTAGGGGTCGATCGGTTCCCCAAGCGCGCCCATCACTGCGATGAAAAGGTGGGGGAACGCGAGGGGAACGGTGCGGCAGAGATGCAGGATGCGGCGACGTAGGGCGGCCGCTTCCGCGCTGGAGCCCGAGGCGAGACGGTAGATCTCGCGCCAGGCGGCGAGTTCGCCGCGGTCGAGAATCTGCACCAGCACCTCGTCGCTCCGAAGATCCAGGTGGCTGCGGTTCCATAGGGCAGCCGAGGTGGACAGGTCGAATCCGCTCACGTGACGGCCTCGTCTTCGCCGAGCAATTGGTCGGCGAGCACCTGGGCCCAGCGCCGACCGCGGGCGGCTACGTACTGCCAGTCATTCCACGGCGGCTTCAGGCCGCGATAGCTCGCCAGATCGATCTCTGCGGCGTCGACCGGCCGGGCAGACCCCAGCCGCTCGATCACCTCGGCCAGCACCGAGGTTCCGCTAGGCTGCGGGT
>NZ_JBOHGC010000366.1:0-19911 GCF_050699995.1 Actinokineospora sp. | reverse complement strand
GCCACCACACCTTCGCCCATGACCGGCGACCGTGCCAGCCACCGAGCCGCAAGTGATCACGCCACGCCGATCCGATCAACAACAACCAGGTCAGCCACTTGATCAACTTAGGCTACGTGGCATTGGGTCGAGTCCCCACGACGGCGGATTCGGCTGGACATCGAGCGCCCGAATTTTCTGGTTGGCCTGCACGAATTCGACCGCGTCGTCGGCCGCGAGTTTGCGAGCCTGCGATTCCGACATCGTGACCGAGAATCCGTTAATGGAACTTTCGTAGGTTGCGCGAACCTTTCCACCATAGTTATGGGCGACCTCCGCGGACTGGCTGCGAGCGCCGTCCTTGAGCATCACGATGTAGCTGCCCTCAACCGCCTCCGGGCTGCCTGCCAGCAGGATTTCACCCTCCTGGGCCTGCGCCGGAGCGGCCAACGCGACCACGGTCGCAGCCGAGCCGATGAGTGCGAAGCCGATTGCGAGTCGGCCCCGACGACCTTCGCGCCTCAGTGTCATGAAAGGAGTTCCTTTCTTGTTCGGAAATGCCATGCAATGACGTTTCGACAAGAAAGGGCAACAGTTGCCACTTGCCACTGTTACTCCGAGCAGACCAGACACATGGTCTGTTCAGCGCGGCTGGCCTGGGATCTTCAGCCCATTTCGCGTAGCTGCTTTCGAACAACTTTTCCGGTCGCGTTGCGCGGCAGCTCGTCGATGAAGACGACATCGCGCGGGACCTTGAAGCGGGCGAGGTTGGACTTCACGTGCTCGCGCAACTCCTCCGCGCTGACCTCGCTGTCAACGACGACGTACGCCTTGAGCCGCTGCCCGAACTCGGGGTCCTCGGTGCCGAGCACGGCGGCCTCCACGACGCCCGGGTACTCCACGAGCAGGTTCTCCACCTCGGCCGGGAAGACGTTCTCCCCGCCGGAGACGATCATGTCGTCGTCGCGGCCGTCGATGAACAGCCTGCCCTCGGCGTCGAAGTGACCGACGTCACCGATGGACAGCAGGCCGTCGATGATGTCCTTGTTGCGCCCGTCGGTGTACCCGCCGAAGCTCAGGCCGCTGCCGACGAAGATCCGCCCGGTGACGTTCGGCTCGGTGATCTGCTTGCCCGCGTCGTCGTAGAGGCGCACCTGACAGCCGACCGGCGGCCTGCCCACGGTGCCCGGCGCGGCCCGCCAGTCCTCCGGTGTGGCGACCGTGGCGACCGCCACCTCGGTCGAGCCGTACAGGTTGTGGATCACCTCGCCGAACGCGCGGGTGGCACGGTTGCCCAGCTCCGGTGAGAGAGCCGAGCCCGCGGTGAAGAGAATCTTCAGCGAGCTGGTGTCATACCGGGCCAGCACCTCCGGCCCGAGGTCGAGGACGCGCTGCAGCATCGTCGGCACCAGCACCAGCGTGGTCGCCTTGTTGTCCTCGATCATCTTCAGGATCTGCTCGGGATCGAACTTGCGGCGCATCGCGACCGCGGAGCCCAGCGCGAAGCTGATGATGAACTGCGACAGCCCGGTCCCGTGGAACAGCGGCGCCCCCAGCACGGTGCTCTCCCCCGCGCGAAGCGGGATCCGGTCGAGGAACTGCGCGGCCGCCAGCGGCGACCGCACCTGGCGGGGAGCACCCTTCGGCGTTCCGGTGGTTCCGCTGGTCAGCAGCACCATTCCGCCCGGCTCCGACGGTGCGGGCACCGGCCGGTCGTCGGTGTTCGCGATGAGCTCCTCAAGCGTGCGCGCCTCCCCCACAGCGGAGTCGGTCCACGCGAGGAACCGCGGGATCTCGGGCGGCAGCACGGTGGCGAGCTCGCTGAACTCCTGGTCATGGATGAACACGGTGACGCCTTCGCGCTTGGCCACGTCGGCCAGCTGCGGCTTCGCGAACCCGGTGTTCATCAGCAGCAGCCGCGCGCCGAGCTTGCCCGCGGCGAGCATCGTCTCCACCGCGCCCCGGTGGTCGCGGGCGAGCAGCGCGACCACGGATTTCTCCGTGACACCACGCTGCGCCAGCGCCCGGGCGAGCGCGTTGGACCGGGTGTCGAGCTGGCGGAAGGTGAGCGGCCCGAGCTCGTCGACGAGGCCGACGGCCCGGTGGTCGCGGTTGGCGGCCACCCGCGCGGCACCCGCGATCGGGCCGAGCTGCCGAACGGCGATCATGGACTTGACCACGTGGTCCGGGCGGGTCATCGGCACCAGCCCGGCCCGACGCATCACATCGACGCTGCGGACGACCGTCGGAACCTTGCCCGCCAGGTCGCGCACCAGGGTCTTGTAGTCGCTCAACGGAGCCTCCCGTGGTCATTGCGGTTACCGCCGAGTCACGGTGCCGCACAAGTTACTCGCGAGTCAACTGCCGGTATCTGTCAGTGGGATGGCGCAGAATCGCCGGTATGCGGATCGCGGTGGTGCCGGAGGGCGATGGGGCTGGTCGAGCGCGGGTTCTCGACGGCCCGACGGAGTCCGTCGGCGACCTCGCGGCCTGGATGGGCGAGCAGCAGCGCCGCCACGACGTGCGGTGGGTGCTGCCGGCCACCGAGGAGCTGTACCCAGGGTTGCTGCGGGCCGGGGTGCGGCTCGACCGCTGCCACGACCTCGCCCTGGCCGAGGGCATCCTCCTGGGCTTCGAGGAGCGTCCCGGCCGGCCGCGCAACCTGGGCGCGGCCTGGGCGCGGACCAGGGGCCTGCCCGAACCCGCCGACCCGCGTCCGCGGACCCGCGGGGAGCAGCCCACCCTGTTCGAGGCCGACCGCGGCACCGCTCCCGCTGGAGCCGACCCCCTCGACGCCGCCGTCGCCGTCCTGGCCGACCAGGAGCGCCGCATCGCCGCCACCGCCCAGCCCGACCGGTTGCGTCTGCTGGTGGCTGCCGAGTCCGCGGGGGCCTTGGCCGCGGCGGAGATGTCACACCATGGGCTGCCGTGGCGCACCGACGTCCACCTGGCCATGCTGGAAGACCTGCTGGGCCCCCGAACCGCGCCTGGCGTCCGCCCGGCCAAGCTCGCCGAACTCGCCGACCGGATCAGCGCGGCGTTCTCGGGCAGGCCGGTCAACCCGGACCACCCACCGAGCATCGTGCGCGCCTTCGCCAGGGAGGGCGTGGAGATCCCCTCCGCCCGGGCATGGGTTATCAAGGAACTCGACCACCCCGCCGTCGCCCCGATCCTGGAATACAAGGAGCTGTCCCGCCTCTACGTCGCCCACGGCTGGTCTTGGCTCGACAGCTGGGTGGACGGCGGCCGCTTCCGCCCCGGGTACGTCGTCGGCGGCGTCGTCTCCGGCCGCTGGGCCACCCGCGGCGGCGCGGCCCTGCAGTTGCCACGAACCCTGCGCACAGCCGTCCGGTCGGACCCCGGCTGGGTCCTGGTCTGCGCGGACGCGTCGCAGTTGGAACCACGAGTGCTGGGCGCCCTGTCAGGAGACCGCCGCTTCGCTGAGGTGTCGGCCTCCTCTGACCTCTACACCAGCCTCGCCGCCGACGCCTTCGACGGCGACCGGGGGCGAGCGAAGATCGCGATGCTGTCCGCGATGTACGGCGGCACCAGCGGTGAAGCCGGACCCCTGCTCGCAGTGTTGCGCAAGCGTTTTCCCCAGGCAGTCGACTACGTCGAACAGGCGGCCCGAGCGGGCGAGGAAGGCCGAGTCGTCCGGTCGAGGTTGGGACGCACGAGCCCACCCCCAAGCGAAGCCTGGCGGGAACTCACGTCGGAACACGAGGGCGAGCAAGCCGAGAAACGCGGAAGGCAAGCCGCCCGCGAGTGGGGCCGCTTCACCAGAAACTTCGTAGTCCAGGCCAGCGCCGCGGACTGGGCGCTGACAATGCTGGCAACCCTGCGCAGGACCCTGGCCGGCTCAGCACCGGAAGCAAAGATCGTCTTCTTCCAACACGACGAAGTCATCGTCCACTGCCCCGAAGAGACAGCCGAAGCAGTGTCGGCCGACGTCTCCAAGGCAGCGGAACAAGCAAGCACCCTCGTCTTCGGCGAAACCCCAGTCCGCTTCCCCCTGGAGGCAACAACGGTAACCTCCTACGCCGACGCAAAGTGACCTAAGTGGACAACCGCACGGAACCCCGCCCAAGATCATCGACGCACCGAGCGCCGGAAAGACCCAGCGTCAGATCGAAGTCGGCAAGCAAGGACCGCACAGCATGCCGAACCCCATTCTCCCCGCCCAAAGCCAACCCATAAACATAGGGCCGCCCAACCAGCACAGCCGAAGCCCCAAGGGCCAACGCCTTGAACACATCCGCCCCAGTGCGAACCCCGGAGTCGAACAACACCTCGACCTGATCCCCGACTGCGGCAGCGATCTCCGGCAGCACCTCTAGCGACCCTATAGCCCCATCCACCTGCCGCCCACCATGGTTCGACACCACGATGCCGTCCATCCCGGCGTCAGCCGCCCGCCGAGCGTCGACCACGTGCTGGATTCCCTTGAGGGCGATCGGCCCGTCCCAGTGGGACCGCAGGAACGCCAGCCGGTCCCAGCTCTTGTCCGTCCCGGTGAACAGCGACACCCACCGAAGCACCGCCATGCCCTGATCCTCCGTGGGCGACTTCTCCAGCCCCGCAAGGAAAGCCGGGTCGCTGAACGCGTTGGCCACCCCGACCGCACGCAGGAACGGCAGATAGGCCTGATCGAGATCGCGGGGCCGCCACGCCAGCGTCGACGTGTCCAGGGTGACAACCAGAGCGGTGTACCCGGCGGCCTTGGCCCGCTCCAGCAGGCTCACGCAGACCGCGTCCTCATTGGGCCAGTACAGCTGGAACCACCGCGGCCCGTCCCCATGGGCCTCGGCGACCTCTTCGAGCGCGTACGAGGAAGCCGTCGACAGCACCATCGGCACGCCGAGCGACCCGGCCGCGCGGGCGGTGGCGAGTTCCCCGTCGGGATGGACGATCGACTGCACGCCGATCGGCGCGAGCAGCACGGGTGCGGGCATCGTCGTGCCCAGCACGGTGACGCTGGTGTCGCGGTTGGTCGCGTCGCACAGCATCCGCGGCACGATGCGCCAGCGGGCGAACGCGTCACGGTTGGCCCGCATCGTGTCCCCGGACCCAGCGCCGCCCGCGACGTAGCCGAACGGTCCGGGCTCCATCGCCTCCTCGGCGACAGCCTCCAGTCTGGTCGCGTCGGTGGTGAACGGCGGACGCTGATCACCGAGCCCCTGGAGATAGATCTCGTTCTGGTACCCCGAGTGCACTGTTCCGCCTCCCCGAAATTTTGAGATTTGGTTGCCTAGCGTCTCATGTGGCGGTTTAGGGGGCACCGAGGTCGGGTTTCGTCGCGGTCCCCTTAGGTGCGGTCGGGTGGGGACGAGCGCGTTCTCTCGCGGGTCGGGCGCCAGCCGAGCCGCGAGAGAAACGGATCAGGCCTGCGGCTGCCCGGTCTGCGGCTGCTCGGCGGGCTTCTTGGCCATGGCGACGGTCACCAGCAGGGCGACGAGACCCAAGCCTCCGATGCCCAGCCCGGCGGCGGGCTGGTAGTCGTCGAGGAACGCGATGATCGTGAGGCGGTAGTCGGCGAAGTACAGGCCCGCGGACACGAAGCCGATCAGCATCAGGAACACGGCGATCTTGCGAAGGATTTCCATGGTTATTCCCCTAGTAAGCGCGCTGGCGGACGAGGGCGGTGATCGCCGCCATCCGGCCCCCATCCGAGAGGGTGCGCCACCCTAACGGGTGAATGCGCGCATTCGCCAGAGTCCGTACCACCCGACTATCGCCGACCCGACAGCGCAGACCAGCGCGGGTGTCAGCAGCTGCATCCCGCGGGCCCCAAGGGCGAGCGCCAGGGTCCAGACGGCGAGCAGCAGGGTGCCGAGTCCAAGCAGGACGACGCCGAAGGCGAACAGCGGCTCGCGGCGCAGGAGCACCGCGGGCCGCGGATACCGGCCATGCGGCAGGGCCAGCACGCCCATCGTCGCGATGCCCGCCACGGTCAGCACCAGGGCCAGGGCGAACCACACCAGCAGCGGGCTGGGGGTCGGCATGCCTGCGATCATCAGCACGAACGAGCCGACGGCCAGCCAGGCCGAGCACCGCCGCAGCACCAGCCATAACGCGATCCGGTGCGCGCGTCCGAACTTCGAGTCGCGGGGCCGGGCCGACGGTTCCGCGCGCACCCCCGCGAGCCGGGACAGCTCTTCGCGAACCACCTCGTTGCCCGGGTCCAGCTGTAAGGAGTCGGCGAAGGCGCGCTTGGCCACGGGGAAGTCACGCACCCGGACCGCGGCCATGCCCAGCACCTCGTGCACCCGCGCCTCATTCGGCGCGGTGATCACCGCGCGGCGGGCGGCCTCGAGCGCCTCGCGCGGGGAGACCGGGCCGAGTGCCTCGGCCAGCGTCACGTGGTTGCGCCAGTCGCTCGGGTCGCGGCGCGCGGCCTCGCGGGCGGACACGGCGGCCTCGTCGTGGCGGTTCAGTTCGGTCAGGGCGAGGCTGGCGAGCCGGTGCGCCCACGACCGCTCCCCCAGGGTGATCGCCCGCTTGGCGGCGTCCAGACAGTGCCGCGGCTCGCCCGCGTCGAGCAGCGCGGCGGCGAGCCTGCACCACGCCTCGGTGTTGTCCGGGTGCGCGGTCAGCACCCGGCGCAAGATGTCGATCGCGACCTCCGGGCGCCCGGCGGCGGTCAACTCGGCGGCCTTGATCAGCACCGCGTCGATCGACTCGGCCATGGTCACCCCCTCCCGCATGTCGCGGCCCAGTGTGTCAAGGGACCCGATCGGGGTGGCGGTTATCCGCCCGCGTGTCTTGTGCGGATAACACACCGATGTGCGCACGGTGCAACAAGGATTCGCCACATCGGTCGACGGCGGCTCGTCTTGAACGGTGTTATCCATAGACTGATCGGGTGAAGTCCTCACCCATCCCGGGCAAAGCCCGGCTGGCCCTCATCCTGGGTGGGCTGAGTGCTTTCGGACCCCTGTCGATCGACATGTACCTGCCCGCGTTCCCCGCGATGGCCGAACAGCTGGGCACCGGACAGGCGAAGATCCAGATCACGCTCACCGCGTTCATGATCGGGCTGGCGGGCGGGCAGATCATCGCGGGACCGCTGTCGGACGCCTACGGCAGGCGCCGACCGCTGCTGATCGGCCTGGCGCTCTACACGCTCAGCTCGCTCGCCTGCGCCGTCGCGCCGTCGGTAGTGGCGCTCGTCTTCCTCCGGCTCGGCCAAGGTGTCAGCGCCGCCGCGGGCATCGTGATCGCCCGTGCCGCCGTGCGCGACATGTTCTCCGGGGCCGCACTCGCCCGGTTCTTCTCACTGATGCTGCTGGTCAACGGTCTCGGTCCGATCCTCGGGCCGATCATCGGCGGGCAGGTGCTGCGGTTCACGCAGTGGCCGGGGATCTTCATCGTGCTGGCGGGCTTCGGTGTGGTGCTGTTCCTCGTCACCGCGCTCGCCCTACCCGAGACGCTCGCGCCGCTGGGCAGGCGGCCCGCCCGGCTGGGCCACGTGCTGCGCACCTATCGCCGGATCGGCACGGACCGGTCGTTCATCGCCTACGCCGCCGCCGCCGGGTTCGTCATGGGCGCGATGTTCGCCTACATCGCCGGGTCGTCGTTCGTGCTCCAGGAACTGCACGGGCTCAGCCCGCAGGCCTACAGCTTCCTCTTCGGCGCCAACGCCGTGGGCATCGTGGTCATGGCCCAGGTCAACGGCCTGCTGCTGCGCAGGTTCGCCCCGCGCAGGCTGCTGATCGTGGGCCTGCTGACCTCGGTGACCGGCGGGCTGGCGGTGCTCGCGGCGACGTATCTCAACCTGGGCCTGCTCTACCTGCTGCCGGGCCTGTTCGTGGTGGTCGCCAGCGTCGGCATCGTGACGCCGAACTCGACCGCGCTGGCGATGGCCGACCACGGGCACCGCGCGGGCACGGCCTCGGCGCTGCTCGGCTTGGTGCAGTTCGTCATCGGCGGGCTCGCCGCCCCGCTCGTCGGTTTCGGCAACCCGTCGACGGCGCTGCCAATGGGCGTGGTCATCGCGACCCTGTCGGTGCTCGGGCTCGCGTCGTTCGCGCTGACCCGGCCCACCAAGAACCGCCCCGGCCGCTACCAGACCCTGCGCGACGCGGACACCCAGCCGATCCCCGGCCTGCCGATCCCGGACATCGCCCGGCACGAGGGCGACCTGTGGGACGCCCCGACGGCGGACTCCGTCCGGTTCAGATGAGGTCGGCGAGCGGCTTGCTGCGCAGGTCGTCGGCCGAGACCTCGCCACGCTGATCCACCAGCGCCTGCAGGGCATCCCCGTCGTCCCACTGGTTCACGTTCATCGCGGCGAGGACGCGGCCGCCGCGGGTCCAGAACGCCGTGAACTCACGGGCCGCCAGGTCGCCGCGCACCACCAGGTCGTCGGTGAACGGGTTGGCCAGGCCGCGGACCTCCATGCCCAGGTCGTACTGGTCGGAGTAGAAGTACGGGCTCGCGGTGTACGGCTCGGCGGCGCCGAGCAGGTTGCCCGCGACGTGCGCGCCCTGGTCCTTGGCGTTGGCCCAGTGCTCGACCCGCACCCGCCTGCCGTAGCGGGGGTGGAAGTGCGCGGCGATGTCGCCGATGGCGTACACGTCCGGCGCGGAGGTGCGCAGCGTCGCGTCCACGTCCACGCCGCCGCCCGCAACCGAGTCCGACAGCTCCAGTCCGGCGGTCTTCGCCAGTTCCAGCCTCGGCGCCGCGCCGACCCCCACGACCACGACGTCGGCCGAGAGCGTGATGCCGTCGCTGAGGTGCACGGCGTTGACCACCCCCTCGTCGCCGGTGAAGGCGTCCACGCCGATGCCCAGGTGCCAGGTGACGCCGTTGGCGGCGTGCAGGTCGCGGAACACCTCGGCCACGGTGTCGCCGAGAGTCTTGTGCAGCGGCAGGGGAAGCGGGTCGACGACGGTGACGTCGGCGCCGTGTTTGCGGGCCGCCGCGGCGACCTCGCAGCCGATCCAGCCCGCGCCGACGATCACAACCCGGACGTCGGGCGCGAACGTCGCCCGCAGAGTCAGGGAGTCCTCCCAGGTCCGCAGGGTGTGCAAGCCGTGGAGGTCGCCGCCGGGCACCGGCAGGGTGCGTGGCGCGGCGCCAGTGGCGAGGACGAGCCGGTCGTACGGGATGCGGGTCCCGTCGCCGTCGACCACGGCGCGCTCACCGAGATGCAGTTCGCGGATGTCGGTGCCGGTACGCAGATCGATGTCCTTGTCCGCGTAGAAATTCTCCTCGTGCACCCAGTCGGGTTCCTCGGCCTCGCCGAGCAGCACAGCCTTCGACAGCGGGGGCAGCGCGTAGGGACGGTGGGGTGAGTGGCCGACGAGGGTGAGCTCGCCGGCGAACCCCCGTTCGCGCAGTTCACCGGCGGCCGTGCCGCCCGCCAGACCGGTTCCGACGATCACGATCCGCCGCGCTGGCGCCATGGCGTGTCCTCCTGGGCGACCCGGTGTTTTCATCTGGGTTTTCGACGTTAGTCCTCCATCCGAGGGACCGCCCATCACGAAAATCTTGAGAACGCGTCACCTTCTGCCGTCACGGCTCGTTACCGTGCGCGTCATCACATAGACAGGACAACGACCGTCGGGCGGGTCGAGAGGGTGGGCACCAGTGAGCAACAGCAAGGAGTGGTCGGTCAGCTGCCGGGATATCGCGGGCCGCAGACGCGACGTCACGGTCTTCGTCCGACAGGGCCGGGTCGTCCTCGTGGCGCCTCCGGGCGAGACCGCGATCCTGTCTCCACTCGACGTCGGCAGGCTGCGCGCGGCGCTGCGCGACGCCGTCGTGGACGCCTCGGTTGAGGCAGGCTGACAAAAATCTCGCTTTCCTACCGACCAGTAGGTAAGGTTTCGCTGGTATTCGGAGGAGGCAGGATGACGACGTACTTCGTGACCGGCGCGACGGGGTTCCTCGGCCGCAGGCTGGTCGAGCGACTGGTTTCCCGACCCGACTGCGACACCGTGCACGTCCTGGTGCGGCAGCGGTCGATGGAGCGGTTCACCGAAGCGGCGACGCACTGGTCGAGGCCCGAGCTCGTGGTGCCCGTCGTCGGCGACCTGTCCGAGCCCGGCCTCGGCATCGATCCGGCGGCCCTTCCCTACGGCGTCGACCACGTCGTGCACCTGGGGGCGATCTACGACTTCACCGCCTCGGACGAGGCCAACCGCACCGCCAACGTCGTCGGCACCGCCCACGCCCTCGACTTCGCCGCCGCCGTCGGGGCGTCGCTGTTCCACCACGTCTCCTCGATCGCCGTCGCGGGCGACCACCGCGGCCGGTTCACCGAAGCCGACTTCGACCTCGGCCAGCACCACCACTCGCCGTACCACGCGACCAAGTTCGAAGCCGAACGCCTCGTGCGCGGGCAGGGGCAGGTTCCGTACCGGATCTACCGGCCCGCCGCGGTCGTCGGCGATTCGCGGACCGGCGAGATGGACAAGATCGACGGCCCGTACTACTTCCTGCCCGCGCTGACCCGCCTCGCCCGGCTGCCCGCCGCGCTGCCGCTGGTGGCGCCCGGGCTCGGCGGGACCAACATCGTCCCGGTCGACTACGTCGTCGACGCCATGGCGCACCTGATGCACGTGGACGCGCCGCCGGGGCAGACGTACCACCTCACGGAGAACGGCCGTCAGCGCGTCGTGGACGTGTTCAACGCGCTCGCGTCGGCGGTGGGCGCGCCTCAGATCAAGGCGACCCTGCCGTTCCGGCTCCCGCCCGCGCGGCGGGTCGGGCCGGTGCCCGCGGCGATCCTGGCCGAACTCGGCATCCCGGCCGAGGTCGTCCCGCACCTGGACCTGCCCACAGTCTTCGACTCCACCGCGACCGTCGCCGCACTGCGCGGCAGCGGGATCAGCCTCCCGCCGCTGCGCTCCTACGCCGACACCCTGGTCCGGTACTGGGCCGAGCACCTCGACCCGGAACGCGCCTGGCTGCACGCGGGTTCCTTGCGCGGCAAGCGGATCGCCATCACCGGGGCGTCCTCCGGCATCGGCAAGGCCACGGCGCTGGCCGCCGCCCGCAAGGGCGCGACCGTGCTGCTGGTGGCCCGGCGGCAGCCCGAACTGGAGCAGCTGCGCGACACCATCGAGGCCGCGGGAGGGGTCGCCGAGGTGCACCCCTGCGATCTCACCGACGCCGACTCTGTCGACGCGTTGGTCAAGAACCTGGGCGTTGTCGACATGCTGGTCAACAACGCGGGTCGCTCGATCCGCCGTTCGGTCCACCTGTCGGTCGACCGCCTCCACGACTTCGAGCGCACCATGTCCCTGAACTACTTCGCACCGCTGCGGCTCACCCTGGGCCTGCTGCCGGGCATGCGCGCGCGGGGATTCGGCCGGATCGTGAACGTGACGACCATGGGGCTGCAGACCGACACCCCGCGCTTCTCGGCGTACCTGGCGTCCAAGGGCGCCCTGGAATCGTTCAGCCGCGCCGCGGGACGGGAACTCCTCACCGACGGCATCACAATCGCGTCCGTGCGGATGCCCCTGGTCCGCACCCCCATGATCGGAGCCACGAAGGCGTACTCCCGGATGCCCGCCAGCTCCCCGCGCACGGCGGCGGACCTGGTGATCCGCGCGTTGGAAGGCCGCAGGGAGGTCGTCCAGCGGGCGGAGGGGTTCGCCATGGAACTGCTGCGCGTGTTCGCGCCAGGGGTGGCCCGGCAGTTGATGAACGTCGCGTACCGGGTGATGCCGGAGTCCGCGCCGGAAGCCCGCAGCCGCCCGGAGCATCCGCTGGCGGTGCTGGCGTCGGCGGTGGTCCGCCCGATCTGGCGCGGCCTACGCTAGGCGCTCGTCGACCTGACTCGCGCCACACTCCCGCGCCCGCCGCCGCAACCGCTTGATTCGCTCAGCGATCCGTTCGGACGCGAGTCCATCAGCTGCGTCCACCACCGATGCCACGATGCGATCAGCCTGATCATGCTCGCCCAGTTCAAGATATGCGGCGGCGATGTGGATGCGCGTCTTCACCCGTGATGTCACCCGGCTGGTGGGCAGCGCCGACAACGCCCGTTCGAGCAGCGCGACGCCTTGCCGCGGCCGCCCGATGTCGCGCAGGCACTGGCCGATATCAGAGGTGAAGTCGACCTCGCTGTAGTGCCCGAGCCAGCCTGGCTCAGCACCTGGTCCACGATCGAACGCCCGCTTGGCGGCATCGAGAGCACCAGACGACGCATCCCGATCACCCAAGAGGCTGAGGCTGCGCGCTTCGACGGCATGCAGATAAGCCGCTACCGCAGGTGTGGCACTCGGCCCAATCACATGCTGCGCGGATCGCGCCAGGGAAACCGCGTGCTGCCCCGCCTGACCTGCTTCCTGCTTGTCCGTACTGTTGGCACCGATGTCGATTGTCAGGAGGCTCATCTCGGCCAGCACATTCGCGCCGAACGATTGGTCTCCCGCTCTCATCGCAAGCCCGAGGGCCTGCGCGTAGTATCGCTGGCCGAGCGCGTGACGCCCACTGTCCACAGTGGTCAACCCGGCGAGAAACGTCGCCTCGGCGAGCGCCGAGGCAAGGTCCCGACCTACCTTTGCGCCATAGTTCGCGTCACGGAGGTTACGGCTCTGTTGGTGCACAAGCTGGACCACCTGGGGGCGAACCAAGCCGCCGCCGTGCAGCCGGTGCAGCTTCTCGAAGTGGCGCACCGTCGACCGCACGATCTCCACGTCGGCCCGACCGATTCGACCACCCTCGGCGACCGCACCCTCAGGCGATCCAGTCATGGCCATCCATGCGGGCTCCGCGAACGCGGCTGCGGCGAACGTGGACCCGAGCATGAAGTTTCGCCGACTGAGATCCCGTCCCGACAGTTCCGCCACGGTGGCGATAGTGCCACTTAACGTCACCGAGGTCCGCAACCCGTCGAACGTGTCGCCCGTCGGCATCCGATCGGCGAAGCCGCAGTCGGCCACCGAGACCCGGTAGCCCAACCGCCTGGACAACACACCCGCCACCAGCACCGGCACCGGTGACCTGGGCTGACAGCCGTCAAGCATGCGTCGCACCGAAGTCGTGGTGGTTCCCAGATGAACTCCTTTCTGCCTGCCTTCGGCAACCACGGCATTGGCCAGTGCCTTGTTGCTCAGCCCCGCGTCGGCCATCAGCAGGCGGAGCGCGGGATTGCCGTCGAGTTCGGCGGCCATCGCCCCTCCTGAACGGTAGTCACTCAGTTGCTCACCGTAGCCGCCATTCGCCGGGCAGCACATCTGATCTGCCGTGATCCACCAAAGTGGGACCCAAGTGGGACCCCTTGCAGCCGAGTGGCCGCTCTGCCCAGGTTCCGGGACTGCCTGATCCATGCGCGAGGCGATTCGCTGGAGGCAACTCACCCGATGTCGGAAAGGACAGCTGATGACCGGCGCCATCGAAGGAACCACCGGGCGGTCGCTCGTCCCGGAAAAGCTCTTCACCAGGCTCTGCGCTCGCGTCGAGCGCGACGGCCACCATCCGCCGGTGCGGGCGAGCCGGATCGTCGACCAGGCGCTCGCGTTCCTGGCCACCTGCGGCCGGAACCTCGGCGAGCCGTTGGCGCCCAGCGCGATCGTCGACGAAGGCTGGCACGCCTTCCTCCTCCACACCCGCGAGTACGCCGAGTTCTGCCGGATGGTGGCGGGCCGCTTCATCCATCACCGGCCCGGTGACGGCATCCGGCGCGCTGAGATCGACATCAAACGCTCGGTTCGCGCGATGCGCGCAGCCGGATTCGCGGTGGACATTCCGCTGTGGCTGCCCACCGAGGTATCTGCGGCACACCAATCCGCTCCCGCACCGGCCGCCGCCCACCGCCGCCCGGGCGTGGGGCGGTCTACGACTGCGGGCTGAGAGGTCCTAGGACTAAAGGAGGAGGGTGGCGCACGCCGATTCCAGGCAGACTGAAGCCGTGAACAACACGGAGTGGCAGCTTCGCGCGCCGGTCAACCTGGTGAGCAGGCGGGCGATCCTGCATTGGACGCTGAGCGCGCTGGTCGGCTGGGTGGTCGTGCTCGGCGGGCAGGGCATCCACCTGCTGGTCAACGACGATCCCCCGGCCTGGGCGCGGACGGTGGCGATCGTGAGCGTCGTCGTGGCGGTGGCGCACGTGCTGGTCATGCCGCGCTGGCGGTACGCGGTGCACCGGTGGGAGACCAACCCGGACGCAGTGTTCACCCGCAGCGGGTGGATCAACCAGGAATGGCGGCTCGCGCCCGTGTCGCGGATCCAGACGGTCGACACCGCGCGTGGACCGTTGCAGCAGCTGCTCAAACTGGCCACAGTCACGGTCACCACGGCGTCCGCCGCCGGTCCGGTGAAGATCGAGAACCTCGACGCGAGTGTCGCCGCGCGGCTCACCGACGAGCTGGTCTCGACCACCCAGGCGACCCCGGGGGACGCCACATGACCGAGTTCCCGGCCGCGCCGCCGGTGGTCGAGCCCAGCCACGAGTGGGGCAGGCTCGACCCCCGGATGATCGTCGTGCGGCCGCTCAACGAGCTGATGGGCCTACTCATCCCGCTGTTCATTTTGATGTTCGCGGGCAATGGCGACACCTGGCGACTGGTCGCCGGTGGCGCGACCATCGGGGCACTGGTGCTCTACGGGCTGTTCAGCTGGGTGTCCACGAAGTACCGGATCACCGAGACCCAGGTCGAACTCCACAAAGGACTCCTGCACCGGCAGCGCCTGGCCATCCCGCGCGACCGCATCCGCACGGTCGACCTGACGGCGAAACTCGGCCACCGGCTGTTCGGGCTCTCCGCCGTCCGCGTCGGCACCGGCGAGCAGAGCCGCACCGCCACCGACGGCGTCATCCTCGACGCGGTCACCGCCCAGGAGGCCGACCGGCTGCGCCAGGTGTTCCTGCGCCGGACCACCGCCGCCGAGCCCACTGTCGGCGAGGACGACAGCACGCCGATCTCGCACCTGGACAAACGCTGGTACCGGTACGCGCCGCTGAGCATGTCCGGGCTGTTGACGATCGGTATCGCGGCGGGCTTCGGGATGAACCTCGCCCGCGAGCTGAACCTGGAGTTCTCCGAGGCGGGACTGGTCCGGTCGGTGGTCCGCTGGGTGATCGACACCAGCCCGCTGGCGGTGATCCCGGCCGTGGTGGGTCTGGTTCTCCTGGTCTCGGTGCTGTTGTCTTTGCTCGCGTACCTGTTGCAGAACCACGACTTCCAGCTGACCCGCAACACCGACGGCACCGTCCGCGTCCGGCGCGGCCTGCTCACCACCCGCTCCGTGTCGGTCGAGGAGCAGCGCCTGCGTGGGGTCTCGCTGCACGAACCGCTCCTGCTGCGCGCGGGCCGGGGCGCCCGGCTGACCGCCGTGACCACCGGGCTCGGCAGGGCCAGCGGCAGCAGCCTGCTCCTCCCACCCGCCCCACGCGACGAGGCGCACCGGGTGGCCGAGCGAGTCCTGTTGGCCGACCCGACATCGGCCGACCTGACCCGCCACCCCGCGCGAGCGCGGACCCGGCGGCTGGTCCGGGCAGTGGGCCCCAACCTGGTCGCGGCAGGCGCGCTGGCACTGCTCGCCGGATTCGCCGGGTGGCCGCACTGGTTGTGGATCCTGGCGGTGTGCCTGGTGCCGGTGTCCGTCCTCCTCGGACTGGACCGCTACCGCAACCTCGGCCACGCGCTGACCGAACGCCACCTGGTCAGCCGTTCGGGCTCGCTCGACCGGGAAACCGTGGCCCTGCAGCGCACCGGGATCATCGGCTGGAAGATCGGCCGGACCTTCTTCCAGCGTCGGGCGGGGTTGTTATCGGTCACCGCGATCACCGCCGCCGGAAAGGGCGGCTACACCGTGGTCGACGTCGGCGAGAGCGACGGCCTCAAACTCGCCGACGCCGCGATTCCTGACCTACTTCGGCCCTTCCTGCACTCGTCATGAGACAGGCCACGTGTGCACAGGCTCGTTGCTGTGCATGAACTTCGCGTAACGACGGGTCATCTCGCGCAAGGCCTGTTCGCGGTTGACCGACGTGTTGGCCTCCAGCCCGCGCACCACGTCCACCTGCCAGGTGGCGCCGTTGCGGCCGGTGATGCAGCGCTGCTCGATCACCCCGAGCAGCCGGTCCCGCTCGGCCGGGGCGACACCCCAGGCGTCGAGGCCGTCATGCGCCATGGGAAGGAGGCGGCGCAGCACCAGTTCGGCGGCGGGGACCTCGCCGACACCGGGCCAGTACACGCGGGAGTCGATACCGTTGCGGGCGGCGGCGTGGAAGTTGTCGGAGGCGGCTGAGAAGCTCATCTGTGTCCACAGTGGGCGGTCCTGGTCGGCCAACGCGCGGACCAAGCCGAAATAGAGGGCGCCGTTGGCCACCGTATCCACCACCGACGGGCCCGCCGGTAGGACTCGGTTCTCCACCCGCAGATGGGGGCGACCGTGCACGACGTCGTAGATCGGGCGGTTCCAGCGGTAGATGGTTCCGTTGTGCAGCCGCAGTTCGTGCAGTTCCGGTGTGTCGCCACGGGCGAGGACCTCCGCCGGGTCCTCGTCGTCGGTCAACGGCAGCAGCGCCGAGTAGTACTGCACGTTCTCCTCGAACAGGTCGAAGATCGACGTGATCCACCGGTCGCCGAACCACACCCGCGGCCGCACACCCTGCGCCTTGAGCTCGTCCGGGCGGGTGTCGGTGGCCTGCTCGAACAGAGCGATCCGGGTTTCGGCCCACAGCTGCTTGCCGAACAGGTACGGCGCGTTCGCGCCCATCGCGAGCTGGATCGAGGAGATCACCTGGCTGGCGTTCCAGAACTTCGCGAAGTCCTCGGGCGCCACCTGCAGGTGATACTGGACGCTCGTGCACGCACTCTCCGGGGCGATCGAGTCGGCCTGGGTCACCAGCCGCTCCGGGCCACCGATATTGATCTCCAGGTCCTCCCCGCGGGCGGCGAAGACCTGCTCGTTGAGCAGCTTGTAGCGCGGGTTGGCCGACAGCGTGTCCACCGAGATGTGGTTTCGGCGCAGCGTCGGCAGGATCCCGACCATCACGATATGCGAGTTGACCTTGCTCGCCTTCTGCTCCGCCTCGTTGAGGCTCGCGCGGACCAGGTCCTCGAACGCGGCGAGGCCGTTGGGCTTCAACTGCTGCGGCGGCAGGTTGATCTCGATGTTGAACTGGCCCAGCTCGGTCTGGAAAGCCGGGTCCGAGATCGCGGCCAGCACCTCCGCGTTGCGCATGGACGGGTCACCCGCGTCGTCGACGAGGTTGAGCTCGATCTCCAGCCCGGCCATCGGCCGCTCGGACTCGAAGCGCGACTCGGAGAGCATCTGCGCGAACACGTCCAGGCAGCGTCGGATCTTCTGCCGGAACCGCTGGCGGTCGGCGCGGGTGAACTCAGTCGACTCGACATCCTTACCCATGCCCCAAGCGTGGTGGATCGGCGCGCCCCGCGCCACAGGTCACCGCCTGCGAGTGCCGAATACCCCACGGGTGATCTCGCGGCCCAGCGCGCTCGCGGCGGACCGGAAGAACGACTTGACCGCGCTGTTGCCCATGACCTGCTCGATGAAACCCGGCTCTTCCTTCTCCCTCGCGGGTGCGGGCTGCTGCTCCCGCGGCTGCTCGGCCGGGGGCTGCTCGGCGGGCGGCGCCATCTTCTGCGCCATCAGCTCGTAGGCCGACTCGCGGTCCACGGCCTGCGAGTACTTGCCGTGCAGCTCGGAAGCGGCAGCCGACTGCTTGATGGCCTCGTCGCCGATGGTGTCCATCAGGGAGCGTGGCGCGCGCAGCCGAGTCCACGCGACAGGCGTCGGGGCACCCTTCTCGCTGAGCACGGTGACGACCGCCTCACCGATACCGAGCGAGGTCAGCGCCTTGTCCAACTCGTAGTGCGGGGTCGTCGGGTACGTCTTGACGGTCTGGGTCAGCGCCTGCTGGTCGTCAGGGGTGAACGCCCGCAGCGCGTGCTGCACGCGCGCGCCGAGCTGCGAGAGGACCGCGTTGGGCACGTCGGTCGGCAGCTGTGTGCAGAAGAACACACCCACGCCCTTCGACCGGATGAGCTTCACGGTCTGCTCGATGCGGTCGAGGAACGCCTTCGACGCGTCGTGGAAGAGCAGATGTGCCTCGTCGAAGAAGAACACCAGCTTGGGCGCGTCGAGGTCGCCCTCCTCGGGCAGTTCCTCGAACAGCTCGGCCAGCAGCCACATGAGGAAGGTCGAGAACAGCGCGGGCTTGCCCTGCAGGTTGCCCAGCTCCAACAGGCTGATGACGCCCTTGCCGTCGGTCTGGCGGATGAGGTCGGTCACCGCCAGCTCGGGCTCACCGAAGAACTCGTCGCCACCCTGGGCATCCAAATTGGACAGTGCGCGCAGGATGACGCCCGCGGTGGCCGAGGACACGCCGCCGATGCCCTGCAGGTCGGCCTTGCCCGCGTCGCTGGTGAGGTGCGTGATCACCGCGCGCAGGTCCTTGGTGTCCAGCAGCGGCAGACCCTTGCCGTCGGCCCAGTGGAAGATCAAACCGAGCGTGGACTCCTGGGTGTCGTTGAGGCCGAGCACCTTCGACAACAGGATCGGCCCGAACCCGCTGATCGTCGCCCGCACGGGCACACCGATGCCACTGGTCCCCAACGACAGGAACTGCACGGGATACGCGGTCGGCGCCCAGTCATCCCCCGTGTCCGCGGCCCGAGCGGTGACCTTGTCATTCGACGCACCCGGCTGGGACAACCCCGAAAGATCACCCTTGACGTCCGCCATCACCACCGGCACCCCGGCATTGGACAGCTGCTCCGCCAGACCCTGCAAAGTCTTCGTCTTACCCGTGCCCGTCGCCCCCGCGACCAACCCATGCCGGTTCATCATCGCCAACGGAATCCGCACCCGAGCACCCGCGTCGACCTGGCCATCCACGACCACAGACCCCAACTCGACCGCGCTCCCCGACGTTGCGTAACCGGCCGCGATCTCCTGGGCCGGACTCGACTGCTCAGGCATGGGCGCCTCCCTCAGACAAGCCGTCAGAACCACCCGGAAGCCTAGAACGACTTCCCCCGGCGCGCCGGGCCAACGAACCCCACGGTCGAGGGAGATAAGCTCGCCTGGTGACGGACCGCCTGGTATGGATCGACTGCGAGATGACAGGGCTCGACCTCGGCAAAGACGCCCTGATCGAGATCGCCGCCCTGGTCACCGACTCCGAACTCAACGTCCTCGGCCCCGGGGTCGACCTGGTGATCCACACCGACGACGCCACCCTCGACGGCATGCCCGACGTGGTCCGAGAAATGCACGCGCGCTCCGGCCTCACCGAAGAAGTCCGCGCCAGCACCCTGACCCTCGCCGAAGCCGAACGGCAAGTCCTCGACTACATCAAGCAGTGGGTCCCCGAAGTCCGCACAGCACCCCTCTGCGGCAACTCCATCGCCACAGACCGCGGCTTCCTAGCCCGCGACATGCACGAACTGGACAACCACCTGCACTACCGGATGATCGACGTCTCCTCGATCAAAGAACTCTGCAGGCGCTGGTACCCCAGGATCTACTACGCACAGCCCGACAAAGGCCTAGCCCACCGCGCCCTCGCCGACATCCAAGAATCAATCCGCGAACTGCGCTACTACCGGCGAACAGCCTTCGTCGCCCAACCCGGACCCACCACGGAAGAAGCGAAAGCCGTCGCCGAATCGGTCATGCCCACCACCGACGCATAACCCATTTCAACCCCGCCCAACCGACACGCTACGATGTTCCAGCACCAGTCGAACCGGTGCACACGGTGGGTGTAGCTCAGCTGGTAGAGCACCTGGTTGTGGTCCAGGATGCCGCGGGTTCAAGTCCCGTCACTCACCCCATTGGGCCCCCCTTGTCTGCGGAAAGCGCAGACGAGGGGGGTTTCGTCATTTGTCCCGGGGGGCGACCCCCGGACCCCCACGGTGCGATCGGTGGCCATCCCAGCCTTACCGGATCAACTGTGTGGGCTCGCGCTGCGCGCATCGAGGTCGTGAGGATGGTGGGGCG
>NZ_JBOHGC010000365.1:0-2479 GCF_050699995.1 Actinokineospora sp. | reverse complement strand
ATCTGAGGGTCCGCGACTGAGGGTCGCGGGCTGGAGAGGATCACGACTGATGACTTCAACTTCTTCTGCTTTGCCGGCGATCGCGGATTCTCCCCAGTGTCGATCATCGAAGTTCCCCAGGTGATCGGCTGGGTGGGGTGTGGCTGAGACTACGTGCTGCGGCTCGCGTTGACGCTCTTGCGGAGGTTGTCGGCGCGGGCGCGGTGGGCGCGCATGCGGTAGCTCTCGCCGTCGATGTTGAACACGACGGAGCGGTGGAGGAGCCGGTCGAGCATGGCGATAGCGACGGTGGGGTCGTCGAAGATCTGCCCCCAGGAGGCGATGCCGAGGTTCGTGGTCAGCACCGTTGATGACTTCAGGTAGCGCTGGGTGATGACCTGGAACAGAGCGGCGGCGGCTTCGGAGGCGAGGGGCAGGTAGCCGACCTCGTCGATGATGAGCAGGCGCGGCCCGGCGAAGAACCGCATCGTGGTCGCCCACCGCCCTTCGAGGGCGGCGCGGTGGCATCGTGCCGCGAGGTCCGCGGCGGTCGTGTAGTAGGTGCGGTAGCCGGCGTCGACGGATGCGTGGCCGAGACCGACGGCGAGCATGGTCTTGCCGACGCCGGGCGGCCCGATGAACAACACGTTGGTGGCGTCCTCGAGGAAGCGGAGGGTGGCGAGCTCGTCGACGAGCTGGCGGTCAACCGATGGTTGGGCGTCGAAGTCGAAGTCGGCGAGCCGCCATGGCGCGGGCAGCGACGCGAAGCGGGTGAGACCGGCGTGACGTCGGGCTTCGGTGGCGGCGACCTCGATGTCGAGGAGCCGTTCCAGGAACGCGGTGTGGCCGAGCTTGGCCGCCGCGGCGTGGTCGAGCTCGCCGGGTAGCGCTTCGGCCGCGGCGCCGAGCCGCAGGTAGGCGAGATGCGAGCGGAGCTTCTGGTAGGTGGAGTTCTCGCTCATGACGCGCCCTCGGCGAGCTCGGCGTAGGCGGCCAGGTCGACCACGACGGGCCGGCCTTCGTTGCCGAGCAGCGCGGCTGCGGCGGCGAGGGCTTCGGGGCCGGGTGGACGGTTGGCCTTGCGGTCACAGGGCCGCTCGGTGGTGAAGGCGGAGAGCACGACACGCTCGAGGGCGGCGTGGTGCTCAACGCTGCGCACGATGCTCCCAGCACCGGGCGGCGCGAGCCGGTGCGCGGCCAGCAGGCCGCCGACGGGCGAGTGGATCTCGACGGTCGCCGAGCCCAGCCGGTGCCGCAACGACAGGTTCGCGTCGGTGAGCCCGGGTGGGACCGAGTAGCGGTTGCCTCGGAACGCGACCGTCGCGTTGGCGGCGACGACACGAGTGACCTCGATGGTCGCGGGGAACGCGGCAGCGGGCAGCGCCAGCAGCGGCTCGGTGTCGCCGAGCACACCGACAGTCGTCTTGAGGCCGGTCGCGGTGCGCCGTTGGCGGGCGTCGCCGGGACCGGCGAGGAAGCGGTCCAGGGACAGCTGCGCCTCCTCCGGGGTGGCCGCGGTCATGGTCCGCCACCACCGCCCGCACGTGAAGCGCACCGCGGCTTCGACCGCGCCCTTGCGGTTCCCGCGCCGCGGTGGGCACGGCTCCACGATCGCGCCGTAGTGCTTCGCCACCGGCGCGAACGACGGCTGCACGTCACGGGAGCCGGGCACGATCACCGTCGCCAGCCGGTCCGTGCGCCATATGCGGGCGGTGCCGCCCAGACGGCGCATCACGGCGTCCATCGCCTCGACGAGGTGCGCCTGGTCGAGCGACTCGGCCAGCACGCCGCGGGTGCGGCTCGAGTGCGGCAGCGTCCCGAGCAGCACGAAGGCGGTGCCGCCCCACGGTGCCCGGCGCCTCTCGAACCAGTCCCACTGGATCTCCTCGCCCGGCGGGTGCTCGATGTCGATCGAGTCGCGGCCCTTCACCCCCGCGCACGCCTCGCAGTGCGGCCGCAGCCCGCGCTGACGGACCTGGCGCACGAAACTCGGATAGGACCGGGCGTAGCCGAGAGCGACGACCTCGTCGAACAACGACGTCGCCCACAGGTGCGGGTCATCAACGAACCGCGCCCGGATGTAGACCTCGAAGTCGGCCAACGGATCAGCAACCGCGGTGACCCGAACGCCGGGCAGGCGGTCTCCGTTCAAGTAGGAGCGGACCGTCTTGCGGTCTCGCTCGAGATGACGAGCGATAGCCGAGATCGACCAGCCCCGTTCCTTCAACGCGTGAGCTTCCACGTCTTCTCCCTGTGTGAGCATGGGGAGCGGGGCTCCTTCGAACTGGTCGGCGTCAGAACCGCCAGCGTCGATGGAGCCCCACCCCGATCGGTGGACCTTCTGCAAGGCCCACCCAGCCACTCAGGGGTGGGGAATTTCAGTGATCAGGTCTGGGGAGTTCCCGGTGATCGCCCGCAATCTTGGCGAGCAGCCTGCGCAGGTATGTGCCTGACAGCTTCCCGGGGTACAGAGCTCGGCCGATATGGCTGAGTGCATGCC
>NZ_JBOHGC010000364.1:0-16618 GCF_050699995.1 Actinokineospora sp. | reverse complement strand
ACCGACGAGCACGTACGCCAACCCCTTCGCACCGCGCTGCTTGGCCCAGTCCTGCCACGCGTCGAGCTGCTTGCGCGGCTGACCGGCTCCGCCCGGCATGACCACCGCCCCGACGTACGGCGCCTGGAAGACGCGGAAGGTGGTGTCCTGGAAGTACTCCGTGCACTCCACCAGCTCCAGCTGCACCCGCAGGTCGGGCTTGTCGCTGCCGTAACGGGCCATGGCGTCGGCGTAGGTCATGCGGTCGATCGGGGTCTTCACCTCGTGACCGACCAGCGCCCACAGAGAGGCGATGACCTCCTCCGACAGCTCGATCACGTCGTCCTGATCGACGAAGCTCATCTCGATGTCGAGCTGGGTGAACTCTGGCTGTCGGTCGGCGCGGAAGTCCTCGTCGCGGTAGCAGCGGGCGATCTGGAAGTAGCGCTCCATGCCGCCGACCATGAGCAGCTGCTTGAACAGCTGCGGGGACTGCGGCAGCGCGTACCAGGAGCCGGGGGCCAGCCGGGCCGGGACGAGGAAGTCGCGGGCGCCCTCGGGGGTGGAGCGGGTCAGCGTGGGGGTCTCGATCTCGAGGAAGTTCTCCTCGTGCAGGACCGTCCGCGCGATGCGGTTGGCCTCGCTGCGCATGCGCATCGCGCGGGCCGGGCCGCTGCGGCGCAGGTCGAGGTAGCGGTGGCGCAGGCGCACCTCTTCGCCGACGGTGACGTTGTCGTCGAGCGGGAAGGGCAGCGGGGCCGACTCGCTGAGCACCACGAACTCGGTGGCGAGGACCTCGATGGCGCCGGTCGGCAGCTCGGGGTTCTCGTTGCCCTCCGGGCGCGCGGCGACCTCGCCGACGACCTTCACGCAGAACTCCGCGCGCAGGCGGTGGGCGCGCTCGGCCATCTCGCCCTCACGGAAGACGACCTGGGCAACACCGGAGCCGTCGCGGAGATCGATGAAGATCACGCCGCCGTGATCGCGCCTGCGGGCCACCCAGCCGCTCAGGGTGATGGTCTGCCCAGCGTGCTCGGCGCGGAGTGTTCCGGCCTCGTGCGTGCGGATCACGGGTGACGCGCTCCTGTCCAGATGGTGGGACGCCGCCCATGCGAATTTTCGACCAGGGCAGCATGTGTAGAGGTCAGGCTAGCCAATGGGCGCCTGGTTCTGTCGAGCAGGTTTCCACCTGGGACTTGACTGCCTTAGCAGTCAACAGAGCGCTATGGCGCGCGACCATCGTAGTCAACCGTTCAGTGGCAGACATTGACCCATTTGGGTGCATAGCAGTGGGGCTAATAGGGCTATCTAATCACTGAAGGCAGCGAAATGGTTACCCGCGAATTAACACTGTGGCTACCCATAGGGACGCCTACGACGTACTGTGACCACCAGGGCGTAAGGGGTAACCCAGGGAGTGAACATGGGTAGCGGTATCACCCGCGAGCCAGTTCGTGAACTTCACCAGAACGGGAGTGTCCGCCATGCGATGACGGCTGAGCCGGATTCTTTGGCGGCTGACGCGTTCCCCACGGCACTGCGGTCTGCGATCCAGGCCAGCGGTCTCAGTCTGGACCGCATTCAGTACCGGCTGAGGGCGCGCGGCGTCTCGATCAGCGTGACGGCACTGAGCTACTGGCAGTCGGGAAGACGCAGGCCCGAGCGCGCCGAGTCACTCGCGGCGCTCGGCCATCTCGAAGACGTGCTGTGCGTGCCGACCGGGTCGCTTATCGCCCTGCTCGGACCGCCCCGCCCGCGCGGCAGAGTCAACCGTGAATCGTCGAGGCTGACCGTCGAGGCACTGTGGGGCAACAGCGAGCCCGTCTCGCAGCTGCTCAAGCGCATCGACTTCACGACCGACGCCGCGATGACCAAGCTCAGCCAGCACGACCGCATGGTGATCGCGGCCGACCGCGGCGAGAAGTCGATCAACATCCGCCAGGTCTTCCGCGCCGAACACGATGGCGCGGACCGGACCGTGATGGTCTACGACCTCGAACGGCCCGGCAGGCCGTTCCCGACGACCACCGCCGGTGAGAGCTGCCGACTGGGCCGATCCGCCCAGGACGCGGGCGCGGGCCTGGTCGCCGCGGAATTCCTGCTGGACCAGCCGCTGAGCCGCGGCGAGACGGCGATCGTCGAATACGAACTGAAGCACCCTGGCCCGCCGTACTCGCGCGGCGACGACAGCTACTGCCGAAAGTTCACCACGCCGGTGCGCGAGTTCGTCCTGGAACTGCGCTTCGACCCGGCGGCACTGCCCGCGTACCTCGAGCAGTACACGGTCGACAGCGATGACCAGGTGACGAACCGGCGCAAGCTGGAATGCACGCCGGACGGCAAGGCGCACACGGTGGCTTTGGACTTCGGTCCAGGGATCTTGTGTGTGCGCTGGGAGTGGCCGGACTAGGCACAGTGAGGGCGGAAAGCGGGTCGGGGCACATGCCCCGGCCCGCCATGATTCGTTGTTCGGTCAGCTCCAGGTCGCCACGTCGAGAGTGAAGACCGCCGTGCCCGACTGGCCGCGGGCGTTGGTGGCGCAGATGGTGACCGGGTAGCGCCCTGATGGGGTGTCGGGCGCGGTGAAGATCCAGACGACGGCGCGGCCGCCCTCGTAGACCACTGTGGGACTGAACGTCACGCGCGATCCCGCGGGTGCGTCCCGCACAGCTAATCGCACGGCTCCGCCGCCGGTGACGGTCACACGGGTTTGAGCGGCGAAGCCCGCTTGGGCGGTTTCATTTTCTGGGTTGAGCCACACGCGCGCGCCGCCTGGCTGTCGTTCCGGGGCGGTGATGGTCAGGGAGAAGAAACAGCCGGCCAGTTCCCCGTCGATGTTGGTTCCCGTGACGGTGACCGGGTGGATCCCGCCGGGTGTCCAGCCTCCGCAGACCAGGGTCAGCCGGGTCGATCCGCCCGCCGCCAGGAGCGGGGGCGAGAAGGTCGCCGACACACCGTCGGGCAGTCCGTGCGCGGCCATGGTGAGCGTCTGGGGGCGCCCGCCCGGTGTCGTGCCGATGACCACCGTGGCGGCGTCGTGCGCGTCCACCCGCACCGACAGGGAGTCGACGGACAAGGCGAAGTCGCCCCGGGTCACATGGGTGGGGAAGATCGACACTGGCGGGGAGTCTCCTGGGCTGGGCGGAGACCCACGATCGGGGCGGGCGGCCCGCTGAACAATCCGTACCGCGACAGGTACGGGTACGGATTCTTTGATCAACACCGGGCCGGGCGCCACCATCCGGCTGGTTCTTGTCCGATCATGGCCGGCCGATCAGAGCAGGGTCAGCTGTTCTTGAACCAACGGTGTCTCCGCCTGCGTCGGGAGGCTTCCGCGGGGCCAGGAAGGTTCGACCGGGTCTCGGCCTGCGAAGCCGTGGGCGCGCAACAGCGGGCCGACCCGCGCTCCGAGTGCGCGCCGGTAGGCGATGTCGGCGGTGCTCCGCGTTCCGTAGATACGCCGGTATAACGGCACCAGCGCCGGGTGATCACGTGTCAGCCACTTCGCGAACCATTCCTTCGCGCCTGGGCGCAGGTGTAAAGGAAGCACTGTCACGCCGGTCGCACCCGTCGCGGCGATCTCGGCGAGGAGCGCGTCGAGTTGCTCCCTGGTGTCGGTGAGCCCTGGAAGAACCGGCGCGACGAAGACCGCGCACGGGAGACCGGCGTCGATGATCCGGCGGACGAGTTCGAGCCGGGCCTGCGGAGAAGCCGTGCCGGGTTCCAGTCCTCGCTGCAGTTCGCGGTCAAGCAGGGCGATGGAGACACCGACACCGACCGGGATGTCGGAGCTGACCGCTGCGAGCAGCGGCAGGTCCCTGGACAAGACCGTGCCCTTGGTCAGGATGGAGAACGGCGTTCCCGAGTCGGCCAGCGCCCGGATGATCCCGGGCATCAGCGCGTAGCGGCCCTCGGCGCGCTGATAGGGATCGGTGTTCGTGCCCATCGCGACGTGTTCGCACGTCCAGCGCGGCGCGCGCAGTTGTTTGGCCAGGACCTCAGCGGCGTTTACCTTGACCACGATCTGGCTGTCGAAGTCGTGGCCCGCGTCGAGGTCGAGATAGGTGTGGGTCTTGCGGGCGAAGCAGTTGTGGCTGACCACGCCGTCGGCGATGAAGTCGCCGGTGCCGGTGGTGATGTCGAACAGCGGCAGGTCGATGCCCAGCGCCTGGATTTCGACTACGCCGAGGCGGGCCGCGGACTTGATGGCGGCGTCGTCGATCGTGCGTTTGGCTGAGACGGCCGGGCCGATCGTGTGGAACAGCCGCAGGTGCTCGGCCAGTCCCCCGTCGACGCGGACGCAGCAGCGGCCCTCCGGGACCCGGCGTTCCTCCACGGCGTGCTGGAAACCGAAGTGCGCCAACGTTTCGACGACCGCGGCGGCGGCCTTCGCGCCGAGGTTGCGGAAGCGGACGATCCGGTTGGCGAAGGTGCCGTCGGTGTCGAACACCCCCGCCAGGAGACCTTTGCGCCACTCGTCGGTCGGTGCGTGCGGCCACGGGACCGGCAGGCTCTGCGCCAGGTCGCCGGTGAGGTACTCCGCGACGCGGGCGTGGATCTCGGCGGCGGGCGGCGGCCCACCGTCGCCGCGGGCGATGCCGCACAAGTAGCCACGGCGGTAGTCGGCGGTGTCCTTGGGTGGCGCGGCGAAGCGGCCGGTGCCCATGAGCTTGTTGCCTGCCGTCAGGTGCGGGCGCCTGCCGGGGCCGGCGACCGTCCCGGTGACGTGCTTCCAGCCGCGTTCGGTGAGGAACCGGTGGTCGCCGCCGGCGATCAGGGTGGTGCCGTCCTCCAGCGTGACCCGGTACGCGGGTTTGACCGTGGACCAGTGGTCGCGCACCTCGGTCGGCACGTAGTGCCGGTAGCTGCCCCTCCGCTGCGTGCCGTAGACGCGGTCGCCCACGCGCAGCGCCGAGATCGGCTTGGTGGAGCCGTCG
The DNA here is from genome assembly GCF_050699995.1 of Actinokineospora sp. Lineage (GTDB taxonomy): Bacteria > Actinomycetota > Actinomycetes > Mycobacteriales > Pseudonocardiaceae > Actinokineospora. The sequence goes on along the minus strand of NZ_JBOHGC010000364.1, from coordinate 11,702 downwards.
GCCATCAGGATCGGGGTGTCGCCGTGCAGGCAGTAGCTGCACGCGTGCGAACACCCGCGGTACGGGTTGACCGTCCACTGGAACGGCATCGGCGAGTCGCCCGGCACCCGGTTGAGCACGGACTTGGCCAGCACCTCGTGGAAGACCATGCCCGCGAACTCCGGCGTCCGCACGCTCCGCACCAGGCCAGGCAGGCCGGGCAGAGCCTGCTCGTCCGCGCTCCCGACCCGCTGCCCGTCCCATCGCACGGGACCTAGTCGAACACATGTTCGAACATGGTGTCAACGACCCGATCGGAGGTTTACAAAAGCGCAACCCTTGTCAAATCGGCTTTACAAAAGCTATGGTTTTGTCCAATCAGCACCGGGAGGCGAGGGCTATGAGGCCAGGACAAGACACCGGGACCGTTTCGCAGAGCTCGACCGAGACGTGGACCGACCGCAAGCGCTACCTCTGGCTGATCGGCCTGGTGGTGCCGTCGCTGGCCTTCGTCGCGATCGCGATGCACCAGCTCACGGACTGGGCCGTATGGCTGTGGCTGGGGCCGGTGGTGATCCTGGTGATCGTCCCCGCGATCGACCTCATCGCCGGTCTCGACCGGTCGAACCCGCCCGACGACGTGATCGAGGCGCTGGAGAAAGACAAGTACTACCGGTGGATCACCTACGCGTTCCTGCCGATCCAGTACGCGGGCTTCATCACCGCGTTCTACCTAATCAGCGGGGACAGCCTGTCGATGTTCGAGAAGGTCGGCCTGGCCATCTCCATCGGGTGCATCGGCGGCATCGGCATCAACACCGCGCACGAACTGGGCCACAAGAAGGAGAGCCACGAGCGCTGGCTGTCCAAGATCGCCCTGGCGCAGAGCTTCTACGGCCACTTCTACATCGAGCACAACCGCGGCCACCACGTGCGGGTCGCGACCCCGGAGGACCCGGCGAGCAGCCGGATGGGCGAGAACCTCTACCAGTTCTGGCCGCGCACGGTCCTCGGCTCGGTGAAGAGCGCGTGGCACCTGGAGAAGAAGCGCTACGCCCGCCGCGACCAGCACCCGTTCCGCCTCGGCAACGACGTGCTCAACGCCTGGTTGATGTCCGCGGTCCTGTGGGGCGCGATGATCGTCGCCTTCGGCGTGGAGATCCTGCCGTACTTGATCATCCAGGCCGTGGTCGGCTTCTCGCTGTTGGAGGTAGTGAACTACCTGGAGCACTACGGGATGCTGCGGCAGCAGGTCGGGCCGCCGGACCGCCGACGCTACGAGCGCGTCGCCCCCAGCCACAGCTGGAACTCCAACAACATCGCCACCAACGTGCTGCTCTATCACCTGCAGCGCCACAGCGACCACCACGCGAACCCGACCCGGCGCTACCAGACACTGCGTGACTTCGAGGAGTCCCCGGTCCTGCCGACCGGCTACGCGGGCATGATCGTGCTCGCCATGATCCCGCCGGTGTGGCGCCGGGTCATGGACCCGCGCGTGGTCGCCCACTTCGGCGGCGACCTCACCAAGGCGAACATCTCGCCCCGCAGGCGCGACAAGATGCTGGCGAAGTACGGCACGGCCGCCCCGGCACCGAGCGCGGAGGGGGCTGCCGACGCTGACGTGGATCAGGTCCGCACGCCGGCGAGCCTGATCCACGTCGGCCAGTGCCCGAGCTGCGGCTACGTCTACGACGAAAACGTCGGCGACCCACGCGAGGGCTTCCCCGCGGGCACGCCGTGGAGCGCGGTGCCGGACAACTGGTGCTGCCCGGACTGCGGTGTGCGGGAGAAGATCGACTTCCGGCCGGTGACGAAGGTGGGTGTGTGATGCGGATCGTGGCCGACCGAGCCCGCTGTGAGGGCCTGGGCATGTGCGAGGCGATGGCGCCGGACTTCTTCGAGGTCGGCGACGACGGAACCGTGACGGTTCTCGACGAGATCCCGGGCGAAGAGCACCGTTCGGCGGTGCTCGCCGCGGTGGACGCCTGCCCGGTCCTCGCGTTGAGCCTGGACGGCTGACCCGTGGACCTCGTCGTGGTCGGCGCCTCGCTGGCCGGGCTCCGGGCCGTGGAGTCGGCCCGCCGGGCGGGCCACACCGGGTCGATCACGCTGATCGGCGCCGAACCACACCTGCCCTATGACCGGCCGCCGCTGTCCAAGGCATTCCTGGGCGCCGACGGGCCGACGGAGATCCGGCCGTTCCGCGGCGAGGCCGAACTGCGCGACGAACTGGGCGTGCGGCTGCTGCTCGGCACGCCCGCGCAAACGCTCGACACGGTGGCCCGCGAGGTGTCGGTGGGTCGGCGGACCGTCCCCTACGACTCGGTGATCATCGCGACCGGCGCGTCCCCGCGGCCGTTCCCCGGCATGTCCGGCATCGCGGGCGTGCACCAGCTGCGCACGGCCGACGACGCCGTGGCGATCCGCGCCGCGCTCGACGGAGGCGCGCGGACGGTGGTGGTCGGCGCGGGCTTCATCGGCTCGGAGGTGGCCTCGGCGGCCCGGGCCCGCGGGCACGAGGTGACCGTCGTGGAGGCGGCCGCGCTGCCCCTGAGCCGGTCCATCGGAGTCGACGCGGGCACGGTGTGCGCGGACTTGCATCGCACGAACGGGACGGACCTGCGGTTGGGTGTCGGCGTCGCGGCCATCGAGTCGGCGGACGGCCGCGTGACCGGAGTCCGGCTGGACGACGGAACCGTGGTGGCGGCCGACCTGGTCGTGGTCGGAACCGGCGTGGCACCGGCGACCGGGTGGTTGCGCGGAAGCGGCGTGCCTCTGCACGAACGCGACGGCGGCGTGCTCTGCGACGAGACGCTGTGGACCGGTGTGCCGGGGGTTTACGCGGCGGGCGACGTCGCACACGTCCCCAACCCGCTCTTCGACGGCGACCTCATGCGGCTTGAACACTGGACCAACGCCGCGGAGCAGGGCGCGGCCGCCGCCCGGCACGCCCTCGACCCGGCCGGGGCCCGCGGGCTCATGTCAGTCCCCTATTTCTGGTCGGACTGGTACGGCCGCCGCATCCAGTTCGTCGGCACCCCGGACTGCGACGAGGTCCGTGTCGTGGACACCGATACGTTCACGGCTCTCTATCGCCGAGGAGACCGGATCGTGGGTGCGCTGACAGTTGACCGCCCGCGCGAGGTGATGAAGTTCCGCAAGCGAATCGCCGAGCGTGGCGACTGGTCGGAGGCGCTCACTTTCGCCGGTGTCGGCAAGCAGGAAAGTGCCGCCTAGCATGAACGTCGTGACGATGGCCCAGCCAACCGACGTCGCGGCCGGTGGCCCGCAGCGACAGCGCATCATCGCCACCGCGGCCGCCCTCACCACCCGCTCGGGCTGGGCGTCGGTGACGATGTCGCGGCTCGCCGACGAGGTCGGGGTGAGCCGCCAGACGGTGTACAACGAGATCGGGACCAAGCCCGCCCTGGCCAAAGCAATGGTGCTCGACGAACTGGGGCGGTTCCTCTCGGTCGTCGACAAGGCGTTCGACGAGCACCCCGAGGATCTGATCGCGGCGATCACCGCGGCGGTTCGCGGCGTCCTGGAACTGGCCGAGGGCAACACCTTGTTGCACGCCATCGTCTCCGCGACCCACGGCGCCGATACCGAACTGCTGCCGCTGCTGACCACCCACGCGGAGTCGCTGCTGAGCACCGCGAAGGCCGTCGTCGCCGACCGGATGCGCCCGTTCCGGCTGCCGTTCACCGCCTGGGAGTTCGACACCGCGATCGACACGGTCGTGCGCGTGGTGCTCAGCCACGTGATGCAGCCCTCGGGCAGCCCGGAGGAGACCGCCGCCGACATCGCCTGGATCGCCCGGCGCGTGCTGTTCCCCTGACCCGCGCCTGCCGACCAGTCCTGAGAGGATTGGGCGGTGGATGACTGGGAGACGCGGCCGATCCCGCGCGTGCGCGCGGACGACGAGCCTGCACGCGCCTCCAGGGGCAGGCATACCGCGGGCCGCGCCCACGACTCGACCGGACCGGAGGCACGCGTCCCCGGGGACCGAGACCCCGCCCGCCGCCGCCGGGCCGCCGAGGAGCCCTCCGGGCATACCGGTCACGGGCACGGCCATGGGCCCGCCACCCCGGCGTCCGCCCCCGTTCGGAAACTCCTCGCATTCCTCGTCAGCCCGTTCGCGCTGGCCGCGGTCATCGGGATGGTGCTGCTGTTCCCGACCGGCGACGGACCCCAGGGCGTCGGGTCCGGCCAGGAGCCGGTGCTGGGCACGGTGACCGCGGCGGAGGCCGGGCCGTGCCAGTTCGGCGGTGAACCGGGGGCCGAGCCGAGTCCCGACCAGTGCCTGACCGTCACGGTGAAGATGACCGACGGGCAGGCGCCGGGCAGCGAGATCCGCACGGCCGTCCCGCTGGAACCGAGTACCCCGCGCTTCGCCGTGGGCGACGACGTCGTCCTGAGCTACGGCGGCGGGGATCCGCTCAGCGGCGGCTCCTACCAACTCGTCGACTTCCAGCGCGGCACGCCACTCGCCGTCCTGGCCATCCTGTTCGCCGCCGCGGTGTTGGTCCTGGGGCGCTGGCAGGGACTCAAGGCGCTCACCGGGTTGGCGCTGACATTCGCGGTGCTGCTGCTGTTCGTGCTGCCGGCGATCCTCGGCGGGGAGAACCCGCTGCTGGTGGCGATCGCGGGTGCGGGCGTGATCATGTTCGCGGTCCTCTACCTGACCCACGGCTTCTCCGCGCGGACCACGACGGCGGTCCTGGGGACGATGGTCAGCCTGGCCCTCATCGGCGTCCTGAGCGCGGTCTTCGCGGCGGTGTCCCGGCTGACCGGCCTGGACGAGGAGACCGCCAACCTGGTGGGCGCACTCGGCACGGGCATAGACACGCGCGGGCTGCTGCTGGCGGGCATCGTGATCGGCGCCCTCGGTGTGCTCGACGATGTGACGGTCACCCAGACCAGCGCGGTGTGGGAACTGCGGGCCGCCAACCCGACTTTGACTTGGCGGGAGCTTTACGCGGCTGGTCTTCGAATCGGCCGGGACCATGTGTCGTCGGCGGTCAACACCCTGGTGATGGCTTATGCGGGCGCGGCATTGCCGGTGTTGCTGTACTCGTCGCTGTCGGACGTGAGCTTGGGCGCGCTGCTGGGCTCGCAGTCGATCGCACAGGAGATCGTGCGGACGCTGGTGGGCAGCATCGGGTTGGTGGCCGCAGTTCCGGTCACGACCGCACTGGCCGCGTTGGTGGCGGTCCGGGAAGACTGAGGACCCGCCCTCACGAACGAGGAGGGCCACCACCCGCCCACCGAAACGCGACGGGCGGACCAAGAACGGCCCTCATAAGCATCGACCGGCACACGCCAAACGCAAGGGGCACAACAGATCGGCCTGTTTGGGCGATTCGCCTTGATTCGACCTGACGTTTCCTCTTCAGGCACCGACGGCGAACTAAGGCAGCTTCGCCACAAACCGCGTGATCGCGTCCGTGCGCAACCGCTGAGCCAACTTCCCCTGCGGCGCAACCGAAGCAAGCTGAAACAGCGGGCGCTCCGGCGCCGCCTCGCCCCGAGCCTCCGCCCGCAGCTGCGCCACAAGCAGTTGCGAGAACACCAATCCGCTCGTGTTCTCACTCCCGGCGAGCGCGTCCGCCAACCGCCGCAATGCGAGGATGCCGAGTTCCCGGCCGCCCGTGCCCGAGTACGCCGCGAGCGCGATGTTGATGGACTTTCCCTTGGCGCCAACCAGAAGCCCCACCGTCCGCACACCGCGCACGTCGGTCACCAGCAGGTCGAGACGGTCCACGACGCGCAGGTCGACTACCTTGCTGCCGATCGTCTCCGCCACCACGCGGGTGCCCTGCAGCCAGATCCGCCTGCGGGCGGTCATCCAGGTCAGCAGGGCAAGCGTTCCGGCGACCACGGCCGCGGTGATCAGCCCAGGGGTCTGCCCGAAGATCAGGCCGACGACACCGCCCACAGCCGCGCCGAACAGCAGGGCGACCGCGACGGTCACGCAGCCTCGGCGGCGGGACGGGTCGGCCAGGGTGAGGGGGATCCGCTCCGGCTCGGCCGGAGGCTGGGGTTCGGTCATCGTCAGATGCCCCGGCCGCGGCCGCGGTGCGCCGACGCGGGGTCGGTCAGGTCGATCATGCCGGTGAGGAACGGGTTGCTGACCCGTTCGCGGCCGATCGTCGTCGTCGGCCCGTGGCCCGGGAGGACCACCGTCTCGTCGTCGAGCGTCAGGATCTTCGTGCGCAGCGACGCCGTCATCCGGTCCATCGAGCCGCCGGGGAGGTCGGTGCGGCCGATCGACCCCGCGAAGAGGGTGTCGCCCGCGAACAGCAGCAGGCCGCCCTCGTCGGTGGCCGAGCGGAACGTCACCGAGCCCTCGGTGTGGCCGGGGGTGTGGTCGACGGTCATCTTCAGGCCCGCGAGGTCGAGTTCGACCCCGTCGGTCATCTCCTTGACCTCGCGCGGCTCGCGCATCTGCAGGCCGCCGAAGAAGGCCGCCGCCTCGCGGCTCATGCCGCGCATCGGGTCGGTGAGCATGTAGCGGTCGTCCGGGTGGATCCAGGCGGGCACGTCGTTGCCGTCGCAGACCGGGGTGACCGAGTAGGTGTGGTCGAGGTGCCCGTGGGTCAGCAGCACCGCCACTGGTGAGAGCCGGTGCTTGCGCAGCGCCTCCGCGATCGGCTCCTCAGCGTCCTGACCAGGGTCGATGATCACACACTGGCCGCCCTCCTCGGGTGCGACGAGGAAGCAGTTGGCCTGGAAGGCCCCAGTCGGAAAGCCGACGACAAGCACGGTGGACCTCCGGTCGGCGGATTCTTGGCAGGTTCTCAGCCTATCTGGCCGTACCACCACACGGTTCTTACCGGGGGTCCCCATAGACTGCGCGCCTGCCAGGAACGTGTAGGTCAGGGAGGGTGCCAGGTGCCGACTAACGAGCAGCGCCGAGAGGCGGCCAAGCGCAAGCTGGAACGTCAGCTGGCGAACAGGGCCGAGCGCGCGCGCAAGCGCCGGATATTCGGTGTGGTGGGCACCGTGGTGGCCGTCGTGGCCGTCGTGGGACTTGTCTATTGGCTCGCCAACCGCAGTGACGACCCGGTGACCCCGGCGGACGCCTCCACCTCGCCGAGCGCCGACGCCGAAGCACCGGTGGACACCCCGGCCAACATCCCGACCGAGCTCGCGCCCGCGCCCAAGCGGCCGCAGGCGCTGCCGGCGAAGGTCACCTGCGAGTACCCGGCCGAGGCGGGCAAGCCCGCGGCGAAGCCCGCGCAGGCGCCGCCCACGGCCGACATCTCGGCTGAGGGCACGGTCGTGGCCACCGCGAACATCGCGGGCGGCGACGTCAAGCTGACCCTGGACCGCGCCCTGGCGCCGTGCACTGTCAACAGCTTCGCGAGCCTGGCCAAGCAGGGCTACTTCAACAACACCCGCTGCCACCGCCTCACCACCAGCGACGGCCTGCAGGTCCTGCAGTGCGGCGACCCGTCGGCCAGCGGCAGCGGCGGCCCCGGCTACAGCTTCGACGACGAGGTCTTCCCCGAGGTGAAGTACGGCCGCGGCATCCTCGCCATGGCCAACGCGGGCAAGAACCCGGAGACGAACAAGGGCACCAACGGCAGCCAGTTCTTCATCGTCTACGGCACCGCCGAACTGCCCCCGAACTACAGCGCCTTCGGCACGATCGACGCCGAGAGCCTGAAGAAGATCGACGAGATCGCCAAGGCGGGCACGACCCGCAAGGGCTCGCCGGGCGACGGCTCGCCGAAGAACCCGGTCACTATCAGCACGGTGACGGTGGCCTGAGGATGAACCGCACCACCGCGACCGGGCTGCTCCTCGCCTGCCTGACCCTGACCGCCTGCGGGTCGGGTGTGTCGGGCAGCCCGGTCGGGGTTGAGTCGGCCCCGACCAACACGACCGAGGCCGGCGCATCCTCGGCCACCAACGCCGGGACCGCGTGCCGGTACAAGACCAGCACCGGCCAGCCCGCACCAGAGGGCCGCGACGTCGGCAAGCCCGCCGAACGGGCGGAAGACAAGCCCGCCACGGTGACGCTGACGACCAACCTGGGCGCGGTCGCTATCGAGCTGGCCACCGACACGGCCCCGTGCACCACGCGCAGCATCGTGCACCTGGCCACCAAGAAGTACTTCGACGACACCCCCTGCCACCGGCTCACCGCCGCCGACAGCCTGTCGGTCCTGCAGTGCGGCGACCCGACCGGGCAGGGCACCGGCGGGCCGGGCTACACGGTGCAGGACGAGAACCCGGGCACCCTGAAGCCATCCGGCGTCGGCGAGACCGTGGTCTATCCACGTGGGACGGTCGCGATGGCCAACACCGGCCGCCCGAACAGCGGCGGAAGCCAGTTCTTCCTGGTCTACCGCGACTCGATGCTCCCGCCGACCTACGCGGTCGTGGGCACCATCGACGACGCGGGCCTCGGGGTGCTGGACAAGATCGCCGCGGGCGGCATCACGCCGCAGATGGGCGAGCAGGACGGCGCACCGACCGTGCCGGTCAAGATCCAGAAGGCCACGGTGGCGGGCTAGCGCCGACCGCTGGGAGCAGTACCTCTACGAGCAGGACTCGGCCGAACAGCCGGCAGCGTGGGCGATCAGCCTCCGCTATTTCCGGTTCTGCCGAGCCTTCGGCGGCCACGCGGGCGACGGCGACCAGCTCAAGTTCACGCTCGCGGTCGACTCTCGGGACGACCTGGAAACGATCCTCGCCGCGCTCGACATCCCGCTGTGCGGCTTGCCGGCGGAAAGCGTTCGCCTGGGTCCACCGCGGCCATCGCACCTCACGTGATCGACCCGCCAGGGCACGACCACCACTGCATCTGCCCAACGCACTACCCGCAAATCTGGGCGCGCTGACAGCGTCATATCCGACTGTCATACCCCACTGTCACACTCGGTGTATGACCTACCGTGAGTGGCCCGTCAACCGCCCAGGCATCGCCTGTCTGTGGTCGCGGACCCGCGCGGAGGCGGGCGCCCAGCGGGTCGTGCCCGACGGGTGTGCCGACGTCATCTGGCAGCGGGAGACCGGCAGGCTCTTCGTCGCGGGACCGGACACCAAGGCGCAGATCGGCACCTCGGAACCCGGGTCCATGGTCGGGCTGCGGTTCCAACCCGGAGCCGTCGCCTTGGGCGTGCCCGCCGACGCGTTGCGCGACGAACGGATCGACCTCGACGCCTTCCGCCCCGACGGCCGGGAGTTGTCCGAACGGCTTGGTGCGGCCGAGGATCCCCATCAGGTGTTGCTCGAAGCGTTCCCCGCCCACGTCGACCCGGTGATCGGCCAGATCCGGGAACTGGCCGCACGCACGGGATCAGTGCGGGCCATCGCGGACACGGTCGGGCTCGGGGAACGTCAACTCCGCCGACGCAGCCTCGCCGCCTTCGGATACGGGCCCAAAGTCCTGCACCGCGTCCTGCGCTTCGATCGGGCTGTGCGCCGCGCCAGGGCGGGCCTGCCGTTCGCCGATGTCGCCTACCGGGAGGGCTACACCGACCAGGCGCATCTGGCCCGCGAGGTGAAGGCACTCGCCGGGACAACACTCACCGCGTTGACCGGCCAAAGGTCTCCAACGTCCTGAGTGCGTTCACCGTCAGCACCCCGGCCCACTCGAACTCCGTCACCGGCGTCCAGATGGCCCACTTCGGCCGCCAGCCGCCGTCCTCGTGCTGCGCCATCACCAGGGCGTCCAGGCTCACCTCAAGCTCGGCGGTGGTGAACCAACGGGCCGCGAGACTGTCCGGCGTCGACGCGTAGTCGTGCGGGTCGTGCAGCTCTCCCTCGGCGAAGCCGGGCGGGACTGTCCCGGTGCCGCCGAGCCGCACTAGTCCGCTGTCCCGGACCATCGTCCCGACGTGTTCGGCCGCCTTCTTCGCGCGAGCCCGGTCCGGGGCGTGGTCCAGGAACTCCACGCAGGCGAGCGCCTCATACGGGTGCGTCGCCGTCAGGGCCTCGATGCGCGGCCAGCAGAATTCGGCTGCCCGGTCGACCCACGGGTGCTCGACTCCAGCGCGCCACAAGGCGCCGACGAGGTTGGCGGTGGGCAGCAGCGAGCCCGCATAGGTTTCCGGGACCTCCCACCACGGCGCCCTCGGGTAGTCGCGGGCATTGGGGTGGACGAACGGGACCCCGCCGTCCTGGGCGCTGATGGACTCCAAGTACTCGGCGACGCCGTCGGGTGCGGCACCGACCTCATGCAGGATGCTCAACGCCGACAGCACGGTCACCGGCTGGCTTCCCGGCCCCCGCCCGTCCGGCTCCAGCGCGTTGCCGTAGCCGCCGTCGGAGTTGCGGTACGCCTCCAGCGCGGTGAGGACGGCCGACGCGTCACCGGCGCCGAACAGGAACTCGAACCGCCTGCGGTCGAGCAGCCGGGCGTTGAGCAGGATGAACTTCTCGGCACGGTCGAAAGTAGTCACCGAGCCAACGTAACTCCGTGCGCGCGTCCGGTCTTGTACGAAACGGACACCTCTAGGACGCCTCTAGGACGCTGAGGTCACCCGGTAGACGTCGTAGACACCCTCGATGCTGCGGACGGCCTTGAGCACGTGCCCGAGGTGCTTCGGGTCGCCCATCTCGAACGAGAAGCGCGACACCGCCACCCGGTCACGCGACGTCGTCACCGAGGCGGAGAGGATGTTGACCTTCTCGTCGGCCAGCACCTTCGTCACGTCCGACAGCAGCCGGTGCCGGTCGAGGGCCTCGACCTGGATGGCGACGAGGAACACCGACGACTCCGACGGCGCCCACTCGACCTCGAGCAGCCGCTCCGGGGAGCCCAGCAGGTCGTCGGCGTTCGTGCAGTCCGTCCGGTGGACGCTGACGCCGCCACCGCGGGTCACGAAGCCCAGGATGTCGTCGCCGGGCACCGGGGTGCAGCAGCGGGCCAACTTGACCCACACGTCGCTGGCGTCCTTGACCAGCACGCCCGCGTCGCCCGAGCTGCGGCGCCGGGTGATCGTGGACGGTGTCGCGCGCTCGGCCAGCTCCTCCTCGGCGTGCTCGACACCGCCAAGCAGGGCCACGAGCCGCTGCACGACGTGGCGGGCTGAGGTGTGGCCCTCCCCCACCGCCGCGTACAGGGCGCTGACCTCGGGATAGCGCAGCTCGCGGGCCAGGGCGTTCACCGATTCGGCCGACACGAGCCGCTGCATGGGCAGGCCGACCCGGCGCACCTCCTTGGTGATCGCGTCCTTGCCTGCCTCGATCGCCTCTTCCTTGCGCTCCTTGGCGAACCACTGCTTGATCTTCGCCCGCGCCCGCGGCGACCCGGCGAAGGCCAGCCAGTCCCGCGACGGTCCGGCGCCCTCGGCCTTCGAGGTGAAGATCTCGATGACCTCGCCGTTCTCCAGCTTCCGCTCGAGCGCGACGAGCCTGCCGTTGACCCGCGCGCCGATGCAGCGGTGGCCGACCTCGGTGTGCACGGCGTAGGCGAAGTCGACCGGCGTGGACCCGGCGGGCAGCGTGACGACGTCGCCCTTCGGGGTGAAGACGAAGATCTCGCGGGCCGCCAGGTCGTAGCGCAGCGAGTCGAGGAACTCGCCCGGGTCGGCGGCCTCCCGCTGCCAGTCGAGTAGCTGACGCATCCAGGCCATGTCGTCGATCTCGGCGGCGGCATGCGAATGCGGAACACCGTTGCGGCCCTTGGTTTCTTTGTAACGCCAGTGCGCCGCGATGCCGAATTCGGCGGTGTTGTGCATGTCGTTGGTGCGGATCTGCAC
>NZ_JBOHGC010000363.1:0-6852 GCF_050699995.1 Actinokineospora sp. | reverse complement strand
GGCTCACGACGCCCAGCGAGGCCAACAGCCAGTAGCCGACGACGACGAGCAGCAGGATGCCGAGCGGTGCGGCCGGGAAGGACCGCGCGGCGTCGAGGAACTCCCGCATCCGCTTCTCCCCCTCGACGAACTGTCCGGAACCAACCGTGTGCCCATGGGCGATGAGTGAGCTGTTCTCGTCGCTCACACATCACCGGGTCCGACCCGCCCGGAACCAGATCGGTTGGGTACTGGTTCACGGCGGCGGGCCGTCCGGTGGCGCAGGATGGGGGCAGTCGCAAGCTACCGTGAGGACCCTCTCGATGTACGTTCCCGCGCACTTCGCCCCCGACGACGACGCGGTCCACGAGCTGTTGGCCGGCCACGGCGCCGCCGACCTGGTCACGGCCACCGCCGACGGCCTGGTCGCCACGATGCTGCCGTTCCTCTACGACCGTGAGGAGGGCACCCTGCGGGGGCATTTCGCGCGCAATAACGAGCACTGGCGCCGCCCGGTGATCGGTGACGCACTGGTCATCGTGCGCGGGCCCGACTCGTACATCACGCCGTCCTGGTACGCCTCGAAGGCCGAGCACGGGCGCGTCGTCCCCACCTGGAACTACCTGACCGCGCACGTGTACGGCGGCCTCACCGTGCACGATGACCCGGACTGGGTCGCCGACGTCGTGCGTCGCCTCACCGAGCGCCACGAGGCCGGGCGGTCGCGGCCGTGGTCGGTCGACGATGCCCCGGAGCGGTTCGTCCAGGGGCAGTTGCGGGCCATCGTCGGCGTGGAGGTGACGATCGGCCGCATCGAGGCGAAGTTCAAGCTCAGCCAGAACCGGCCCGCCGCCGACGTCGACGGAGTGATCGACGGGCTCCGCCGCTCCGGCGACGAGGCCGGCGCGGCCGCCGTCGAGCGCTACCGTCCCTGACCCGGGGCGGACTCTTACACCAGGTAGCCGCCGAAGGTCGTCATGTCACCAACAAGTTCACACTTTCGGAGCGTCCGGCGTGAGATCGTGGCGCAAGGTGACACAAGGTGATCATCTTCGTGTAAGGTTTCACTCGCTGGCCCGGCCTGGGGCCGGCACTCTCCAGTGGTTCGTCAGCGGGTGTCGCCCGAGTCCCCATCTTCCCCGAGTCAGCTCGGGCGACACCCCACGAACCCGCCGTAGCGGCTGGCGATCGTGGCGGCACGGTCGCGCAGGGACGCGCGCAACCACTCCGGGGACAGGGCTTCCGCGTTCGTGGCCAGCTGCCACAGCGCCCATTCGGCGTGCCGTGAATCTTGGAAGATCACCTCCAGCCGCGGCCAGCCGTCGGCTCCGGGTTCTTCGGCGCGGACGGCCAGCGCGGTGCTCACCAGCTCCTCCCGTCGCGCCGGGTTCACCCGCACCAGCACGGTCACCTGGTCGCCGCCGCTCCGAAACCGCGCGCCGCGCTCCTGCCAGGCCCGGTCCAGGTCGACCCGGCTCGGTCGCTCGGCGGGTTCGGTGAGTTCCTCGGCGGCCAGCACTCGGGACAGCCGGTAGGTGCGGTCCGCGCCCGACCTGGTGGCCAGCAGGTAGCCCTGGCCGCGCACGGTGACCAGCCCGATCGGGTCCACCGTGCGCCACTTCGGGGCCTGGTCCACGGCCGCGTAGTGGATGCGCAGCTTGTGTCCGGCGAACACCGCGCGCCGGATCTCGGCCACGATGGCGTCCGGCACCTCCTCGGCGACCTGCCGACGCGAGAGGAGGTCGGTCTCCGGGTCGATGAGCAACCGCTCGGCCACGACCGCCGCGGTGTTCCGATGGCTTTCGGGTAGCGCGTCGACCACCTTGAGCATCGCCGAGGCGAGCGCCGAGCCGAGCCCGAAAGCCTGCGCGCCGCGCCGTGATCCGGCGACCAGCAAGGCGAGGGCCTCGTCGTCGTTCAGTCCGGTGAGTTCGGTCCGGAAACCGGGCAGCAACGCGAAACCGCCGTGCCGACCGCGTTCGGCGTAGACCGGAACCCCTGCCGCGGACAGGGATTCGATGTCGCGCAGCACGGTGCGGGTGGACACCTCCAGCTCGCGGGCCAACGCCGTCGCGGACAGCCGACCACGCTGGCGCAGCAGCAACACCAGCGAGACCAACCGGTCGGCGCGCATGCGAGAACATTATCGAATACACGACACAGGATGTCGTGATTCGCCGAGAGGCTTCGTCCCACAAGCTCTCGATGAATCGGATGGAACTGAGATGGCAGTGGAACGAACGGCGATCAACCCGGTGACGTGGTCTGTGGCGATGGGCTTCAACCAGGGCGAGGTCGTCTCCGTGCACACCCGCACCCTGTACTGCTCCGGGCAGACCGCGATGAGCGGCGACGGCGAACCCCAGTACGACGGTGACATGGCGGCGCAGGTGGCGCTGAGCCTGGACAACCTGGAGGCCGTGCTTGGCGAGGCGGGCATGTCGCTGGCGAACCTCGTCCGGCTCAACGTCTACACCACCGACGTCGACCTGCTTTTCCAGCACTACGGCGTGCTGGCGGCGCGGTTGGGCGCCGCCCGGGTGGCCCCGACCACCACGATGCTTGGGGTGACCCGGCTGGCGATCCCCGGCCAACTGGTGGAGCTGGAGGGAACCGCCGTCGCGTGAGGCACGGGCTAGCGGTCGAGGTAGGCCCGTAGGCCCTCGATCATCAGTCCCAGCCCGAAGTCGAACAGGTCCTCGCCGCTGCCGGCAAAGGCGTCCTCGGACAGCGCAGCCATCATGGGGTACTTGCCGGTGGCCAGGGCCTTCTCCAGGATCGGCGCCTGCGTTGTCCAGAACTCCTCGTCGGTGACGCCGGTCCGCTCCTCGGCCCGCTTGGCGTTGACCATCGAGCGGGCGCAGCTGCTGACGAACCCGTCGACGAGCACCAGGATGTTGACCTTCTTCTGGTCCGACAGCGCCATCCCACTCAGCCCGCTCAGGGCGTGTTCGATGCCCGCGAGCTGGTTCGGGCCGAGCACCGGGCGGGCCTGGTCGACCTGCAGCATCCACGGGTGGCGCAGGTAGAGGTCCATCGCACCGCGCGCGTAGCGCTCCACGGCGGCCCGCCAGTCGGTCACGGGCTCGGCGTCGGACTCGGGGATGACGCAGACCCGGTCGAGCATCAGATCGAGCAGTTCGGCCTTGCCCGGCACGTAGCGGTACAGCGACATGACGCCCGCGCCGAGTTCGCTGGAGATCCGCCGCATCGACACCGCCTCCAGGCCGTCGGCGTCGGCGATGGCCACGGCGGCGGCGACGATCCGCTCCAGGGTGAGGCCGGGTTTGCGGCCGCGTCCGGGTTTGTCGGCGAAGTCCCACAGCAGTTCCAGGCTGCGGTTCAGGTCGCCGCTGCCGCTGTGTTCCATCGCCATCCGGTGCTCCCGACAAATTGATGGGTACACCGTACCCATATTCGGGTACGGTGTACGCATGCCTGGTGAAGAGTATGCCGTCCTCGCGGAGGACTTGCAGAAGCGGTATGGGGAGAAGCGCGCGCTCGACGGTCTCGACCTGACGGTTCGGCGCGGCGAGGTGCACGGGCTACTGGGGCCCAACGGCGCGGGGAAGACGACGGCGGTGCGCATCCTGGCGACGCTGCTGAGGATGGACGGCGGCCGAGCGGTGGTCGCCGGACACGATGTGGCGCGCGAACCCGCGCTGGTGCGCCGCAGCATCGGCCTGGCGGGCCAGTTCGCGGCGGTGGACGAGATCCTGTCCGGTCGGCAGAACCTGGAGATGTTCGGCCGCCTGTTCCACCTGGGCGGGCGCGCGGCGAACGCCAGGGCGAAGGAGTTGCTGGTCCAGTTCGATCTGGAGGAGGCGGCCGAGAAGACGGTCAAGGACTACAGCGGGGGCATGCGCAGGCGGCTGGACCTGGCCGCGAGCATGATCCTGGCACCGGAGGTGATGTTCCTCGACGAGCCCACCACGGGGCTGGACCCGCGTGGCCGCAACGAGGTGTGGCAGGCGGTGCGGGCGCTGGTCGCGGAGGGAACGACGGTGCTGCTGACCACGCAGTACCTGGAGGAAGCCGATCAGCTGGCGGACCGGGTGGCGGTGATCGACCGCGGCCGGACGATCGCGGACGACACGCCGGACGCGCTCAAGCGGGACATCGGCGACCGCATCGAGGTGGTGGTCCGGGAGGCGGGCGACCTGCCGAAGGCGGCGAGCATCGTGGCCCGGGCGGCCTCGGCGGAGCCGACGGTCGACCAGGACGAGCGCACGGTTCAGGCCCCGGTGGAGGACCGGGTGGCGGCGCTGACCGAGGTCGCTCGGGCACTCGCCGACGCGGGGGTGCGGGTCGAGGACATCGGGTTGCGCAGGCCGACGCTCGATGAGGTGTTCTTGCGCCTGACGGGGCATCGGACGGAAGAAACCGAGGAGGCGGCCCGATGACCACCGCTGTGGATCACGCGCATCGCCCGGCCAAGGACCTCCGCGCGACCGACCCTCGACAAGCCGACACCACCACACACACCCATCACCCAGCGACCGCCGATCGCCTGGCCGATCAGCACCGCCCGACCAATCCCGAGGAGGCGGCCCCGTGACTACCGCTGTGGAAGCACCCAAAGGCAAGCTTTACTGGGCCGTCGCCGACTGCTTCACGATCGTGCGCCGGGACCTCAGCCACCTGATCCGGCAGCCCTCGCTGTTCGCGTGGCAGCTCGGGTTCCCGATCGTGTCCGTGCTGTTGTTCGTCTACGTGTTCGGCAGTGCGATGGACGTCGGCGCCGCCGACTACAAGAGTTTCGCGATGCCCGGCATGTTCGCGATGACCATGGCCTTCGGGTTCATGAACACCGCCTACCAGGTCGCCATCGACAAGGAGCGCGGCATCACCGACCGGTTCCGCTCGATGCCGATGGCGCAGTCCGCCGTCGTCACCGGGCGCGGGGTGTCCGACCTGTTCAGCGCGACCATCGACCTGGTGGTGCTGGCGGTGATCGCGCTGGTCGTCGGGTGGCGCTCCAACGGCTCGCTCATGGCGACGCTGTCGGCGTTCGCTTTGCTGCTGTTGCTGCGGTTCGCGCTGATCTGGATCGGGGTGTTCCTGGGTCTGCTGGTGCCGAACGTGGAGGCGGCGGGCAGCCTGTTCGCAGTCGCGTTCCCGTTCGGGATGATCTCCAGTGTCTTCACGCCACCGCACCTGATGCCCGACTGGCTAGGGGCGATCGCGATGTGGAATCCGGTGTCCTCCACCGCGAACGCGGTGCGCGAGCTGTTCGGCAACCCGGTGCCGACCGGCGGTAGCTGGATCGAGGGGAACGCGATGCTCATGGCGGTCGTGTGGCCGCTGGTGATCACCGTGGTGTTCCTTCCGCTGGCGGTGCGGAAGTTCCAGCGCCTAGGCCGCTGAGGAGGTCAGGCAGAAGGGGTGCCCAGCCGGGTCGGCCAACACCCGCCAACGGTGGCCGCCCGGCTGGTCCTTCGGCTTGGTCGAGAAGTCGCCGTCGGACTTGGGGTGAAGCTCGAACCCGGTGGCCTGCCTCATCATGCTGACGAAGTCAATCGCGCAGGCCAGGTCGCGGCGATAAGGTGCGGGCATGTCCCAGAACCGTCGCAAGACCCGGCTCGCCGCCTACGTGATCTGCGTCGACGACGGCAAAGTGCTGCTCTCGCGCTGGGTCAGCCCGAACGGGCCGGTGTGGATGCTGCCCGGCGGCGGGGTCGACTTCGGCGAGCACCCGATGGACGGCGCGGTCCGTGAGGTCGAAGAGGAAACGGGGTATATCGCCGAAATCGACACCCTGCTGGGCATCGACACGGTGGTGCGGCCGGACTTCCACGGCGTCCGGGTGATCTACGAGGGCCGGGTCATCGGCGGGGAGTTGCGGTTCGAGGTCGGCGGCAGCTCGGACATGGCGGGGTGGTTCGGCCTCGCCGAGATCGACGGGCTGGTCCACGCCGAGATGGTCGACACCGCGCTGGCCCTGCTGCGCACCCGCCCGGCGACGGGCAGGCTCGCCGGGTGAGTTTCCGGGGGTGAAATCCCGTCCACGATCGGGCAATGGCTGATCACGGTCTCTCCTGGTGAGATGATCAGATGACCAAGCACGACACCGCCAGGGACCGCGCGATCGGCAGCCTGTTCGCCGAACTGCGCGCTGCAGCCGAAATGAGCACATCGGTCGCGGCCGAGAAGGCAGGCTTCTCCAACGCCACCCTGAACCGGATGGAGAACGGCATCCGGCCGACCAGCCCCGAAGCCGCCGCCGCCCTGCTGACGGTCTACGCCGTCCCCAAAGTCGAACGCAAACGCATCCTCACGCTGATCAGCAGCCCACTGTCGCCCACGTGGTGGAGTCTGCTCGCCGACATCCGGGTGACCAGGCAGCCCATCCTGGCCATCTTCGAAGCCCAGGCAACGAAGATCTCGCACGTCAACGTGGTGCGCGTACCTGGTCTGCTCCAAATCCCCGCCTACGTCCGCTCGCTGATATACGCCAACGAGGGCATGACCGAGGAGTCCGAACACCGCATCAAGTCCCGATTGCAACGCCAGGAAGTGCTTCGCAAGCCACGTGCGCCAAAGTATTTCGCAGTGCTGGAGGAAGCCGCCCTTCGGAGGATGCACGGCGGCGCCGAGGTCATGGCCGAGCAGATCCAGCACATCGCCGACATGGCGGAGATGCCCCACATCGACGTGCGCGTAGCGCCCTTCGACTTGGAGCGGTGGGAGGGTTCCACCAGCAATTACGGCCTGATGGAGTACCGAAACGCGCCGACAATCCTGCATGTCGACACGTACACCGACGCACCAGAGCAAGTCGGGAAGTTTCAGACGAAGCTGGATACGATGCGTAGGGAGGCGCTGGGTTCAGCCGAATCGGTGAAATTTCTCCGCCGCGTGGCACTCGAATAC
>NZ_JBOHGC010000362.1:0-12676 GCF_050699995.1 Actinokineospora sp. | reverse complement strand
GCCGAGGTCAGCGCGCACTTCGACTCGATGCTGGTCAAGCTCACCTGCCGCGGCCGCGACTTCGACGCCGCGGTGCGCCGGGCCAAGCGCGCGGTGGCGGAGTTCCGCATCCGCGGCGTGGCCACGAACATCCCGTTCCTGCAGGCCGTCCTCGACGATGAGGACTTCGTGGCGGGCCGGGTGACGACGTCGTTCATCGAGCAGCGCCCGCACCTGCTCACCGCGCGGCACTCGGCCGACCGCGGCACCCGCCTGCTGACCTACCTCGCCGACGTGACGGTCAACAAGCCGCATGGCGAGCGGCCGAAGGTGATCGAGCCGCGCACCAAGCTGCCGGAGATCGACCTCAACGCCGAGCCGCCCGCGGGCTCCAAGCAGAAGCTCGTCGAGCTGGGTCCGGAGGGCTTCGCCCGCTGGATGCGCGAGTCGAGGAACGTCGGCGTCACCGACACCACGTTCCGCGACGCCCACCAGTCGCTGCTCGCGACCCGGGTGCGCACCAAGGACCTGCTCGCGGTCGCCCCGCACGTCGCGCGGATGACCCCGGAGCTGCTGTCGCTGGAGTGTTGGGGCGGCGCGACCTACGACGTCGCGCTGCGGTTCCTGGCCGAGGACCCGTGGGAGCGCCTGGCGGCGCTGCGTGAGGCCGTGCCGAACATCTGTCTGCAGATGCTGCTGCGCGGGCGCAACACCGTGGGGTACACGCCGTACCCGACGGAGGTGACCTCCGCGTTCGTCGAGGAGGCCACGAAGACCGGTATAGACATCTTCCGGATCTTCGACGCCCTCAACGACGTCGAGCAGATGCGCCCGGCGATCGAGGCCGTGCGCGAGACCGGGTCCGCGGTCGCCGAGGTGGCCCTGTGCTACACGGCGGACCTGAGCGACCCGGCCGAGCAGCTGTACACATTGGACTACTACCTCAAGCTGGCGGAGCAGATCGTCGGCGCGGGCGCCCATGTGCTGGCGGTCAAGGACATGGCGGGCCTGCTGCGCCCGCCCGCCGCGGCCCGCCTGATCACCGCGCTGCGCAAGGAGTTCGACCTCCCGGTCCACCTCCACACGCACGACACCGCGGGTGGCCAGCTGGCGACGTACCTCGCCGCCATCCAGTCCGGTGTGGACGCTGTCGACGGTGCCGTCGCGTCGATGTCGGGCACCACCTCGCAGCCGTCCCTCTCGGCCATCGTCGCCGCGACCGACCACAGCGAGCGGGAAACCGGACTGTCGCTGCAGGCGGTGTCGGACCTCGAGCCGTACTGGGAGATCGTGCGGCGCGTGTACCGACCGTTCGAGGCGGGTCTCCCGTCGCCGACCGGCCGCGTGTACCACCACGAGATCCCCGGCGGGCAGCTGTCGAACCTGCGCACGCAGGCGGTGGCGTTGGGTCTGGGCGACCGCTTCGAGGACATCGAGACGATGTACGCCGCGGCCGACCGGATGCTCGGCAGGCTGGTCAAGGTGACGCCGTCGTCGAAGGTCGTCGGCGACCTGGCACTGCACCTCGTCGGCGCGGGCGTGGACCCGAAGCAGTTCGAGTCAGAGCCGGGCAGCTTCGACATTCCCGACTCGGTCGTGGGCTTCCTGCACGGCGAACTCGGCGACCCGGCCGGTGGCTGGCCGGAACCCTTCCGCAGCAAGGCCTTGAAGGGCCGAGCCGCCCCGAAGGGCGTCGCGGACCTGACCGAGGCCGACCGCGAGGGCCTGGCGTCGGACCGGCGGGCGACGCTCAACCGGCTGCTGTTCCCGGGGCCGACGAAGGAATACCTGGCGCACCGGGACCAGTTCGGCGACACGAGTGTGCTGGCCAGCAAGGACTTCTTCTTCGGCCTGGAACAGGGCAAGGAGTACGCGGTCGGCATCGGCAAGGGTGTGACCCTGCTGATCGAGCTGGAAGCGGTCGCCGACCCGGACGAGCGCGGCATGCGGACCGTGATGGCCACGCTCAACGGGCAGCTGCGGCCGATCCAGGTCCGGGACCGGGCGATCGCGTCGGATCTGCCGGTGGCGGAGAAGGCCGACAAGACGAACCCCAACCACGTCGCCGCTCCCTTCGCCGGCGTCGTCACGCTGTCGGTCAGCGAGGGCGACGAGGTCGAGGCAGGCGCGACTGTGGCGACCATCGAGGCGATGAAGATGGAGGCTGCCATCACCGCCTCCAAGGCAGGCAAGGTTTCGCGGCTCGCCATTGGCAAGGTCCAACAGGTCGAGGGCGGAGATCTGCTGGTGGTCCTGACCTGACACCCGCGAGTCGCCCCTCCAGGCAACCGAGTAACCCCGCCCGGCCAGTGAATTCGACATTCATGTAGCCGGGCGGGGCGACTCACTTGCCGGGCGGGGCGACTCGCGGTTGGCAGGGGGCTAATTAGTAGTCGCGGGTGCCCTTGCGGGCGTACATCGCTCGGTCCGCCGCTGCCAGTGCCGCGTCGGGGCCGTGTTCGGTCAGTTCCGCCCAGCCGATGCTGATCCCCACCGGCGCCCCCAGCGCCAGTTCATCCCAGTTCTCGCGGGCCAGGGCGGCGGTCACCCGGTCGCCGACCTCGTGGGCGGCGCTCAGCGAGGTCTCCGTGAGGACGGCGACGAACTCGTCTCCGCCGTAGCGCGCCAGGAAGTCGCCCTCCCGCAGGGAAGACGCGACGACCGACGCGATTCGGGCCAGTACGGCGTCGCCTGCCAGGTGGCCGTGGTGGGTGTTGACGTCCTTGAAGTTGTCCAGGTCCATCAGGCCGACGATCGCCCGTTCCCGCGTGCCGCTGATCTCCTCGAGCCGTTCCTCCAGGTGCCTGCGGTTCGGCAGCCCCGTCAGGGGATCGGTCAGGGCGGCCGCCGCGTACTCCGAGAGGACCGCGTGGTCCGCACGGAATCGCGCGGCGTGGGCAGCCAGTCTGCGGAGGTTCTGCCACGGCTCGGTGAATCGTCGGATCGCCTGCCGCTCAGCGGCCAGGGCGCCGGTCATGTCACCGGCCGAGCTCAACGCCAGGGAACGCAGCCGAAGGATCTCCACCTCGTGCACCAGGTTCACCGGCACGGTCGCGTCCAACGCCGGTAGCACGTCGGTCGGGCGGCCCGCGGTGATCGCCAGGCACACCCGGGTCAGGATGCGGTACGGGTTGCTCGCCTGGTCCGCCTCCGCGGGCATCAGCCGCCGCGGGTCGACGCCGGGGTCGCCACCCAGGACGGTGTACCGCGCGGTGGCGTACGCCAGGTAGGCCCGGTCGGCCATGGCGACGCCGTCGAGGTCGCCTGCGGCCAGCCTGCGGCCGTCGGCGGACAGGTCCGCCAGCATCGAGGCGCACTGGTCGGTGTCGCCCCTGTGGTCCGCGGACACGGCGGTGATCAGCCGCATCGGGGCGTCCTCGTAGTGCAGGCCCCATTGCCTGCCCGTGTCGTGGGCGTGGCGCAGGGCCAGGTCGACCTCGTCGGTCATGCCGAGTTCGCCCGCCGTCCAGGCCAGGTCGTACCAGGCCAACGCGGTCGTGACGCTGGGCCTTGCCTGAGCGGTGGCCCGCATTCCGTCGACGGTGTGCAGCATCGCGTCTTCGATCTGGCCCACCGCGAAGGCCGCACCGCCCGCCAGGGCGTGGAACTCGCCGACGAAGGCGGGTTCCGGGAACTGTTTGACCGCTTCGTCGGCCTCGGCCAGGACCCGGGTGAACTCCGAGGTGCCCGCCTGTCCCAGCGTGAGTTGCGCGCCGAGGAGGAACAGGTGTGCCTGGGTCCGCTCATACGGATCATCGCTGAACCTGGTGAGCAGCCTGGCCCTGGCCGCGGCCTCGCGCAGCTTGCCCGCGTCCATGAGCCTGAGCAGGTCGGCGCACTGACCTGCTGGTCGGCTCGGGTCGGGCTCCGGCACGCTGCTCCCTTTAGCTGTCCGGCCAGTTTTGGTCGGTGGTCACTACCGTAAGGCGCTGAGTCGCCCGAGTGAGGGCGACATACAAAGTTCGTGGTCCCGTGGTCGACTCCGTGACCAACTCCGCGGGCTCGATCAGCACGACCGCGTCGTACTCCAAACCCTTGGACTCCAAACCGTCGACCACCCGCAGCCGTTCGTCGTTGAGCCGCTCGATCGCCGACCGGGTCGAGTCGACCCGGCTGGTCGCGGTGATCACCCCGACCGTGCCGTCGACCGTGCCGAGCAGCTCCTTCGCCGCCGTGACCGCGAACTCCGTCAGCTGGTCGAACGAGCAGACCCGGACCGAGGGTTCGATTCCGGTGCTGCGCACCGCGTGCGGCAGCTGCTCGGGGGTCGAGACGTCGCGGACGACCTTGCCCGCGAGGTCGAAGATCTCCGCAGAGTTGCGGTAGTTGGTGCGCAGCGCGAACTGCCGACGCACGGTCCGGGGACCGCCGAACGCGCCGTCCTGCGCCTGCCGCGCCTCCGCCGGGTCCGGCCAGGAGCTCTGCACCGGGTCGCCGACAACAGTCCAGCTCGCGTACTTCCCGCGCCTGCCGACCATCCGCCACTGCATCGGGGAGAGGTCCTGCGCCTCGTCGACGACGATGTGGGAGTACTCGTCGTAGTCGTCGGGCCGGTGATAACCCGGCCCGCTCTGCCGTTCCGACCACGTCTTCAGTTCCGCGGCGGAGGTGTCGGTCTTGCGCCTGCGGCGCTTGGGCGGCTTGCCCAGCAGCATCCGCAGCTCGTCGAGCAGGGCGACGTCGGCGACCGACGGGCCGCTCGGGTCGGCCCAGGAGTCGGCCAGCATGTCCACTTCGGACCGGGTGAGGCCGCGCCCCGCGATCCGCGACAGCCGGCGGCGGTCGCTCAGCGAGCGCAGCACCTCCGCCGGGGTCAGCAGCTGCCACCACACGACGACGAAGCGGTGGAAGTCGATCCGCTCGCCGATCTCGGTGATCAGGTCGGCCCGCTTCACGGCGAAGTCGGTGTACGAGTCCGCCTTGCGCCACAAGGCTTCCAGCAGCGCCTCGGCGGCGTCGACGCGCGCCTGGTTCGGCGGGCGACGTCCATTGTGGACGTTGTTGCGAACGGCGTCGAGCTCTCGCGCGTCGAGCTTGAGCACCTCGCCGCGGTACATGATCCGCAGCTCGGTGGGCGCGTCCGCGGGGGCTTCGCGGATGGCCCGCTTGAGCACCCGGCGCATCCGCAGCGACCCCTTGACCGCCGCCACCGGCGCCGGGTCGACCCGGACCGCCTTGACGCCGTCGAGCAGGTCCGACAGCGAGCGCAGCTCGACGTTGTCCTCGCCCATGGAGGGCAGGACCCGGGAGATGTAGGAGGTGAACGCGGGCGACGGGCCGACCACGAGCACGCCCGTGCCGCCCATCCGCCTGCGGTCGCGGTAGAGCAGGTACGCCACGCGGTGCAGCGCCACCGCGGTCTTGCCGGTGCCGGGGCCGCCGGTGATCTCGGTGACTCCGCGCCACGGCGCCCGGATCGCCTCGTCCTGCTCCTTCTGGATGGTCGCGACGATGTCGCGCATGTTCTCGCCGCGCGCGCGGGTCAGGCTCGCCATCAGCGCGCCCTCGCCGACCACGGCCATGCTCTCCAGGTGCCGCTCCGGCATGAGCAGGTCGTCGTCGATGTCGACCACGGTCTGTCCGGAGGAGCGGATCACCCGGCGCCGGATGATGTCCATCGGCTGCTCGGCGGTGGCCTGGTAGAACGGCGCCGCCGCGGGGGCGCGCCAGTCGGTGACCAGGTTGTCGAACTCGACGTCGCGGACCCCGAGGCGGCCGACGTACATCGTCTCGCCCGCGGTGTCGTCGAGCCGCCCGAAGACCAGCCCTTCGTGTTCCGCGTCGAGGGTGCGCAGGATCTGGTTCGCGTGGCGAACCATGACATCGCGTTCGAAGAGCATGGCGGCTTGCTCGAAGACCGCCTCGTTGCGTGCTCCGTGGGCAAGCGCGTCGCCGCGGTTGCGCATCGCCTCGGCCTCGCCGCGCATCTCGTCGACGCGCGCGTAGACGACGTCGACATGCTTCTGCTCGACCGCGATCTCGGCCTCTCTCACAGAGGTTTCCGACACGCAGCGCTCCCAGGTTGTTTCCGACAGGAAGAGCGAGATTACGCGCTTTGGGTCGAGCCTGAATCGACCTGATGGCGGATGTGCTCCGCCTCACCCCGGCGCGCGGTCCGTGCGGGCTGGTCAGGCACCATATGCGGGTGACCAGGATCGTGGCGGGCGCCGCCGGGGGCAGGCGGCTCGCGGTGCCGCCAAAGGGCACCAGGCCGACCTCGGACCGGGTGCGCGAGGCCCTCTTCAGCGCGTTGGAAGCGGGAATCGGACTGCACGGCGCCCGGGTGCTCGACCTCTACGCGGGCTCCGGCGCGCTCGGCTTCGAGGCGCTCTCGCGTGGGGCGGTCCTGGCCACGATGGTGGAGGCCGACCGCAACGCCGTCGGCGTCCTCAAGCGCAACGCCGCCATCGTCGCGCTGCCCGGCGCCGACATCCGGGCCGGGCGGGTCACCCAGGTCCTGTCCACCGGCGCCGACGAGCCCTACGACCTGGTCATGGCCGACCCGCCCTATGCCGTCGAGGGCCCCGAACTCGCCGTGATGCTCAACGCCCTGGTCGACTACGGCTGGACCGGCCCCGGCTCCACGGTGATCGTCGAGAGGTCCACGCGTGCGGGCGCGCCCGACTGGCCCACCGCCCTCGTGCCGGAGCGGTCCCGCCGCTACGGCGATACCGAACTGCACTGGGCCTCGCAAGTGAGTGTCGACACGGACTCCGACTGACTCCCGGCTGCTACGGTCCAAATCCATGACGCGCGCAGTTTGCCCGGGCTCGTACGACCCGCCCACCAACGGCCACCTCGACATCATCGAGCGGGCCGCGGCGCTGTTCGACGAGGTCGTGATCGCCGTCATGATCAACAAGTCGAAGCGCGGCCTGTTCACCGTCGAGGAGCGGATGGACATGCTCGCCGAGACCACCGCCCACCTGCCCAACGTCCGCGTCGACTCGTGGCACGGGCTCCTGGTGGACTACTGCACCCAGAACGACGTCCAGGCGATCGTGAAGGGCCTGCGCGCCATCAGCGACTTCGACTACGAACTGCAGATGGCGCAGATGAACCAGGGCCTGACCGGCGTGGAGACCATGTTCATGCCCACCAGCCCCCTCAACAGCTTCCTGTCCAGCTCACTGGTCAAGGAAGTGGCCACCTACGGCGGCGCGGTCTCGCACCTGCTCCCGGAGATCGTGCACACCCGCCTCCTCAAGCGGCTGGCCGAGAACGCGGCCCAGGAGAGCTGACCGCCGCGCGGTCGGTGCGGATCATCACAAGCCGCCACCCGGTCACAAACGAACACGCCCACTCGATCTCCACGTGCGGAGCCGGTGGAGCGTGCAGAATCGAACGGGGAGCCGTCACGTCCCGCGGCGTGGAGGTGGAGGAGGAGCTGTGTACAAGGTCTTCGAGGCGATCGACGAGCTGGTCACGATCCTGGAGGAAGCCAGGGGTGTGCCGATGACGTCGGGCTGCGTGGTGCCCCGCGGCGACGTCCTCGAACTGCTCGACGAGGTCCGCGACGCGCTGCCCGCCGAGATCGACGACGCCCAGGACGTGCTCGACCGCAAGGACGAGATCATCGGCGGCGCCGAGCACCAGGCCGAGCAGACCCGCAGCAAGGTCACCCTCGAGGCCGAGCAGCTCATCGCCGACGCGCGCGCTCAGGCCGAGCGCCTCATCGCCGACGCCACCGCGCACGCAGACCGCCTGGTCGCCGAGGCCCAGGACGAAGCCGACCGCACCGTCGCCGCGGGCCGCGCCGAGTACGAGAGCCTGGTCGGCCGCTCCCAGTCCGAGGCCGACCGGATGCTGCAGGCGGGCCGCGAGTCCTACGAGCGCGCGGTCGAGGAAGGCCGCTTTGAGCAGGCCCGACTGGTCTCCCAGACCGAGGTCGTGCAGGCCGCCCACGCCGAGTCCGCCCGCATCCTCGACGCCACCGCCGACGAGGCCGCCCGCAAGCGCGCCGAGTGCGACGACTACGTCGACACCAAGCTGGCCGAGTTCGAAGACCTCCTCAGCCACACCCTGCGCACCGTCGGCAAGGGCCGCACCCACCTGCGCGGCGCCATGAACGGCGTCCCCGCCGGCGCCGTTCCCTTCGACTACCACGGCTGAGCTGATTTCCGGTTTGACCACGCCTCGCGTACCCTGTTCTAGCTGGCCGCGCGGACATCCGCGTAGGCCCCACCAATCCACGAAGGCGTGACCGAGTCCACCATGTCCGAGAAGCGCAAAGGCCCGGCCCGTCCGGTCCTGACCAGCCCGTGGGTCATCGACACCCGTGAGCTGGGAAGGCGACCCGGATCCTCGCGACCGGTCCACCGCACCGCCCAGGCCGACTACGCCATCGGGCTCGAAGGCGTCATCGCCGTGCCCGCGGGCGCCGATGTCGACCTCGACGTCCTGCTGGAGTCCGTCGTGGAGGGTGTCCTGGTCTCCGGGGTCGCCTCCGCCCAGCTCGCGGGGGAGTGCTCCCGGTGTCTCGACCCGATCACCGACGAGGTCGAGGTCGACATCACCGAGCTCTTCGCCTACCCGCTGAGCGCGACGGTCGAGACCACCGACGAAGACGAGGTCAGTCGCCTGATCGACGACCTCATCGATCTTGAGCCAGTCGTCCGCGACGCGGTCGTCCTGGCACTGCCGCACGTGCCGCTGTGCAGCCCGGACTGTGCCGGGCTGTGCACGGACTGTGGTGGCAAGTGGGCCGAACTCGGCCCGAATCATAGGCATGAGACCATTGATCCTCGATGGGCCGCGCTCCAAGAGCGGTTCCAACAGGATGATGGCTGAGACAACACAGTCCGTATCGTCGTTGTAACTGTCCGTCCTGCTCACACAGCTTGCTCAGAGGAGATTCAGTCGTGGCCGTCCCCAAGCGGAAGATGTCGCGTTCGAACACCCGCTCGCGCCGGTCGCAGTGGAAGACCACTGCGGTGCACCTGGTGAACTGCTCGAACAAGGCTTGCCGGGCCCCGAAGCCGCAGCACATCGCCTGCCCGACCTGCGGCCAGTACGACGGTCGCCAGGTCGTTCAGCCCGCGTGACCGTAGGTTCACGCCATGGGGGCTAAGGCGTCTCGAGGTCCGACAGCGGACCCGTCAACGCTGCTCGACGCGCTCGGCGTCCACTTGGACGCCGAGCTGCTCGTGCTCTCGCTGACGCACCGCTCGTATGCGTACGAGAACGGCGGCCTGCCGCCCAACGAGCGCCTGGAGTTCCTCGGCGACGCGGTCCTCGGCCTCGTCGTCACCGACCACCTGTACCGCCGCCACCCCGACCTGCCCGAGGGGCAGCTCGCGAAGCTGCGGGCCAGCGTGGTCAACATGCACGCCCTCGCCGGTGTCGCCCGCGGTCTGGGCGACGGCGGCCTCGGCGCGCACCTGCTCCTCGGCAAGGGTGAGGAGCTGACCGGCGGCCGCGACAAGGCGAGCATCCTCGCCGACGGCATGGAAGCGGTGATCGGCGCGGTCTACCTGCAGCACGGCATCGACACGGCCCGCCAGGTCGTGCACCGCCTGTTCGACCCGCTGCTCATCGAAGCGCCGCTTCGCGGAGCCGGGCTGGACTGGAAGACGAGCCTGCAGGAGCTCACCGCGTCCGCGGGCCTCGGCGTGCCCGAGTACCGGGTGCGCGAGGAAGGCCCGGACCACCGCAAGGAGTTCACGGCCATCGTCGTCGTCAACGGCCAGGGCTACGGCAACGGCGACGGGCGCACCAAGAAGGAAGCCGAGCAGAAGGCCGCGGAAGCGGCTTGGCGCGAGCTTTCCGAGTCGATCGACGCCGAGCGGTCCGACGAGTCCTGAGTGCCCGAGCTGCCTGAGGTCGAGGTCGTCCGCCGGGGTCTGGAACGCCACGTCACCGGCCGCACGATCGCTTCGGTCGACGTCCTGCACCCCCGCGCCATCCGCCGCCACGTCCCGGGCGCGATCGACTTCGCGTCCCGGCTCGTGGGACATTCCCTTGACGCCGCGCGCCGCCGCGGCAAGTACCTGTGGGTCGAGCTGAGCTCAGGTGAGGCCGTCCTCGCCCACCTCGGCATGAGCGGCCAGATGCTCGTCCAGTCCGCCGACGCGCCCGACGAGAAGCACCTGCGGGTCCGTGTCCGCTTCGCCGACGACGGGCCCGAACTGCGGTTCGTCGACCAGCGCACGTTCGGTGGCCTGTCCGTCGAGGACACCGTCGTTGTCGACGGCGAGACGCTGCCCGAGCCGGTCGCGCACATCGCCCGCGACCCGATGGACCCCGCGTTCGACCTCGACGCCGCCGTCCGCGCGCTGCGCGCCAAGCGCACCGAGGTCAAACGGGCCCTGCTGGATCAGACCGTGGTGTCCGGCATCGGCAACATCTACGCCGACGAAGCACTCTGGCGCGCCCGCGTCCACTGGGCCCGGCCCACTGAGCGGCTCTCCGCGGCGAAGGCCCGCGAGCTGATCGGCGCCGCCACCGACGTGATGGCCGAGGCGCTGGTCGCGGGTGGCACGTCCTTCGATGCCTTGTACGTCAACGTGAACGGCCAGTCCGGCTACTTCGACCGGTCGCTGGCCGCGTACGGGCAGGAGGGCCTGCCGTGTCCCCGCTGTGGCAGCCCGATCCGCCGCGAGCCGTTCATGAACCGCTCGTCGTTCTCGTGCCCGCGGTGCCAGCGCCGCTCATGACCCGCTGCCGTAGGGCCGGGTGAGGATCTCCAACGCGTGCCCGTCGGGGTCGTCGAAGTAGACGCCACGGCCGCCGTCGTTGGTGTTGATCTCGCCGGTCTGGCTGTGGAACGGGTCGGCCCAGTAGGTCAGGTTCCGGTCTTTGATCCGGCCGAAGACCACGTCGAACTCGTCTTCGCTCACGAGGAACGCGTAGTGCTTGGTGACGATCTCCTCGGGCGGCGTGTCGATGAGCTGGATCGGCGCATTCCTCTCCGCTGAGTGCGCCGCCTCCACCGTAGAACGTTGCTGTCACCAGTTTCCACCTTGCGCGGTACTGCGTAATGCGCAATAGTGTTCTTAGCGCGATACCGGGGAGGGTGCATGGATACGAGCCAGCTGCTCAAGGGAGTGCTGGACCTCGCGGTGCTCGCCGTGCTGCGGGATGAGGACGGCTACGGCTACGACGTCCTCAGGCGACTGCGGGGCGGCGGCATCGAGGAAGTCGGGGACGCTTCGGTCTACGGAACGCTGCGGCGGCTGTACAAGGCGGGGTACCTGAGTTCCTACGTGGTGCCGAGCGACGAGGGGCCGCACCGCAAGTACTACGGACTCAACGACTTGGGCCGCGACCGGCTGGTCGAGACCGAGCAAGCCTGGCGGGCGTTCGCCGAGACGTTGGACGGGATTCTGCGAAAGGGGAAGGCGGCGTGAACAGCGACACTCGCCTGGAGCTCGACGAGTACCTGGCCCGGGTGCGGACGGCGTTGGCCGATCTCCCCGCCGACGAGCTGACCGAGCTGATGGAGGACGTCGAGCCGCACGTCACGGAGGTCTTCGGCGAGGACGGTTCCCCCGTCGAACGCCTTGGCACGCCGGAGGACTACGCGGCCGAACTGCGCGCGACGGGTGGCTACCCGCCGCCGAGCCAGACCGCCCCCGCGATCCCGCGCAAGCTCGCGGGCAGGATCGCCTTGTGGGCGCTCGCGATCACGACGCTGGTCGCCCTGATCGTCGGTATCGCCGGGGTGGGAGAACGCTCGGCGGCCCCGTTGGCCGCAGTGGTCATCTTCCTGCCGCTGTTCGCGCTGGCGGCGTGGCTCATCTTCACCGGCCGCGTCCGCCGGTCGGACATCGAGGAGCTGCCGGAGTACCGCTGGGCGGTCCGGGTGGGCCTGAACCTGCTCCAGCCCGCGGCGATGGACTATGTGCGATCCCTGCGTCCCGCGTGGACGGTTCTGCGGATCGTGGTGCTGGCACTGGCTTTCCTCGCCGTGATCAGCCGGGCGCCCGTCTTCGCGGTGGCGGTCCTCATCGCGACGGGTGTGCTGCTGTGGACGGCGGGTCGGGTCAAGACGGACCGCAGGCTGCTGGCGGTCACGGTGCCAGGCAACGCTTTCGTCGTCGGCTGCGGCCTCGCCCTGGCGGTGGCGGCGGCGTCGTACAACGGCGGCCGCACGACCTACTACGGCGGCGGATACCCGGGCGACGGCCTGTATTACAACGGCAGCCCACTGTCCAATGTGTACGCGGTCGGCGCCGACGGCAAAGCCATCGACGAGTTCTACCTCTACGACGAGGATGGCATCCCGATCACCGTTTACCGTCCCTCCTGCGTCGGTCGCTCGGACAACCGAAACCGCTTCCCACTGCCGCGAATCGTCTACACCGACGGCATTTGTGACGAGCGGACCGGCCTCCCGTTCGTGCCGCTGCCACCGTCGCTGTCGGCGATCCCGTCGGCGACCTCGGCGACCACGCCACCGTCGGCCACTTCGGTGCCGCCGTCGACGGGCGTGTCCACACCGGAGAAGGCGCCTTCCACGGCCGCGGCCGTCCCGCCGACGGGCTGAGTCCCGGGGTGCGGGAGTGAAGGTGGGAGCGGGCATCGGGGGCCCGCTCCCACCTTCGTCGGCTGTTGGCCTAGATCAGGACTTGTGACCGCTCAACCGCTGCGCCATGTCGTGGTGGAACGAGACCAACTCGGCCAGACCCATGACTTTCCGCGATGCGGTCGAGAGATCCTTGCCCTCGGCGCTCCATGGCGGTGGCCACGTGTGAAT
>NZ_JBOHGC010000361.1:0-2325 GCF_050699995.1 Actinokineospora sp. | reverse complement strand
CCGCGACCGTGCGGTGCAGCCGGTCGTCGTGCGCCTGCCAGACCACACCCATGGCACCGCTGCCGATGCGGGAACCAAGCCGGTAGCGCCCGGCGACCATGACCTGCTCGTCGGTCATCTGGGCTCCTGGTTCACGGTTTGGGCGGGGGTGAGGTCACCTGTGTCGCGGTTGGTCCAGGGTCACTCGTCGACGTCGGGGTGGAGGGAGTTGTGGAAACCGTAGTCGTCGTCGTTGTCGTGGCCTCAGTCGGCTGTGTGCTTGTGGAGGGCTCCTCCGAGCCCGAAGTGGTGCTGGCGGGCGCGGACCTGCTGGTCGGGACCACCTTGACCGTCGTCGTCGGCTCCAGCGTCGCCGAGACCGACTCGGTGACGGTCACCGTCGACGACGGCACGTTGTTGAGCCGGGTCGGGCCGTCGTCGATCTGGTCGGCGGCACCGCGGTTGTTGAGCACCATCCACGCGCCCAGGGCCAGCGCGACCGTGACCGCGGCGCTGGCGAAGACCAGCGGTTTGGCCGACTTGACGGCCGGCTCGGGCTCGCGCGCGGCTGTCGGGCCGGTGGTGACCACCAGCCGGGTGGCCACGTCGGGCTCACCCGCGGCGATCTTGGGCAGGTTGGGTTCCTCGCCCCGCGCCACCGCCGCCAGCAGGTCCCGGGCGCGACCCGCGCTGGGGCGGTCGTCGACCTCGGTGGCCAGCAGCGCCAACAGCACGCCGGTAAGCGCGCCGGACTGCTTCGGCTCGTTCAGCTTGCCGGACGCGACTGCGTGCAACAGCCCCAGCGTGTTCTCGGAGAGCCCGAACGGGGGTTCGCCCTCGGCGGCGGCGTAGAGCGTCGAGCCGAGAGAGAAGACATCGGAGGCGGCCGACGGCTCGCGGCCGATCGCCACCTCGGGGGCCAGGTACGCGGGCGTGCCCGCGATCAAACCGGTCTTGGTGACGGTGACGTCGTCGGTGGCCCGGGAGATGCCGAAGTCGGTGATCTTCACCGAGCCGTCGTCGCCGAGCAGGATGTTGCCGGGCTTGATGTCGCGGTGCACGATGCCCGCGGCGTGCGCGGCGGCGAGCGCGGCCGCGACCTGGCTGCCGATCCGGGCCACCTCGACCGGGTCCATCGGCCCGTCGTCGGACAGCGCGATGGCCAGGCTGACCGACGGCAGGTACTCCATGATCAGGCAGGGCACGCCGTCCTCGTCGACCACGTCGAACACCGCGATGGCGTTCGGGTGGTGCAGGCGCGCGGCGATGCGTCCCTCCCGCAGGCAGCGGGCGACGGCCTCATCGGCTTCCTCGGGGGGCAGGCCGGGCGGCAGGAGCAGCTTCTTGACCGCGACCGAGCGGTTCAGGCGTTCGTCGACCGCCCGCCAGACCACGCCCATGGCACCGCTGCCAATGCGTTCGACCAGCCGGTAGCGCCCGGCGACCAGCCGGCCCTCGTCGCTCATCCCGACCGGAACCTCCCTCGCCCACGAAGCGCCTCGTGGGGTTCACGTCGCGCGCGCAGGGTGCGCGCCATCGGCCTGACCAGGGAACCAGCGCGGACGACGCGGTGGGTCCCAAGTGCCCGACCGTTCAAGGCTAGGCGTTCACGCTGCGCGCACAGACACAGCCCTGTTCCCCCGCGGCCCCGATGCGGCGGCTACATATTGTCACAGGAGGGCGTCGAATTGGACCGTTCGTGGCGAACTAGTTGAGTTGGGCCGACAACAGCTCGGCTCCGATGATCCGCTGCGGCACGGTGTCGGCCACCGTGAGCAGCTGCCTGATCCGCAGCTGGGAGCCGCCGAGCAGGTGCATCCGGACGACCGCGACGACGCCGTCGGCCTGTTCGACGACCTCGAGGACCTCGACCTTGCTGACCCTGGACCACGAGCCGAGGAACTGGCCGAGCGTGGTGTCGAAGACATCGCCCGACAGCAGCGCGTAGGCCCGCCGCGGGTCGCTTTCGATCAGCCGGTAGTACTCGATCACCAGCTCGCGGTTCGACGTCTTGGGCCGCACCTGCTCCGGGATCGGCGCCCGCTGCGGCGTGTCGCCCGAGTCGGCCCGGCCCACACCCTGAGCGCCGCCGTGGGTGCCGCTCTGGCTGCCCCCTGTGCGCGCGGGCGGGACCGCGGGACCCGCTTCCTGGCCTTTGTTCAGGGTCGCGGACGCGCTGCCGGTCTTCGGGTCGGGCAGGCGCGCTCCGGCGACCGCGCGGTTGAGCTCGTCGGGCAGGAGAGCGCGCTCGCCGGTGATCTGGTTGCTCGGCCGGGAGCTCGCGTCGGCCGCCTCGCGGTCACGGGTGATCACGGTGGCGGCGGCCACGGCCCCGCACAGCGTCGC
>NZ_JBOHGC010000360.1:0-37153 GCF_050699995.1 Actinokineospora sp. | reverse complement strand
GTGCCCGGGCGCCCCTCCTGCTTACGCTTCTCAGCTCAGGCGTTCGAGCACCATGGCCATGCCCTGCCCGCCGCCGACGCACATGGTCTCCAGACCGAACTGCTTGTCGTGGTGCTGCAGGGAATTGATCAGCGTGGAGGTGATCCGGGCGCCGGTCATGCCGAACGGGTGGCCGACCGCGATCGCGCCGCCGTTGACGTTGAGCCGTTCGATGTCGATGCCCAGGTCCTGATAGGACGGGATGACCTGTGCGGCGAAGGCTTCGTTGATCTCGACCAGGTCGATGTCGTTGATCGACAGGCCGGCCCGCTGCAGCGCTTGCTTGGACGCCTCGACCGGGCCGTAGCCCATGATCTCCGGCGACAAGCCCGTCACACCGGTGGACAGCACCCGAGCCAGCGGGGTGATACCCAGCTCTTTGGCCTTGGTGTCGGACATGATCACCAGCGCGGCCGCACCGTCGTTGAGCGCGCAGCAGTTGGCCGCGGTGATCCGGCCATCGGGGCGGAACACCGGCTTGAGCCCCGACACGCCCTCCAACGTGACACCGGCGCGCGGGCCGTCGTCCTTCTCCACCACCGTGCCGTCCGGCAGGGTCACCGCCGTGATGTCCTTGGCCCAGAACCCGTCGGCGATCGCCTTCTCGGCGAGGTTCTGCGAGCGGACACCGAACTCGTCCATCTCCTCGCGGGAGATGTTCTTGAGCCGGGCCAGGTTCTCCGCCGTCTGGCCCATCGCGATGTAGATGTCGGGCAGTTTGTCGTTCTCCCTCGGGTCGGTCCACGCGTCGGCGCCCTCGGCTGCCGTCGTGCCGGTGCGTGTCTCGGCGTCGGCGAAGAGCGGATTGTGGGTGTCCGGCCAGGAGTCGGAGCTGCCCTTGGCGAAGCGCGAGACGGTCTCCACACCGGCGGAGATGAACACGTCACCCTCGCCCGCCTTGATCGCGTGCAGCGCCATCCTGGTGGTCTGCAAACTGGACGAGCAGTAGCGGGTGATGGTGGTTCCCGGCACGTGGTCGTAGCCGAGCTGGACGGCCACCACGCGCCCCATGTTGAACCCGGACTCGCCGCCGGGCAGGCCGCAACCGAGCATCAGGTCGTCGATGTGGGTCGGGTCGAGCTGGGGGACCTTGTCCAGTGCGGCCCGCACCATCTGCACGGTGAGGTCGTCCGGGCGCATGTCCACCAACGACCCCTTGCCCGCGCGCCCGATGGGGGAGCGGGCGGTGGACACGATCACAGCTTCAGGCATGACAGGGCACTCCTTCGAGCCAGCAGATGTCTATGCAGCCCATCGTGCCGTGCAACCCGGCGATGCGCCATGCCCGGTCCCAGTGGCCGAGCGTGCACGCTGGCGTGGGGTCGTGCGTGAATGTTGTTGTTCCGGCAACCCTGGTCACTCACGACGTCGCTGGCGTGGGGTCGTGCGTGACCAGGGTTGCTCATGCAACAACATTCACGCACGACGGGTGCACGGGGTCATCCGATGGGCGTGATCCGGCCTGAACCGCCTTCTGGGTACTGCGTGGCCGTGATGGCACCGGCAAGAGGGCCGGTCAGGTAATCCTGCAGCGCGGCCTGGTAGGTGGTGCCGACGGAGGTGAAGGGTGCGTCGCCGAACGGGTAGCCGTCACCCCCGCGTGCGGAGAAGTCATTCGTGGCCACCGACACCGATGGCCCGTCGACCACGACGCCATCGGCCACGATCACCGAGCCGTCATCGAGCACCACATCGCGAACCCGCTCGCCGGGCGTGACGATGGTGTTGCCACCGGGCGTGATCACCTGCGCCTGCCGGGTGGTGTCATAGCGGAAGCTCAGCCCCGCAACCTGCATGAACGCCCCCGCGGCATTCGGCGAAGCGGCGACGCCCCGCTCGAGCAATTGGCTCAGGGTGTCCCGCGAGATCTCCGGCACGACCGCCACGAAGTTGGCGAACGGGGCGATCTCGTATGTGTTGAGTGCGGTTATCTCGCCCGCGGACAGCAACGAGTTGTTGCGAATCCCGCCGCCGTTCTGGATCGCGATCTGCGGGGCGCGCACCCCGTACTCGGCCGCCCGCTCCTTGCCCGCCCACAGCAGCGCGTCGGACAGCAGATTGCCGAGGTTGGTCTCCTTCGTGCGGATGTTGTTGCGAACTCCGTCCAGCGCGACCTCGCTGGTGGCGACGAGCTGCTCGGCCAGCGCGGTGACGAACTCGGCGACCGGCTTCTCGACTTCCGCGCGCACCTGTGGGTCACCGGCAACAGCGTCGCTTCCCACACCTGAAACTCGAACCGGGCCGGTCGCCGCGTCGTCCACCCCGAGCACGTTGCCCGCCCGGTCGAAGTTGAGCACCAGGCGTCCGACGTACTTGTAGTCGCCTGTCGTGGTAACCACCGGCACCCGCTTGCCGTTCGCGTCGGCGGCATACAGCGGAAACCCGCGCTCGGCCTGGTCGCCGGGGATGAGCCGGTCGCCGGGATCGGCCAGGATCTCACCGCCGCCCGCCGCGACCACGGCGTCCACGCCGGACAGTTCCGGCACCAGCGCCAGTTCGTTGTCGATGTCCTGGAGGTGGCTGACCAAGATGATCTTGTTCACCTTGTCGCGGGTGAGCTGAGCGGCGATCCGGTTGGTGATGCCGGCGAGATCTCGGTCGACCTCGACGTTGCGCGGGCTGGAGATCGCCGGCAGTTCGGGTGTGGTCAAGCCGATCAAGCCGATCCGCTCGCCCAAGGTGTGCAGCACCTTGCTGGACACGATGGTGCCGTCCTCGGTGTAGGCGTCCAGGACCGGCTCGCCGGAGAAGTCGAGGTTGGCGCTCACGAACTGCAGTGAGCCGTCGAAACTCGCGATGAAGTCGGCAAGGACTCCGGGCCCGAAGTCGAACTCGTGGTTGCCGAAGATGCTCGCGTCGTAGCCGATCGCCTGGTGTGCGAGCGCATCGTAGTGCGGCACCCCGCGATCCAGGCTGGCCGCGAATTCCGGGCCTGCCAGGAAGTTGTCGCCGCCGGACACGGTGATCACGCCGCGCTTGCCCGCTTGGCCGGGCGCCTTGTCCTCGCTCACCGCCTCCGCGCGCAACTTCTCGACGAGAGTGACCGCCCGGGACGCGCTGCCGTAGGGATGCCGTCCGTCATCCAGGATCGGACCCTCATCCCCGCCGCTGCCGTCCACCCCGAGCAGCGCGGATTCGCTGTCGTTGGTGAACAGCACGTTGAGGGTGAAAGCGGGCGGCTTGCCAGGGCGCTCAGCAAGCGCGGAGGATCCGGTCGCACTGGCGGCCAGCAGAAGTATCCCGGTGGCGATGATGGCGCGTACACCGCCTGCACGGCGGAAGGTAGACATAGACATAGTTCTCCCCGGACGAGTCTGTCGCTGGCTGGGGGTGAGCTAAGCACGCGGTGACCCCGCCCACAATGAGCAAAGAATGACTGGCGGGAGAACAGTCGCGAATCGGACTCCTCCTCCGTTCCGGCGCGACCACGACGCGCCGGAACGGCGGACTACTGTGGGCGTATCGGCCACAACCGGCACAAGAACTGGAGCGCGCGTCACCACGCGCGGGAACGGGGAACTCGATGGAGTACGCCGAGCACGTCATGGATCTGGTCGGCAACACCCCGCTGGTGAAACTGACGTCACTCACGTCGCACATCGCGGGCGGGCAGGGTCCGCTCGTGCTCGCGAAGGTCGAGTATCTCAACCCCGGCGGCAGCGTCAAGGACCGCATCGCGATGCGCATGGTGGAGGCGGCCGAGCGCTCCGGGGAGCTCAAGCCTGGCGGCACCATCGTCGAGCCGACTTCGGGCAACACAGGGGTCGGGCTGGCGATGGTCGCCCAGCGCAAGGGGTACAAGTGCGTGTTCGTCTGCCCCGACAAGGTCAGCGAGGACAAGCGCAACGTGCTCAAGGCATACGGCGCGGAGGTCGTGGTGTGCCCGACGGCAGTCCCGCCCGAGCATCCCGACTCCTACTACAACGTCTCCGACCGGCTGGTGGGCGAGATCGAGGGCGCCTGGAAGCCCAACCAGTACGCCAACCCGGAAAACCCGACCAGTCACTACCACTCGACTGGTCCGGAGCTGTGGCGCCAGACCGATGGCAAGATCACGCACTTCGTGGCAGGCGTCGGCACCGGCGGAACGATCACCGGCACCGGCCGGTACCTGAAGGAAGTTTCCGACGGTCACGTGCAGGTCATCGGCGCCGACCCGGAGGGCTCGGTGTACTCCGGCGGTACCGGCAGGCCATACCTGGTCGAGGGCGTCGGTGAGGACTTCTGGCCGGAAACCTATGACCGCGACATCGCCGACGAGATCATCGCGATCTCCGACAAGGAATCCTTCGAAACCACCCGCAGGCTCGCACGCGAGGAGGGCCTGCTCGTCGGTGGCTCGTGCGGAATGGCCGTCGCCGGCGCGCTGCGCCTGGCCGACCGCCTGGCCGAGGTGGGAGCCAACGATGCGGTGATCGTGGTTCTGCTGCCGGACGGCGGCCGCGGCTACCTGACGAAAGTCTTCAACGACGCGTGGATGTCCTCGTTCGGATTCCTGCCGCCGGAATCCAGCGCCGCCACCGTCGGCGACGTGCTGCGGCGCAAGGACGGATCGCTGCCCGCGCTGGTGCACACCCATCCGACCGAGACGGTCGCCGAGGCGGTCTCGATCCTGCGTGAATTCGGGGTGAGCCAGATGCCGGTGGTCAGCGCGGAGCCGCCCATCATGGCCGCCGAGGTCGTCGGGTCGGTCAACGAGCGCGATCTGCTCGAGGCGTTGTTCGTCGGCAAGGCCGCGCTGGCCGATCGGCTGGACAAGCACATGTCGGCCCCGCTGCCGACCATCGGTGCGGGCGAGTCGGTGAGTGCCGCGATGACCGCGCTGGCCGAGGCCGACGGCGCGATGGTGCTGATCGACGGTAAACCGGCGGGCGTGGTAACCAGGCAGGACATTCTGGCCTTCCTCGCGGGGCATTAGCCGCCGGTTCCGCACGGGGGTTCCCTGCGGTGGTCGCTTCCATCCGATAGCGTGTGCCGCGAGTGAATCGTTCACGCCATTATCAAGGGGGTTGAAGACCCACATGAGTGCTCCGCAGCCACCGAATCAGCCGTGGGACGGCGCACAGCCGGCCCAGGGCAATCCGGGTGGACCTCAACAGCAAGACGTTCCTTTCGGTGATGCCCCGGAGCCGACTCAGGTGGTGCAGCCAGGCCAGGCGCCGCCCGCGCAGTCCAGCCAGGCTCCGGGCGCCGAATCCACACAGCTCGTCCCGCCGGGTATGCAGCCCGCCATCCCGTACACCCCGCCGCCGAGCGCCGCGGACAACCCGGGCGCGATGGGCCAGCAGGGATTCGGCCAGCAGGGATTCGGCCAGCAGGGCGGGTTCCCTCCGCAGCAGCAAGGCGGATACCCGCAGGGACCGCAGTCAGGTGGATTCCCTCCCCAGGGGCCGCAGTCCGGCGGGTTCCCACCGCCACCGCAGGGACCGCAGTCCGGCGGCTTCCCGCCCCCACCCGGCCAGCCGTACGGCTACGGGCAGCAGCCCGGTTTCGGCGCACCGGCCTTCACCGGTCCGCCCGGTGGTGGTCAGCTCGCCGAGTGGTTCCCCCGGGTGGCCGCATATCTGATCGACATCGCGCCGATCCTGGTCGTGCTCTTGCTCGCCTTTGTCGGCGGCATGATCGACCCGATGGTCGGGGCTTTGCTGTCTGTGCTGGGCTACCTCGCCTTCATCGGCTGGGTGATCTACAACCGCTGGATCCAGCAAGGCAAGACCGGCCAGTCGCTCGGCAAGAAGATGATGAAGATCAAGCTGATCGGCGAGCAGACCGGGCAGCCTATCGGCGGCGGCATGGCGTTCGTCCGCGACCTTGCGCACATTCTTGACGGTCTTCCGTGCTACCTGGGTTACCTGTGGCCGCTCTGGGACGAGAAGAAGCAGACCTTCGGCGACAAGATCATGACCACGGTCGTGGTGACCGCCGATGGTGCGGCGCCGTCCGGTGGCTTCGGCCAGCAGGGCCCGCCGTCCGGTGGCTTCGGCCAGCCCGGGCCGCAGGGTGGCTTCGGTCAGCCTCCGCAGGGTCCCTCGAGTGGTGGTTTCCCGCAGCAGGGCCCGCCGCCCGGTTACGGACAGCCCCCGCAGGGTCCGTCCAGCGGTGGTTTCCCGCAGCAGGGTCCGCCGCAGGGCTACGGCCAGCCCCCGTACCAGGGCTGATTCTCGGACGACAGCGGGTGCCCCCGGCCTCATTGGCTCGGGGGCGCACCGCACGTCGTAGTCTGACCAGCATGGTTCACGACACCTCCAAGCTGGGCTTCGAAACGCGCGCTATCCATGCCGGACAGCAGCCCGACCCGCGTACCGGCGCGGTGATCGTGCCGATCTATCAGACCTCCACCTACGCGCAGGACGGCGTGGGCGGGCTGCGCGAGGGCGCGTACGAGTACTCCCGCACCGCCAATCCCACCCGCACGGCTTGCGAGCAGGCGCTCGCCGCGTTGGAGGGCGGCAGGCACGGGCTGGCCTTCGCCTCCGGCATGGCCGCGACCGACGCCGTGCTGCGTACCGCGCTGCGGCCAGGTGATCATCTGGTGCTCGGTAACGATGCCTACGGCGGCACCTTCCGGTTGATCGACAAGGTGCTGACTCAATGGGGGGTCACCTACACCGTGGCCAATCTGTCCATTGTGGACGAGGTGCGCTCGGCGATCCGCCCGGAGACCAAGCTCATCTGGTGTGAGACACCGAGCAATCCGCTGCTGGGTATCGCCGACTTGACCGCCCTGGCCGAGCTGGCGCACACCGCGGGCGCGCAACTCGTGGTGGACAACACGTTCGCCACGCCATATCTGCAGCGGCCCCTCGAACTCGGTGCCGACGTCGTGGTGCACTCCACCACCAAGTACCTCGGCGGGCACTCCGATGTCGTCGGTGGCGCGGTGATCACCAACTCCGACGAACTGCGCGAGCAGTTGTTCTTCCTGCGCAACTCGGCAGGCGCGGTTCCAGGCCCGTTCGACAGCTGGCTCACCCTGCGTGGCATGAAGACGCTCGCGGTGCGGATGGAGCGGCACTGCGACAACGCCGAGCGGGTCGTGCACGCGCTCCTCAAGCATCCCGGTGTCGACCGGGTGTATTACCCGGGCCTTCCCGAACACCCTGGCCACGAGCTGGCCGCCAAGCAGATGCGTCGCTTCGGCGGCATGGTGTCCTTCACTGTTACCGGCGGAGGGGAGCGCGCGCTCGCGGTAGCGGCCGGTACGAAGCTGTTCGTGCTGGCCGAGTCGCTCGGCGGAATCGAGTCATTGATCGAGCACCCGGGCAAGATGACGCACGCCAGCGTGGCGGGTTCCACCCTGCAGGTACCGGACGATCTGCTGCGACTGTCGGTGGGCATCGAAAGCGCCGAGGATCTGATCGCCGACCTCAGCGCCGCGCTTGCCTAGCTCAGGGGCGGTAGCGGCCGGTTTCGTCGTCGAACCGGGGCCCCTCGTCGCGGGCAGCGGGCTTGCTGCCCGGCACGTCAGCCGGATCCACACAGCCGCCGACCAGTTCGACGTGGTCATCGTGCCGGATGTAGCTACCAGGATCGGCGCAGGTCGCCTGCTGCACGGTGAAGAACGCCGCACCGGTCAACGCGACGGCAGAGGCCACGCCAACGAAGAGCGGGACGCCGCTGGCGACCCGCGTAGCACGTGACTCTCGCTTCCCCCGAGCCATGAACTCTCCCGCGTTCCTTTCCGATCGTGGCTCAAGCGTACCTGGGTCCGACATCCCGGCATGACGTGCATCTCAGAACTGGCATGATCTGGCCTTATGGACCTCGTCAGCATCGACCAGATCGAGGCCGCCCGCGAGCTGCTCGCGTCAGTGGTGCGCCAGACGCCGATGGAACATGCCCGCGACCTGGCTCGCAGGCACGGCGGAGATGTGCACCTCAAGTGCGAGAACCTGCAGCGCACCGGGTCTTTCAAGATCCGCGGCGCCTACACGCGTATCCACGGCCTTTCCGAAGCCGAGCGCGCGCGGGGGGTGGTTGCCGCGAGTGCGGGCAACCACGCGCAGGGTGTGGCGCTGGCCGCTGCACTGCTTGGCACCAAGTCGACGGTGTTCATGCCGGAACGGGCGCCGCTGCCGAAGCTGGCGGCGACCAGGGGATACGGCGCGGACGTGTACCTGCACGGGGAAGGGCTCGAGGAGACGCTCGCCGAGGCCATGGCCTTCGCCGAACGGACGGGTGCGGTGTTCATCCATCCCTTCGACCACCCCGACATCATCGCAGGACAGGGCACCGTCGGCCTCGAGGTGCTCGAGCAGGTTCCGGACGTCGCTACGGTTCTGGTGTCCGTCGGCGGCGGTGGCCTGGTGTCCGGGGTGGCGTCGGTCATGAAGGCACGCAAGCCGGAGGTAAAGGTGATCGGCGTGCAGGCAGAGAACGCCGCGGCCTTCCCTGCTTCGTTGGCCGCGGGCGAACCGGTGCGGGTGGCGTCTCCCAACACCATGGCGGACGGTATCGCGGTCGGTGCGCCCGGACCGGTCAGTTTCGCTCATGTCGCGGCGCTGGTCGACGACGTGGTGACCGTCGGTGAGGAGTCGTTGTCCCGCTCCGTCCTGCTCTGCTTGGAACGCCGCAAGCTCGTGGTGGAGCCCGCGGGCGCGGCGGCGGTGGCCGTGTTGCTCGAGGA
Source organism: Actinokineospora sp. (assembly GCF_050699995.1). Taxonomy (GTDB): domain Bacteria; phylum Actinomycetota; class Actinomycetes; order Mycobacteriales; family Pseudonocardiaceae; genus Actinokineospora. The sequence continues at coordinate 28,488 of NZ_JBOHGC010000360.1, read as the reverse complement.
CACACACACGTTCGCCCCGCCGATCGTGGCGGTGCTCTCCGGCGGCAACGTCGATCCCTTGTTACTGCTGCAGATCATCCGGCACGGCATGACCGCCGGTGGCCGCTATCTCTCCCTCAGGCTGCGCGTGCGGGACCGGCCGGGCTCGCTCGGGGCGCTGCTCACCAGGGTCGGCCAGCTCGGCGCGAACGTGCTGGATGTCGAGCATTCCCGGATCGCGGGTGCGTTGGCGATCGGCGATGTGGAGGTCTCGCTCAACCTGGAAACCCGCGGCCCCGAGCACTGTGCGGAGGTGGCCACCGCCCTCGAGCAGGCCGGCTACACCGTCGTCGCCTGAGAGGAAGGTCGCCCGCGAATTCCCGGTGGTCAGAGATTGCCTCGGCGCTCTTGCTCGCGCTCGATGGCTTCGAACAGAGCCTTGAAGTTGCCCTTGCCGAAGCCGAGCGAGCCGTGCCGTTCGATCAGTTCGTAGAACACGGTCGGACGGTCGCCGATCGGCTTGGTGAAGATCTGCAGCAGGTAGCCGTCCTCGTCCCGGTCGACCAGGATGCGGTGCTCCTTGAGCTGCTCGATCGGCACCCTGACCTGGCCGATCCGGGCCCGCAGTTCGGGATCGTCGTAGTAGGAATCCGGTACGTCGAGGAACTCGATGCCTGTCCCGCGCATGTGCCGCACGGTGCCGATGATGTCGCCGGTGGCCAGCGCGATGTGCTGGCAGCCTGGACCGCCGTAGAACTCCAGGTACTCGTCGATCTGGGACTTCTTCTTGGCGACGGCAGGCTCGTTGAGCGGGAACTTCACCCGGTGGTTGCCGTTGGACACGACCTTGCTCATCAGCGCCGAGTACTCGGTGGCGATGTCGTCGCCGACGAACTCCGCCATGTTCACGAAGCCCATGACGCGGTTGTACCAGTCGACCCAGTAGTCCATCTTGCCGAGCTCGACGTTGCCGACACAGTGGTCGATGGCCTGGAAAAGCCGTTTCGGGGCGTCGGCGGGCTTCTGGTGGGAGCCCGTCTTCGCGACGTAGCCGGGCAGGTACGGCCCGGTGTAGCGGGACCGGTCCACCAGGGTGTGGCGGGTCCGGCCGTAGGTGGCGATGGCGGCGGTGCGGATGGTGCCGTGCTCGTCGGTGACGTCGTTGGGCTCGTCGAGGATGATCGCGCCCTCCGCCCGGGCGTGCTCGACGCACTTGTCGACGTCCGGCACGGCCAGGGCGAGGTCGACGACGCCGTCGCCGTGCTCGCGGTGGTGGTCGAGCAGCGGGCTGCCGGGGCGCACGCCGCCCTTGATGACGAAGCGGGCGGAGCCGGACTTCAGCACGAACGACTTGTGGTCGGTGTTGCCGGTCTCCGGGCCCGAGTAGGCGACAAGCTCCATGCCGAACGCGGCCTGGTAGAACAGCGCGGTCTGCGTGGCGTTGCCGACGACGAACACCACGGCGTCCATGGCGTTCACGGGGAACGGGTCCCGGCTCTCGTCATAGTCGACGAGGCCGACGAGCTGGCGGAGCTGGTCGTAGCTCACCTCGTCCATGCCCAGTTCGCTGCGGCCGAGGGTCCCAGTCATCGCGTCCTCCTGCGTCTTCCTTCTTGCGGTACGTCTGAGGATGTGTCGATGAGGCAGGCTGTGCAATAGTTGGTTGTTTCTCAGGACAGCTTGACTAGTACAGGCGGGTTTATCCGGGACAAAGTGGGCACTCTGACTAGGAGGTGACCGGGGTGCAGGATGATCACGGAGAGGTGCTGGACGTACTCGACGCGCGCCTGCTCCTGTTGCTGACTGACGAGCCGCGGCTGGGCGTGCTCGAATGTTCGCGCCGCCTTGGCGTGGCGCGCGGGACCGTGCAGGCGCGGATGGACCGGCTGGAGCGTCGCGGGGTGCTCGGCGGGTTCCCGCCCGAGTTGGACCTCGCCGCGATGGGCTATGGGCTGACGGCGTTCGCGGTGCTGGAGATCGCCCAGGGCAAGCGCACCGAGGTCGCCCAGCGGCTCAGCGCCATCCCGGAGGTGTGCGAGGTGCACGCGACCACGGGCCAAGGCGACCTGCTGGTGCGGATGGTCGCGCGCGACAACGCCGACCTGCAGCGGGTGATCGACCGGGTGGTCAAGGTGGAATGGGTGGGCCGGACGTCGACGTCGATCGCGCTGTCGACGCCCGTCCCGATGCGGGTGCGGCCGCTGCTGGAGCGGGTTGTGGCGGGCCGACCACTGTGACCGCCGATCGACAGTCGAGCACTGGCCCGGCGTGGATTCCGAGTCGTCAGCGACGCTGGCGGGCGGGTGCGGTGGTCTCCTCGGTGGGTGGTTCGGTGGGTGGTTCGGTTGTGGGACGCGGTTCGACTGGGGACGTGGGTGCGGGTGTCGGCGCTGGTGTCGTCGCGGCAGGTGGTGGTGGTGGTGTGCTGTCGTCCGGGATCGGCTCCTCTTCGATCTGGAAGTCCTCGTCCTGTGGTTCCTCCACCCATTCGCCCGACTCCGCCGGGCCGGGGGTCCCCTCCGGTTTGGGCGCGACGCTGATGCCGGCTCCGGTGTCGGGCTCCGGCGCGGTGGGCGTCTTCTGCGGTTCCGCGCTCGTGCTGGGCGAACTCGCCGGCGGCGCGGGGTCGGGCTCCAGGTATCTGGCGGCGTTCGGTGCGGGGGGCGTGACGATCAGCGCGAAGGCGAGCAGCCCGGCGGCGCCTGCCGCGAGCCCGAAGCGCCCGCCAAGCCAGAGCCGCTTGCGGGACAGCGAACTACTCAACGACCTGCCCTTTCCGGCTCGATGGCGGCCATGAGACCACGGCCGTTGATGTTCTGGATTTGCAGGCCCGGCCTGGCATTGACTTCCAGGATCAACGGCCCACGCTGCTCGTCGATCACGATGTCGGCGCCCAGATATCGCAGCCCGGTCGCAGCGGCACACCGACTGGCCGCCGCCAGCACAACAGTCCAGTGTGGAATGACCGCGCCCACCAGCTGATTGCCCGTGTCGGGATGGCGGGTGACGGGCACGTCGCCGACCCTGGCGGCGCTCACCCGTCCGGTGTCGATGTCGACAGCCGCTCCGACCGCGCGCTGGTGCAGGTTGGCCCGACCTCCGCTGTGTTTGGTCGGCAGCCGCACCATGGCCAGTTTGGGCTGATCGCCGACGCAGATGACCCTGATGTCCGGCAGGCCCTGGAACGACAACTCAGCCAACGCTGGATGGGCATGGATCAGTGGCTCGAACAGCGCCCAGTCGGTGCTTCGCGGCGAGAAGTCGCCATCGAGGATTCTGGCCAGATGACTGGTCACCGTCGCCATCTCCAACGGCTTGCCTGCCAGCGTGTGCCACCGCCCGTCCTGTCGCCCGGCGGCCAGCATGATGCCGGAACCGCCGAGGCCCTGGTTGGGCTTCATCGCCCACTGCGGCGGCATGCCCGCCCAGTCGATCGCACCGATCTCCCTGCGGGAGCGCACCAGCCGGATCGTGGGCGACGTGGGCGCCCCGGCCCGCTCGAGCGCCTGTTTGGTCTCGTACTTGTTGTTCACCAGGCGAATCGCCTCGCTGGGATTGACCTTGGCGATCAGTGTGTTCCTGGCGTTCATGCCCATGAGTAGGTCCCAGCCCCGCAGCAGGCTCACTTGACTTCGCCCTGTGCCCGTGCGGCAGGCGCGAAACGGAGCAGTTCGCTCAGCCGCAGGCCGCGGTAGGTGCCCGCGACGAACGCCCAGACGCAGCACGCCGCGGCGAAGGCCAGCGGCACGGTGTCGCCCATGTATCGCACCCACGGCGTGACCATCAGCATGGCCGCGACAACGCCGAATCCGATGGTGAGCACCGCACTGGTCGCCGCGCCCCTCGGCCCGTCGGCATCCCACTGTTCCCACAGGCGTTCGATGATCACGGCGGTGACCACGACCGGCAGTGACGCGCCGATCAGGAGTTGCGAACCGTCTTCGCCCACGAGTTCACGCAGGCCCAGTAGCGCCAGCACGACCACGCTGACCAGCACGGCGAGTCGTGCCACGCGCGGAAGTTGGGTCCGTTGAAGCAGCATCTGGGCGATCAGTCCCGCCGCGATCATCACCGTTGTGGTGATCAGGCCCGGGACCAGGCCGGTCTGCGTATAGCCAAGTGCCAGCAGCACCGGGCTGAAGGTGCCCAGCGTGTTCACCCCGATCCAGACCCTGAGGATGACGACGAGGAGCACCGCCAACGGCAGCAAGGCGAGCAGCGATTCCACGCTGATGCTCGGCGAGGGAGCCAGCAACACGGCGAGCGAGGTCGGCGCGGTCCTGCCGTCCGGTGTCGTGAGCATCTGCCTACCGATGGTCACCCGCATGTTGCCCAGTTGTGCGCGGCCGATGAGCATCGGGGCGTCGCGCCGGGACCGGTCGTTCACGGTCACCTTGGCGGGTTGTTGGGTGCCCGCGAGTTTGATCGTCGCGTCCACCACAGGTCTGCGTTCCCGGCCAAGCGATGAACTCATGACCACCTTGGGCGCGTCGTCGAGGTCAAAGCCCAGCGACTCCGCGAGCCCGGTGTCGATGGACGACGTCGTGGCTCCGGTGTCGATGATGGCTTTCACCTCGGCCGTCTTTCCGGTCGGCCCGGTGATCTTGACCATTTCCTGTTCGCCGATGACATTGGCGCCGGTCACGTTCCGCTCGGGTGAGGCAAGCAGCGCGACGAACAAGATCAGCGCGGCTCCCGCTATGGCCGACACCTTGACGGCGACGGGCAGCAAGCCCCGCCGCGGCCGAAGGTGGGCGGGCCCGCTGTGGACAGGCGTGGACGTGCCGATCATGTGAGCCCTTCGTGCGGAACGCGCGGCGCCGCGACACCCACTTCGCGCTAGGGGCGGACATCCGAATGAAATTCAGGTCGAGAGGTGTAGGCGAGTGTCGCCGAGGCGAATATGACCCCGCTACCGACCAAAGTCGGATTCAGGGCGGCCGGTCGGCGGCGGCTGATCAGATGATCAAAGCCGGTCAGACCGGCAATATGAGGAAGCTTCACAAACTTGCGTCGGTGTGGCACAGTAGGCCGGTGTGTCACAGTGACTGACACCACACTCACTCACTCCTTACCCCCTGCGAGGAGAATTCATGGGTCCGAGCAAGTACGCGGCAACGCTGAGCGCGGCCGTCCTGGCCATGATCGGCGTCATCACCCTGCCCGCGGTTGCGGCGACCGCGGCGCCGGCCGAGATCGTGCCGCTACCCGCGGATCTGGAGGCACGGCGGGCCGCGGAGGCGACCGCGCTGTACGGCAGCCCGGAGATCCGGCCGATCGAGCAGCGCAAGACCTCGGTGATCAGCGCGGGGGACAGTGAGATCTCAGGTGAGGGCACCGGTGACCTGAGTCTGTACGAGCCGGGGACGAACGGGCCCACCAGTTACTGCCATCGTTCGGTGAAGGCCGCGATCAAGGTCGTGGACATCCCGGTCGAGGTGAAGAGCAACATCGCCTGCTCCGGTGGCCGCAACGAGAATCTGCGCTTCCAGGGCCCGGGCACGTTCGAGAAGTCGGACAACCAGGGCGACAAGCTCGCGATCCAGGCCCGCAACACCCAGGTCAAGATGATCTGGTTGGTGATGAGCGCCAACGACTACGGCGGCATCGAGTTCGGCCCGCTGATGACCAAGTGCAGCGACAACCGGGTGTTCTTCAAAGGCACCTGCTGGCAGAGCGAGTCGGGCAACGAGGTCGCCCGGTTCACCGTGGTGCGCAACAACTTGCGGGGCGGCATCGCCGACATCCGGTCGATCATGCGCGACGCCGGGTACCAGCAGGGCGAATATCAGCTGATCGTGTCGTCCTACCCGAGCCCGGTCAGCCCGGACGTCGAGGACAACCCGAAGTTCCCCGGCTGGTACTTCGGCGGCTGCACGCTGTACCTGGCCGATATGGCCGCGGGGCGCAACAAGCTCGTGCCGATGTTCGAAGAGGCGGTGCGCGACGCGGCGCTGAGTTCGGACACCCGCTACATCGACGCGTCGCGCCTGTTCGCCGGGCACGAGCCGTGCACCGAGCAGCCATGGGTGACCGGCCTGCTCAACACCGGCAACATCTTCAACCCCAACGACTGGCGCCAGTCCTGGCACCCCAACGTGGCCGGCCACGCGGCCTTCGCTCGGTGCATGCGCGACATGTACAACTCCGGCGCCGCGACTGGCACCTGCTACGACCCGGCCAGCACCAACAGTTCGATCTTCCGGCCCGAGCTGATGGAGTTCAAGCAGGTGCAGAACCCGGTCAACGGGCTGTGCGTCGACACCCAGGGCTACTCCAGCCGCAACGGCTACAAGCTGTTGTCCTACCCGTGCCATGGTGGCCGCAACCAGGGCTGGTGGTACGACCCGGAGAACGAGTCCATCCACTCCCAGCTCACCCACGACCGCTGTTGGGACACGAACACCTTCACCGTGGGGCAGCAGCTGCAAGTGTGGGACTGCAACGGTGGCAACGCGCAGAAGTGGGTGCTGGACGGCGACCTGGTGCGGGTCAAGGGAAGCCCGAACATGTGCGCGACCATGGGAGCCCCCGAGAACCCGGTGGGGTGGAACGTGACCTTGACGGCCTGCGGTGACGCGCCCAACCAGCGACTGAACTTCACCACGCTGACCGGCGCGTACCGCAACTTGAGCACCCCGTCCAACGGTTGGTGTCTGGACGTGCCGGGCAGCGCGCCCGCCGACGGCCAGATCATGCTGTCCTACACCTGCGAGCTCGGCTCCGCGGATCAGAAATGGTCCTACAACCCGGTGTCCGGCCAGGTGACCAACGGCCGCTCACCCGGCTACTGCCTCGACGCCGGACAGTCGGTGGCAGGCCTACCGTTGCGGATAACGCAGTGCGTCTACCAGAACAGCCAGTGGGTGCCCAACGGCCGCTGGGAACTCAGCCCGGAGGGATACCTGTTCCAGCCCCGTGACCCGAACCTGGTTCTCACGGCCGCGAGTGTCCACGGCAGCCCGGTCACCCTGCAACCACGCGACCCCGCCAACGCAAGCGCGCAGACCTGGAACTGGAACGAGACCCAGCCGCTGCGCATCGCGTACGGCTACAACCAGTGGATGCCCAGCAGCGTCTACTGACCGCGCTCAGGGATGACACCCTGCGATCGTCGCTGAGCGAAGGCGAGGCCGCCGGTGGGAGGTTCCCACCGGCGGCCTCGAATGTCAGGCGTCAGATCAGCCGCTGTACGGGACCGCCTTGGTCAGCGTGACCTTCTGGGTCTTGCCGTTGGGCAGCGCGTACTCGCGGGTCTCGCCTTCCTTGGCACCCAGCAAGGCGCGACCCAGCGGCGACTCGGGGGAGTAGACCTCGAGCTCGCCTTCGCTGCCTTCCTCGCGGGTGGCGAGCAGGAACTGCTCCTCGTCGTCGTCGCCCTCGTAGCGGACCGTCAACACCATGCCCGGCTCGGCGACGCCGTCGTTGGACGGGGCTTCGCCGACCTTCGCTCCGCGAAGCAACTCCTGCAGGTGCCGGATCCGGGCCTCCTGCTGCCCCTGCTCCTCACGGGCCGCGTGGTAGCCCCCGTTTTCCTTGAGGTCACCCTCCTCGCGGCTGGTGTTGATCTTCTGCGCGATGACCGGGCGGTTCTCAATCAGCTCGTCGAGCTCGTGCTTGAGCCGGTTGTAGGCCTCCTGGGTCAACCAGGTCACCTGGGTGTCGCTCACGGTCACCAACTCCTCGTCGTACTCCGGGCCCGTGGTTACGGGCCGGCAGTCCCGGGCTTCGTCGAGCACCCGGAATGGAAAAACACGGCCCGCCTAGGGGCCGTGCAGGTAGACGAGAATAGCATGAACAGGCGTGCTAAAGTGTCCGTTTTGTCTGGTTTCGCACCGATAAGGACGCAGTTCACCCCGTTGGCGGCTGTCCTGTGGACAGGTATGCGGGCACCTGGTAGGAGCACCCGAACACGTCGGCTGTCACCGGTTCGGATGAGCTGGAGATCACCGTCGTCACGCGTACGGGAGAGGGTCCGGGGGCGATGTAGACCTCCTTGCGCCCGCCTTCGCCGCCGTCGATGCCGCGGGTCCGCACGATGCACACCGCGGCCAGGTCCGGGGTCTGCCGCGTGACGTCGAAAACCAGCTGCATCCGGTTGTCCGGCTGGTTGGCGAACGAGATGCGCTCGGCCTCGATCGGGGCGCTTCCCAGGTTCGTGTACGCGAGGTAGGTGGCGCCCCCACCTGCGAGAAGACCGAGGGCGATGAGGACCACGGTGGTCCGCCGGGATCGCTTGGCGCGCGGCTTGCCGTAGCGGCCTTCCGGCAGTGCGTGACCGGCCACGGTCATTCGAGGGGCCTCCTGTGACGGGTGTCCGCCAGGGCGGGAACAATGGACCCGCCGCGACGCGTTCGACTTACCGGGTCGAGTATCCGCCTGGCGCGGCACCCCATACGACGAGGGGGCAGAGAGAGGTCATGGCCGAGAAGCTGCGTTTGATGGCGGTACACGCCCATCCGGACGACGAGTCGAGCAAGGGCGCCGCCACCATGGCGAAGTACGTCGCCGACGGTCACGAGGTCACGGTCGTGACCTGCACCGGCGGCGAGCGTGGCGACATCCTGAACCCGGCCATGGACCGCCCGGAGGTCCTCGCCGACATCCCGGCCGTGCGCCGCGCGGAGATGGCCAAGGCCGCCGAGATCCTCGGTGTGCAGCACCGCTGGCTCGGCTTCGTCGACTCGGGCCTGCCCGAGGGCGACCCACTGCCGCCGCTGCCCGAGGGCTGCTTCGCCCTGGTGCCGCTGGAGGAGTCGGTCCCGCCGCTGGTCCAGGCGATCCGCGAGTTCAAGCCGCACGTCGTGCTCACGTATGACGAGAACGGCGGTTACCCGCACCCCGACCACATCCGCTGCCACGAGGTCTCCGTCGCCGCGTTCGACGCCGCGGGCGACCCGGACCTCTACCCCGAGGCGGGCGAGGTGTGGACCCCGCTGAAGCTGTACTACATGCACGGCTTCTCCCGTGCCCGCCTGGTCGCCATGCATGAGGCGCTGCTCGCCGCGGGCCTCGAGTCTCCCTACGGCGAGTGGCTCGAGAACTGGAGCGCCGACCGCGGCGACATCTCCCACCGGGTCACCACGAAGATCCACTGCTCGGAGTACTTCGAGGTCCGCGACGCCGCGCTCCTCGCCCACGCCACCCAGATCGACCCGGACAGCCGCTGGTTCGCCGTGCCGCTGGAGATCCAGCGCACGGTGTGGCCGTTCGAGGAGTACGAGCTGGTCCGGTCGCTGGTGGACAGCACCCTCCCCGAGGACGACTTGTTCTCCGGGGTCGCTGAGAAGGTGACACTATGATCTCGTTCGGGACCCTGACTGGTCCGGACTTGTCGGCCACCGTGCCGATGGTCCTCACCCAGCCGACGCCGACGCCGCCGCTGCCCGCCGACCCCGGCGGGCAGGGCGAGGACTTCGGCAAGTCCTCGCCGCTGGGCTTCCTGATCCTGATCCTGTTCTTCATCGCCGTGGCGTTCCTGATCCGCTCGATGACCAAGCACCTCAAGCGGGTCCCGGAGAGCTTCGACGAGCCCGAGGACAAGAAGGACTAAGGCCCGCCGGTCAAGTCGCGGCGCGTTCGAGTTCGGCGATGTCGAGCTTGCGCATCTTGAGCATGGCCTGCATCGAACCCGGGTTTTCGACCAGTTCCATCAGCCGGGTGGGGATGACCTGCCAGGACAGGCCGAACTTGTCCCGGAGCCACCCGCACTGGCTCTCCTCGCCGCCGTCGGCGAGCAGAGCCGACCAGTAGTGGTCCACCTCGGCTTGGTCCTCGCAGAAGATCTGGAACGACACCGCCTCGCTGAACTTGAACTCCGGCCCGCCGTTGAGCGCGACGAACGGGTTGCCGTCGATCTCGAAGTCGATCGTCATGGCCTGGCCCTCGGGGCCGGGCATGTTCGGGCCGTAGCGGGCGACATCCTTGATCTTCGAGTTGGGGAACACCGAGCAGTAGAACTCCGCGGCCTGCTCGCCCTGGGTGTCGAACCACAGGCACGGGGTGATGTTGAGCGACGCCATCGTCCTCTCCCTTATCGCGGTGGTGGGTCCACTCTCCCGCCGCGGGCAGGCGTGCGCCTCACGAAAACGCTGTTTTCGTTCAGTTGAGCCGGGCGCGGACGACCAGGTCGTGCATCTGCCCGTCGACGGCGGGCCGCTCAGGCAGTCGGGTCGCGTCCTTGGTCACTGTCAGCTCTTCGTGCAGCCGCTCCACCTCCGCCGCCAGGCGCGGTGCGTCGATGATGTCGGTGGTATCCAGGTTCCGGTGTTCACCGGTGCGTTTCGCCTCGATCAGCTCGGCCAGGTACGCGGGGCCGCCGAGGTTCGGCGAGCAGGTGCACGCCGCGCAGGTCGATGTCGGAGTCAGCGGAGGGGAAGCCGTAGAGGTGGGCGCCCGAGACGGTCGCGAACACGGGCGGGTGGGTCTCGGCGGCGACCACCTCGGTCAGGTCAGGAAGCGTGAGGGGCATCGAGATTCCTTCGGCGGGTCAGCACCCGGGAAGTGTCGCGTACTCGCTGCCGGATCTCATGCCATTTGAGAGGGTTGAGGCATGGCGAACCGGCTGCACCTCTCGACCAGCCCGTACCTGCTCCAGCACGCCGACAACCCCGTCGACTGGTGGGAGTGGGGTCCGGAGGCGTTCGCCGAGGCCGCGCGCCGCGATGTGCCGGTGCTGCTGTCCATCGGCTACGCGGCGTGCCACTGGTGTCACGTGATGGCGCACGAGTCGTTCGAGGACGCCGAGACGGCGGCGCTGATGAACGAGAACTTCGTCAACGTGAAGGTCGACCGCGAGGAGCGGCCCGACGTCGACGCCGTGTACATGACCGCGACGCAGGCGATGACCGGCCACGGCGGCTGGCCGATGACGTGTTTCCTCACCCCCGAGGCGAAGCCGTTCCACTGCGGCACCTACTTCCCGCCGCAACCGCGGCACGGCGTGCCGTCGTTCCGGCAGCTGCTGTCCGCCGTCCGCGACGCGTGGTCGGCGCAGGACGGCGAGGTCCGCGAGGCCGCCGACCGGATCGTCGAGGAACTGGGCAAGCAGACCGGGCCGATGGTCGAGTCGATCGTGGACGAGGAGGTCTTGGCCGGAGCCGCGGCGTCGCTGCCCGGCGATTACGACCGGGTCAACGGCGGTTTCGGCGGCGCGCCGAAGTTCCCGCCGACGATGGTGCTGGAGTTCCTGCTGCGCCACCACGAGCGCACCGGCTCGGTCGAGTCGCTGTCCATCGTGGAGGGCTCGATGCGGGCCATGGCCGACGGCGGCCTCAACGACCAGCTGGCGGGCGGGTTCGCCCGCTACAGCGTCGACGCGGGCTGGGTGGTGCCGCACTTCGAGAAGATGCTCTACGACAACGCTTTGCTGCTCCGGCTGGCCGCGCATCTGTTCCGGCGCACGGGAAGTGAGCGTTACCGCGAGGTCACGGTCGACACGGCCACGTTCCTGCTGCGCGACCTCGCCACCGCGGAAGGCGGTTTCGCCTCGTCCCTGGACGCGGACACCGAAGGCGAAGAGGGCCTCACCTATGTGTGGACCCCGGCTCAGCTCGCCGAGGTGCTAGGCGCCGAGGACGGCGCCTGGGCGGCGGAGCTGTTGAGCGTCACCGAGTCCGGCACCTTCGAGCACGGGACGTCCACCCTGCGCCTGAGCCGCGAGGTCGACGACGCGTCGCGCTGGCGGCAGGTCAGGTCCGCACTGCTCGCCGCGCGGGACACCCGCCCGCAGCCGGGCCGCGACGACAAGGTCGTGACGGCGTGGAACGGCCTGGCGATCGCTGCGCTCACCGAAGCCGGGCTGGCCCTGGGGCGGCCCGAGTGGATCACCGCCGCCGAGCGGGCCGCGGACCTGTTGCTGCGCCTGCACTGGGTCGACGGCAGGCTCCGCCGCACCTCCCGCGCGGGTGCCGTGGGCACCGCGGCGGGAGTCCTCGATGACTACGCCTGCCTCGCCGACGCGCTGCTCACCCTGCACCAGGCCACCGCCGACCACCGCAGGCTCGACGCGGCCCGCGACCTGCTCGACACCGCGCTGGCCCACTTCGCCGACCCCACCATGCCCGGCGCGTTCCACGACACCGCCGACGACGCCGACGCCCTGGTCTGGCGGCCGGCGGACCCCGGCGACAACGCTTCGCCGTCGGGTGCGTCGGCGCTGGCGGGCGCGCTGTTGGCCGGTTCCGCACTCGCCGGCCCGGAGCGGGCCGACAGGTATCGGTCGGCGTGCGAGGAGGCGATCTACCGGGCGGGCATTCTGGCTTCGCGGGCACCCCGGTTCGCCGGTCACTGGCTGACCGTCGCCGAGGCCGTCGCGCATGGACCCGTCCAGGTGGCCATCGTGGGCGCACCGGCGGAGCGCGCGGACTTGGTCGAGGCCGCCGTCAAACACGCGCCGGGTGGGGCGGTGGTGGTGGCGGGCGAACCCGACTCGGCGCCGCTGCTGGCCGACCGGCCGCTGGTGGACGGGCAGGCGGCGGCATACGTGTGCCGGGGCTATGTGTGCGACCGGCCGCGGACGTCGGTGGCGGAACTGGTGTCGTCGCTGGGTGGCTGACCGCGGCTGAAGGCGAGCGGCGGCCATGGCCTGGAGGGGCTGCGCGGGAGTGGCGTCGCGGTCCACCCAGCGGCCGAGCCAGCCCATGCCCGCCTCGCCCACCTCGCGGGGTGCGCCGGACCAGTGGGCCAGGGTGCTGACCCACGCTCGACTGCGCGTAGTCGACGGAAGTCATGATCATCCCCCTGGTGGTCGCTCGGAGGGTATCGAAGTCCGCCCACGGCGAACGCGGCCCCAGGCGTGCTGTATCGGCGTAATGTCAGCAGTAAGGTAATCATGTAATCAAGGAGCTGACATGCGTAGGACCTGGAGCCACCGCCCGCGCGGCGGACAGTCCGACCTTCCCTCCGCCGACGACGCGGCGGGCTGGTTCTCCGGCAGGCTGCCCGACGGCTGGTTCACCGGTGAACCCACCGTGACCATCGACCGTGAGGAGATCCTCATCGTCGGCACCCTGCCCGACCTCGACGGCGACTACGCCGACGACGCCGCCCGCGCCGCCGCCGAGTCCGGCCGAATCTCCCGCTGGCGCGAAGCCACCCGCGACGAGCGCATCGAAATCGCCCGGCAGGCCGAACACCGGTACGCGCGGAAGGTGGCGTGGGGCGCGCGGCAGGGATCGACGGAGGAGTTGTTCACGACGTTGTCCGTGCCGGTGATGACCCGGCTGCGGCAGCCCGAGCGGCTGGTGCTGGACACGCTCGTCGACGCCGGGGTGGCCCGGTCGCGGTCCGAGGCGCTGGCGTGGGCTGTGCGGCTCGTGGGGGCGCACGCCGAGGAGTGGCTCGGTGAGCTGCGAGAGGCCATGACGAAGGTTGACGACCTTCGGGCCCGGGGACCTGAGCTCTGAGCGGACTCAGGAGTACAGAACGAGCCAGATCGCGACATAGTGGCAGAGGGCCGCGATGACGGTGGCGGCGTGGAAGAACTCGTGGTGGCCGAACACGCCCGGCCAGGGGTTGGGCCACTTCGTCGCGTAGAAGACCGAGCCGACGGTGTAGAAGGCGCCGCCGACCAGGATGAGCACGAGGGCGGCGACACCGGCGCTGCGCAGCAGCTCGGGCAGCACGAACACGGCGACCCAGCCCAGCGCGATGTAGATCGGGGTGCCGAGCCAGCGGGGGGCGTGCGGCCACAGCAGCTTCAGCCCGACCCCGAGCAGCGCGCCGCCCCAGACGACACCGAGGATCACGTACCCGGTCGGCTTGCTCATGGCGAGCAGGCAGAACGGGGTGTACGTGCCCGCGATGAACAAGAAGATCATCGAATGGTCGAGGCGTTTCATCCACGTCCGGGCGCGCTCGGTCACCCACCAGCGGCGGTGGTAGAGCGCGCTCACGCCGAACAGGCCGAGCACGGTGATGACGTACACGGAGGTGGCGAGCGCGGCGACACCGGACACAGTGGACGCGGCGAGCGCGATGAGCGTCGCGCCGGTCACCACGGAGACGATGAAGGACCAGAAGTGGATGACACCGCGCATCCGCGGCTTGGTGGGCCGATCCGGTTCGGTCATCGTCGCTGCCGTCACGCCGCCAACGCTACGGGACCGTAAGTTGCGTCGCCGGAGGCTGTGGCCGGCCGCACATCAGGACCAGCCGACGACCTCGCGGTGTTCGACCTTGAGGCACCGGTCCATCACGACGTCGAGGCCGCCGTCGGCGGCGATCCGCGCCGCCTGCTCGCTGATCACCCCGATCTGCAGCCACAGCGCGCCCGCGCCCACCGCGACGGCCTGCTCGGCGTGGCCGGGCGCGTGCTCGGGTCTGCGGAAGACGTCGACGATGTCGATCGGCACGTCGATGTCGGCCAGCGACGCGTACGCGGGCAGGCCCTCCCACTCGGTCAGCGCCGGATTCACCGGCAACACCCGCAGACCGCTCGCCACCAGGTATTTGGCCACGCCGAAACTGGGCCGTGCCGGATCGGCGCTGAGGCCGACCACGGCGACGGTCCGGGATTCGTGGACCAGCCGCTCGATGACCGTGAGGTCCTGCCATATCGGATCGATCCCAGTGCGGTGCACACGACCAGTGTGCCTGTTGCCGGGGCCGAACGGCGTACTCTTGCTCGCCGTGAGTCTTCGCAGGCGGGTGGCCGACGTTGTGTACGGCCTCTACGAGAAGCGTCTCCTGCGGCAAGCGGGCGGTGAGATCCCCCGCCATGTCGGCGTGATGCTCGACGGAAACCGGCGCTGGGCGCGGGAAGCCGGGTTCACCGACGTCAACGACGGCCATCGGGTCGGGGCCCAGCGCATCGCCGATCTGCTCGGGTGGTGCAACGAGGCCGGGGTCGAGGTCGTCACCCTGTGGCTGCTCTCGACCGACAACCTGACTCGCCCGGAGTCCGAGCTGGCCCCGCTGCTGGAGATCATCGGCGACGTCGTCGACGAGCTGGCCGAGCCGGGCCGCCCGTGGCGGCTGCGGATCATCGGCGCCCTCGACATCCTGCCCACCGAGACGGCCAAGCGGCTCTCGGCGGCGGCGCAGCGCTCCGAGGGGCGCACGGGGATGGAAGTGAACATCGCCGTGGGCTACGGCGGTCGCCGCGAGATCGCCGACGCCGTGCGCAAGCTGCTGCAGCAGCACGCCGAGGCGGGCAGCACGATCGAGGAACTCGCCGAGGTCCTCGATGTCGACCACATCGCCGAACACCTCTACACCTCAGGCCAGCCCGACCCGGACCTCGTGATCCGAACATCCGGTGAACAGCGTCTCTCGGGATTCCTGCTGTGGCAGTCCGCGCATTCGGAGTTCCATTTCTGCGAGGCCTACTGGCCCGATTTCCGGCGCACCGATTTTTTGCGAGCCCTGCGCGCTTATGGTATTCGGCACCGCCGATTCGGCTCCTAGCCGCAGGCAGATGACGCCCCCGCGATGACGCGCTGGTGTGCGCGGGTAGTCACTCTCTGTCGAGTGATCACGTGTCGTCAGCGTGGCCGCCCGGTGACAAAAAGGAAAATCACCTGTGTGGCAGCCAGCGAAGTGTCGGTCCACGCAGGTAACTTTTGAAGTGTCGGATCGTGTCCATGGCGATCCGGCCCGGGAGGTCCTGGTCGTGAGCATGACGATCGCGAGGGGGCCGGCACCCGGTCCTCGTGGACGGCGAGGTCGAAGTCGGTAACCCCGACTGCGACCCGGCCGACCAGCCAGGGCCAGTGCCCGGCCCACCGAGGAGCGGACGCGGTGCCGTGTCCGTGAGGGAGTTGCCGTGACTGCTTCGCGATCGTCCAGGCGCACTGCCAGCCTTTCCTCAGGCTCTTCTCGCACGTCTTCCAAGGAGGCCGACCCAGCCCCGCGCACGTATGTCCTCGACACCTCCGTCCTGCTCTCCGACCCCTGGGCACTGACCAGGTTCGCCGAGCACTCGGTCGTGATCCCGCTGGTCGTGATCAGCGAGCTGGAGGGCAAACGGCACCACCCCGAACTGGGCTGGTTCGCACGGGAGACCCTGCGACTGCTCGATGATCTACGGCTGGCCCACGGCAGGCTCGACAAGCCGATCCCGATCGGCGACTCCGGCGGCTCCCTCCATGTCGAGCTCAACCACTCCGACCCGTCGGTGCTCCCAGCCGGGTTCCGCACCGATTCCAACGACGCGCGCATCCTCGCGTGCGCGCTCAACCTCGCGGCCGAGAACCTCGCGGTCACGCTCGTCACCAAGGACATCCCGCTGCGGGTCAAGGCCGGTGCGGTCGGTCTCGACGCCGACGAGTACCGCGCGGGCGAGGTGACGCCGTCCGGCTGGACGGGCATCGCCGACGTCGAGGTGGGCCAGGATCTCGTCGACGGGCTGTTCGCCGCCGAGGACCACACGGTCGACCTGGCCGACTTCGGTCTCGACAGCGCGGACCACCCGGTCAACACCGGTCTGCGGTTGCTCGCGGGCACCAGCAGCGCGCTGGGCCGGGTCACCCCGGACAAGCAGGTCCGGCTCGTGCGCGGCGACCGTGAGGCCTTCGGGCTGCACGGCCGCTCAGCCGAGCAGCGGATCGCGCTGGACCTGCTGCTCGACCCGGACATCGGCATCGTCTCCCTCGGTGGCCGAGCGGGCACCGGGAAGTCGGCGCTGGCGCTGTGCGCCGGGCTGGAGGCCGTCATGGAACGCGGCCTCCACAAGCGGGTGGTCGTCTTCCGGCCGATGTACGCGGTCGGCGGGCAGGACCTCGGCTACCTGCCGGGGTCCGAGAGCGAGAAGATGCAGCCCTGGGCGCAGGCGGTCTTCGACACCCTCGAAGCGCTGGTCAGCAAGGCCGTGATCGAGGAAGTCCTCGACCGCGGGATGCTAGAGGTGCTGCCGCTGACCCACATCCGCGGCCGCTCGCTGCACGACTCGTTCGTGATCGTCGACGAGGCCCAGTCGCTGGAGCGCAACGTCTTGCTGACGGTGCTGTCCAGGCTCGGTTCAGGTTCCCGGGTCGTGCTCACCCACGACGTCGCCCAGCGCGACAACCTGCGCGTCGGCCGCTACGACGGGGTCGCCGCGGTCATCGAGAAGCTCAAGGGGCACCCGCTGTTCGCCCACGTCACGCTGACCCGGTCCGAGCGGTCCCCGATCGCCGCCCTGGTGACGGAGATGCTAGAGGACCACACCGGATAGTCCACGTCTGCCGGAATCCCCGTCCCGCGTCGCGGGGCGGGGATTCCTTACCAGCCGCCGGGGAGCGGGCGACCCTCGGCGAACCCGGCCGCCGACTGCATCCCGACCACGGCGCGTTCGTGGAACTCGTCGAGGTCGTGCGCGCCCGCGTACGTGCACGCCGAGCGCACCCCCGAGCAGATCGAGTCGAGCAGGTCCTCGACGCTGGGCGCGGCCGGGTCGAGCAGCATCCGGGAGGTCGAGATGCCCTCCTCGAACAGCGCCTTGCGCGCCCGGTCGAACCCGCTGTCGGACCGTGTCCGCGCGGACACCGCCCGCTTCGACGCCATGCCGAACGACTCCTTGTAGAGCCGCCCCTGTTCGTCGCGGCGCAGGTCGCCAGGGGACTCGTAGGTGCCCGCGAACCACGATCCGATCATCACGCTCGCCGCCCCGGCCGCCAGGGCCAGAGCGACGTCCCTGGGGTGCCGCACGCCGCCGTCGGCCCACACGTGTTTGCCCAGCTCGCGCGCGGCCGCGGCGCATTCGGCGACGGCGGAGAACTGGGGGCGGCCGACGCCGGTCATCATCCGGGTCGTGCACATGGCGCCGGGGCCGACACCGACCTTGATGACGTCCGCGCCCGCCTCGATCAGGTCGCGGACACCCTCGGGGGTGACCACGTTGCCCGCGACGACCGGCACGCTGGGGGAGACCGACCGGACGGCGGCCAGGGCGGTGAGCATCTTCTCCTGGTGGCCGTGCGCGGTGTCGACGACCAGCGTGTCGACGCCCGCCTTGAGCAGCGCGTCCGCTTTCGCGGCGACGTCGCCGTTCACGCCGACGGCCGCGGCGACGCGCAGCTTGCCCTCGGCGTCGACGGCGGGTTGATAGAGGTCGGCGCGCAGCGCGCCGGACTCGGTCAGGATGCCGGTGAGCCTGCCGTCGCGGTCGACCGCCAGCGCGACCCGCGCCGCGCGGCCGTGCAACTGGTCGAACACGGTTCGAGGGGCGCTGTCGGTGGGCAGCATCGCGAAACCGGGGTCGGCGACCTCGATGACCCGGGTGAACTGGTCGACGCCCTGGCACGCGGCCTCGTCGACCACACCGATCGGCTTGCCGTCACCGTCGACGACGACCACCGCGCCGTGCGCGCGTTTGGGCAGCAGGTTGAGCGCGTCGGCGACCGAGTCGGCGGCGGTGAGCACCAGCGGGGTGTCCCACACGGTGTGGCGCGACTTCACCCAGGACACGATCCCGCCGACCACCTTCGGGTCGACGTCCTGGGGCAGCACCACCAGCCCGCCGCGGCGGGCGACCGTCTCGGCCATCCGCCTGCCCGCGACGGCGGTCATGTTGGCCACCACGATCGGGATGGTCGTGCCCGTCCCGTCCGAAGTGGACAGATCGACGTCGAACCGGCTGGCGACGGCCGAGCGGCCGGGCAGCAGGAAGACGTCGTCGTAGGTGAGGTCATGGTCCGGCTTGCCGTGGGCGAAGTGCACGTCACCCACCGTACTTCGTCAGTCCCAGTCCAGCGCGATTCCCGCGATACCGGGTTCCACCGACGGGAAGAAGGCGTTGACCATGCGGTCGCGGTCGCAGAACAGCTCGTCGCACGCGCTCGGCGGGAGCGTGTCGTTGCCGCGCACCACCTGGGTGATCCGCGCGGGCAGGTTGTCCGGCGGCAGCTCGATCTGCAGCAGGAACGGGCCGCACGGCACCCGGAACAGTCGGGAGTAGCCGGGGCACTCGATGCCGGACTCGTCGTCGACGGTGTAGGCGAGCACGATCGTCTCGTTCTCGATCAGCCTGCGGTCGAACATCAGCTCGAAGACGACCCACGTGTCGAGCCTGCGGACCCGGCCCAGCCTGCAGCCCTCGTCCGCGCTGACCCGCACCTCGGCGATGTCGACGCCGGGTTCGCCGTTGTAGACCGCCACGTACCGGTCGACCCCGGCCCGGCGGGTGCGGCCGACCACTCGGGTCTGGATGCGGCCCTGCGAGCGGTCCTTGGCGATGGTGATGCGCTCATGGACGAACATCAGCTCGATGTCCGCGTTGGCCGCGTCGGCGTCCGCGCCGATCTGGGTGAACAGGGCGCGGGTGACCGGCCCGCTGAAGACGAGTTCCGAGAACGACGTCGCGGCCCGGCGCGGTCGGCCGCCGCGCTGACGGGGGTCGACGAGCACGACCAGCGAGTCGGCGGGCAGGCCGAGCACGGTCTCCAACCCGCGCACCGCCGGGAGGGCGTGCTGGGTGTCGGGATGGCGCAGTCCGCGCTGCCAGTAACTCAGCGTGGACTCCGCGACCTGGATTTCGAGGCGGGCCAGGTGTGAGCGCAGCCGGGCCAGCGAGAGCCCGCGGTGGGCGATCGCGCTGCGCAGCGCCAGGTGGAAAGGGCCGCGCCGCAGGGCCTCAGCCAGCTCTTCAGGGGTCAACCGGACCGGACCTCGCCTTCACCGCTTTGACATCCTCCCCGCCTGAAGGCTGGGATTTGGCTCTCGCGCGCCTCCCGAGCCACGACCCCGCACGCCGAACAACGCTGACTCGTCAACCGCGGATCGACTTTGACCACCCGACCTGGAGCCTTCTGTCCCAGGCGGGTCACGAGCTGACCCCAGCCGTTGGCGAGGATTCCCCGGTTCAGGCCCGCTTTCTGCCGCACACGCCTGCCGGGCGCGTCGACCGTGCCTTTCGCCGACCGGGTCATGGTGGCGATCTTGAGGTCTTCGACCGCGATCACGTCGAACTCTCGGGCCAGGCGGGTGCTGGTCTTCTCCACCCAATCCTTACGACGATCGGTTTCGCGGGCCCTGAGCTTCGCGATCGCTGCCTTGACCTTGCCGCGCCGGTTGGAGCCGCGTTGGGCCCGGGCGAGTTTGCGGTGCAATCGCAGCAGCCGGGTCTTCTCGGGTCGGCGCAAGGTGGGCGCCGACAGCAACTCTCCCGTGGACAACGCCGCCGACACCACCACACCACGATCCACACCGACCGCAGCATCAGTTCCTGGCGCCGGAATGGGCTCGGGCACCACGGCGAACGCCACATGCCAACGGCCCGCCCGATCTCGGGTGACCCGGTAGGACTTCACACCGTTGGAGACCGCCCGCGACCAGCGGAACCGCACCCACCCGACCTTGGGTACCCGCACCTCACCGACCTTGCGAGACACCCGGCGCAGGTCACCCGGGGTGACCCCGACGATCCGGAAGCCTTCGCTCCGCCCGCGCCTGCGCCAGGTCGGGCGTCGGTGGGTTCGGCCGAAGAAGTTGGCCATTGCCTGGGCGAAGTCCCGCAGCGCCTGCTGCTGCACCATCACAGACCCTGCGGCGAGCCACGGGTTGTCCGCTCGTGCCTGCGTCAACTCGCGGCACTGCTCGGCGTACCCGGGCGCGGCCTTGCGCCCAGGCTGCCAGTGGGCGTGTTGCTCTACCGCGAGATTCCAGAGAAACCGTGCGTGCCCGCAGTGCTCCAGCAACGCTCGCTCCTGCGAAGGGCTCGGCTGGAGCCGGAATCGGGACATGCCGATCAACCTAACGACCACCACCGACAAAATCAGGAGACACCGGTGAGACCAGCCTGGCCAGGGAATGCTCGCCAGTCCCCTGACCCGAGGACGGCGGCCCGGGCGAGACCCTGCCCGCCTGGGCCGCCGCCGGTTTCAGCCCGGTGTCACCGGGAGCAGGCCGCGGACGTCGGTGATCGTGTCGGCGTCCGCTGCCTGCTTGTCCGGCCGGTACCGGACCACACGGGCGAAGCGCAGGGCCACGCCACCTGGGTAGCGGGTGCTGGCCTGCACCCCGTCCAAGGCGATCTCCACCACCAGCTCCGGTCGCAAGTAGACAGTCCAGTCGTCGCGGTCCCTTTGGTACTTGGGAAACTCCGCGGTCTGCCAACGCAACAGTTCGTCGGTCAGGCCCTTGAACGTCTTGCCCACCATGATCGGCGGCCCGCCGTCGGGGTCGCGCGCGCCGAGGTGCAGGTTCGACAGGAACCCCGACCGGCGGCCGTGCCCCCACTCGGCGCCGATCACGACGAGGTCCAGGGTGTGCACGGGTTTGACCTTCTGCCAGGCCTTTCCGCGCCTGCCCGCCTGGTAGGTCGAGTCGAGGTCCTTCACCATCACGCCCTCGTGGCCCGCCGCCAGTGCCGCCGCCCCGACCGCCTCCGCGGCCTCGGGCGTCGGGTCGACGGCGCCGGGGATCACGTGGGGACCGACCGCGCGGTTGAGCGCTTCGTTGCGGGCCCGGAGCGGCTCGTCGATGAGGTCGACGCCGTCGAGGTGCAGGCAGTCGAAGAAGTACGGCCGCAGAAGCAGCGCCCGAACCTGATCCTCGGTCGTGCTGCCGAACCGGCTTTGGGTCTCCTGGAACGGGCGCGGCCTGCCGTCGTCGGAGAGGGCCAGCGTCTCGCCGTCGAGCACGACTGTGTGGCAGGGCAGCCCGCGGACGAGTTCGACCAACTCGGGCACGCTGTCCGTGATCTCGCGCAGGGTCCTGGTGAACACCCGGATCTCGTCGTCGACCTTGTGCACCTGAATCCGCGCACCGTCGAGTTTGTACTCGACCAGGCACGGGCTCAGGTCGGCGATCGCGGCCGCCACGGAGGTTCCCGGGGAGGCGAGCATCGGCCGGACCGGCCTGCCCGGCTCCAGCCGCACCGCGGCGAGCGCGTCGACCCCGCCTGCGAGCGCCAGCGCGGCGGTCTCGGGGAGCCGACCGGACAACATGAACGCCCGCCGCACCGCCGCACCGGGCACGTCGGCGGCCTTCGCCACCGCGTCGAGCATCACGCCCTCCAGCGCGCCTTGGCGCAGCTCACCGGTGATCAGCGCGCGGAGAAACCGCTGCTCGGCGGCGGTGGCGGCGCCGAACAATCCGGCGATGATCTCCGCGCGCCTGCCCACCGAACCCGCGCCGCGGGTGTCCACGAGCCGGTCGAAGGCCGCGTCGACGTCGGCCACGCCGAGGGTTGGGGCGAGTGCGGGGGTGGGGAGTTCGACCAGGGTCCGCCAGCCCGCGCCGATGCGGCCCTGCTGGATGGCGCCGGAGAGGAACGCGACCACCGCCTTGGCCTCGTCGGCGTCCTCGGCTCGGCGCAGTGCTCCGGCGATCGCGGCCACCTTGGCCAGCCGGGACCGGGTCGCGCCGACCTCCGCCGACACCGCCACCACGTCCGTCAGTCGCACCATGGGGTCCATCCTGCCCCGAGCGCGCTCGACCGACACCCGCAACCTCGGCGGGGGATGGCCGTCTTCTGGTGTGGGAGCCAGACGAATCAGGGAGCGGTCACATGGGAGTCAGCCACCGGGTGGCGATCGCGGTGTGCGCGGTCGCCGTGGGCGGGTCGGGTTGCACGGCGCCGAAGTCCGACGCCGCGCCACCGCCGACGACATCGACCGGCGGCCCGGTCGCGACCCCCGCTGTCACACCGACTCCGCGTCCGTCCGAAGTGGAGACGGTGAAGAGCCCGGCGAAGAAGCCCACCACCAAAGGGAAACCCCCATCGGGTGGGAACGACGTGATCGGCCCGTTCGGCTGGCAGACGCTGCGGCTGGGCATGTCCGCCGACGCCGCGGAGGCCCTCGGCATGCTCACCCGCACCACCGAGGGCGACGGCCTCTGCGCGCCGTGGCCCGCGCTGCCGATCACCGCGCTGGACCAGGCGGTGGTCAGCGAAACCCATGGCGTGTGGGCGATCCACCCCAAGCAGGTGGACTGGATCCACACCCCGGAAGGCATGCGGATCGGCTGGACCGCGGCCCAGGTCCACGCGACGTACCCGGACTTCGACCCGGCGCACTTCGACTACCCCCACGGCCCGACGGTGGCCGTACCCGGCAACCCGAAAGCACTCTACCGACTGCAGTTCAACGCATCGCGGGTGCTGACGAAGATCATCCTTGAGGCGCGGGTGGACGTCTGCTCTGTCTGATCACGACAGTCGTGCCATCTCGCTGACGGCGGCTCGGAGCCGGTCGGGTGTGGTGGCCGCGTACCCGACGACGAGACCGGGGAACGGTGCCTGCCGGTCGACGAGGTAGCCGGACAGGGCGGGCGCGTTGATCCCGATGTCCGCCAGTTTCCCTTGCAGGACAGCGTCATCGGTGCCGTCGGGCAGGCGCAGCACCACATGCAGTCCCGCCGCGACACCGTGTGGGCGCCAGCCCGGCAGTTCGGCCGAGACCGCACCCAGCAAAGCGTCGCGGCGTTGGCGGTACAACTGTCGGGTGCGCCGCAGGTGCCGGTCGTAGCCGCCGGAGCGCAGCAGGTGGGTGAAGGCGGCCTGTGCGATCGGCGAACAGCCCAAGTCGGACAGGCGTTTGCGGTCCACGAGCCGGTCTCGCAAAGCGGTGGGCGCCACCAGCCAGCCGAGCCGGATCGCGGGTGCCAGCACCTTGCTCACACTGCCCACGTAGGCCACCCGCTCGGGGTCGAGCGCCTGGGTGGCGGCCACGGCGGGGCGGTCGTAGCGGTGTTCGGCGTCGTAGTCGTCCTCGACGACCAGGCCGTCGCGCTCGCGCGCCCAGGCCAGCAGTTCTCGGCGCCGGTCGGCACTGAGCACGACACCGAGTGGGAACTGGTGCGCGGCGGTCACCAGGACCACGCGGCATCCGGTGCGGGCCAACAGGTCCACCCGAATTCCCTCGTCGTCCACCGGGACGCCGACCGGCCGCAGCCCGTGTGCGGCGAACACCTCCGACATGCCCGGGTGCGTCGGGTCCTCGACGGCGACCTCCCGGTGTCCGTCGGCGTGCAGCACGGCTGCGAGCAGGGCGAGCGACTCCGCGACGCCGTGGGTGATCACCACATCGCCCGCGTCGACCGCCCGCACCCGGCCGAGGTAGCCGACCAGTTCCCGGCGCGGGGTCAGGAGTCCGGCCGGGTTCGGGTAGCCGAGTTCGTCGTCGGACAGGGCGGCCAGCCCGGCGCGGGTCGCCGCCTGCCAAGCCGCGCGGGGGAACGCGCCCAAGGCGGGCAGCCCGGGACGCAGGTCGTAGCGCCACCGCCGCTCCGCCGGATCCGAATCGGGCGCGCGCGGGTCGGGCGGGACGAGCGTGCACGCCACCGCCGTCCCCGAACCGTGCCGGGAGACCACGAACCCTTCGGCGGCGAGCTGGGCGTACGCGGCGGTCACCGTCCCGCGGGCGACGCCCAGCTGGCCCGCGAGGTCCCGGCTCGACGGCAGCCGCGTGCTCAGCGGCAGCCTGCCTTCGCGGATCGCCGCCCGCAGCGCCGCCTCCAGCGTCCGCCCACGGGTGCCACGCCGCGGCTCCGCGAAGTCGGGCATCAGGAGCTCACGAAAAGTGGACCAATTCTTCGCCACGAAAGTGGAGCTTACGGATGGACCAGTCGGCCGTGAAGCTGAATCCCGTGACGATCACCATCGCGAGACCCACCAGGCGGGGAGTGGCCGCGGGCGCGCTCGCCTGCGCGTTCATCGGCGGCAGCGTCCCCGTGTCCGGCCTGCTCATGCATTACCCGATCTTGGCGGGTCAGTCCGCCCGCTACGCCCTCGGCGCCGTGCTGATCGCGGTCTGGGCCCTGGCCCGGGGGCTGCCAATCACCCTGCCGAGGCTGAAGGACCTGCCCGCGCTGCTGGCGGTCGTCGGCGTCGGGATGATCGGCTTCAACATCTTCCTGCTCACCGCGCAGCACCACGCCGAACCCGGGCTGGTCGCCGCGGTGATCGGCGGCAGCCCACTCGTGATCGCGCTGGTCGCACCCCTGATGTCCGGTGTGCGGCCCGCCGTCCAGGCGCTCGCCGGGGCGGGGCTCGTCGTCGCGGGCATCGTCGTGCTGTCGGGCGGGGGAACGTGGAGCGGGCCTGGACTGCTGCTCGCGATCCTCACGATGCTGTGCGAGGCGTCGTTCACGCTGTTCGCCGTCGGGGTGGTCCGCAGGCTCGGGACGTTCTCCGTCGCCTTGTGGTGCCATGTCCTCGCGGCGGTGTGCGCGGGCGTCCTCGCGGTGCCCTTCGACGGGGTGTTCCGGCTGCCGACGGCGGTGGAGTCGGTCGCGATCCTGGCGGTCGCGGTGATCACCGTGGTGGCGTTTTGCCTTTGGTACCAAAGTGTTTCGGTGCTGGGCGCGGGCCGAGCGGCGGTGCTGATCGGCGCCATGCCGGTGTCCGGGCTGGTCGTCGCGGTGGCCCTGGGCGCTCAGCCGCTGACGATCGCCGCGCTCGCGGGCGCCTCGATAGTCGCCGCGGGCTGTGCGCTCGGGTTGCGTGGCTAACGACCGCCGCGGGCCATCCGCAGCACGTCCAGCGCGTCGTCGAGCTGCTCGACCGTGAGCTTCCCGGCATCCACATGCCCGCGTTCCAGGACAACGTCGCGGATCGTGCGGCGTTCCTTCAGCGACTGCTTCGCGATCGACGCCGCCTCTTCGTAGCCTAGGTACTTGTTGAGCGGGGTCACGATCGACGGCGAGGACTCGGCCTGCTCCCGCAGCCGTTCCACATCCGGCTCCATGCCGGTGATCACCTTGTCCGCGAGCAGACGCGACACCGCGGCGATCAGGCGGGCGGACTCCAGGACGTTGCGGGCGATCACCGGCAGCATCACGTTGAGCTGGAAGTTGCCCTGGCTGCCCGCGAACGCCACCGCCGCGTCGTTGCCGATCACCTGGGCCACGACCATCATCGTCGCCTCGGAGATCACCGGGTTCACCTTGCCCGGCATGATCGACGAACCCGGCTGCAGGTCGGGCAGCGCCAGCTCGGCCAGCCCGGTGCGCGGCCCCGAACCCAGCCAGCGCAGGTCGTTGGCGATCTTGAACAGGGACACCGCCACCGTGCGCAGCTGGCCGGACGCCTCGACGACCGAGTCCTGGGTGGCCTGGGCTTCGAAGTGGTCGCGGGCCTCGGTCACCGGCAGTCCGGTGATCCTGGCCAGCTCGCCCGACACCAGCGTGCCGAAGCCGTCCGGCGCGTTGAGCCCGCTGCCCACGGCGGTCCCGCCGATCGGCAGCTCGCCGAGCCGGGGGAGGACCGCCTCCAGCCGCTCGACCCCGTAGCGGACCTGCGCCGCCCAGGCGCCTGCTTCCTGGGCGAGGGTCACCGGGACCGCGTCCATGAGGTGCGTGCGGCCGGACTTGACCACGTCGCCCCACTGCGCGGCCCGGTCCTCGATGGACTCGGCCAGGTGCTTCAGCGCGGGGACGACGTCCTCGACCAGGGCCTCGGTCGCGGCCAGGTGGATGGTCGTGGGGAAGGTGTCGTTGGAGGACTGGGACGCGTTGACGTGATCGTTCGGGTGAACTTCGCGGCCGAGGGCGCGGGTGGCCAGGGTCGCGATCACCTCGTTGGCGTTCATGTTCGACGACGTGCCCGACCCGGTCTGGAACACGTCGATGGGGAACTGCCCGTCGTGTCCGCCGTCGGCCACCTCCGTCGCCGCGTCCGCGATCGCGTCGGCCATGTCCTGATCGAGGACGCCCAGCTTGGCGTTCACCCGGGCGGCGGCGGCCTTCAGCAGCCCGAGCGCCCGGATCTGCGCACGTTCGAGGGGGCGCCCGGAGATCGGGAAGTTCTCCACCGCCCGCTGCGTCTGCGCCCGCCAGAGTGCGTCGGCGGGAACGCGGACCTCGCCCATGGTGTCGTGCTCGATGCGGTACTCGGCCATGGGTCCAGTGTCACCCCGTTTTGGAAGCTGGGCATGGTCAGCTTCGGCACATAGGGTGGAGGGATGACGGCTCCTGTGGATGTCGACCTGCTGATCGTCGGCGCTGGCCCCACCGGCCTGTTCGCCGCCTACTACGCGGGGTTCCGCGAGCTGAGCACCGTCGTGGTGGACTCGCTGCCCGAGCCCGGCGGCCAGGTCACCGCGATGTACCCGGAGAAGATGATCTTCGATGTGGCCGGGTTCCCCGCCGTTCTCGGCCGCGACCTGGTCAACGCGCTGGTCGAGCAGGCCGAGCAGTACAAGCCGACCTACCTGCTGGGCAGGCGGGCCCGCGAGCTGTCCGAAGTGGACGGGAAGTTCGAGGTCACCCTGGACGGCGACACCGCCGTGCGCGCCGGGGCCGTGTTGATCACCGCCGGGATCGGCGAGTTCACCCCGCGGCCGCTGCCCGCGGGCGACGGCTGGCTGGGCCGCGGCATGGTCCACTTCGTGCCCGCCCTGGAAGTGCACCGCGACCAGGACGTCGTCATCGTCGGCGGTGGTGACTCCGCGTTCGACTGGGCGCTGGCCCTGCACCCGATCGCGTCGAGCGTCACCCTTGTCCACCGCCGCGCCAAGTTCCGCGCGATGCCGGCGACCGTGCGCCAGGTGGAGAACCTCGGCGTCCGCGTCATCACCGATGCCCAGGTCACGGCCCTGCGCGGTGACGACGAAGGCCTGCACGAGATCGACGTGATGGTCGGCGGCGAGGTCGAGGTGCTGCCTGCCCAGGCCGTCGTCGCCGCGCTCGGCTTCACCGCCGACCTCGGGCCGATCGAGTCATGGGGCCTGGAGATCGACCACCGCAGCGTCTCCGTCGACTCCACCATGCGCACCGCGCGCGACCGGATCTACGCGGCCGGAGACGTCGCGGCCTACCCGGGCAAGGTCAAGCTGATCGCGACCGGCTTCGGCGAGGCGGCCACGGCGGTCAACAACATCGCCGTGGCCCTCAACCCCGAAGCGCACCTGTTCCCAGGGCACTCAAGCAACGCCGAATAGCTACGGGACAACCTGGACGACCGCGCCGACCGGCAGCGAGTTGTAGTACTGCTTCGCAGCCGCGTTGGACAGGTGGATGCAGCCATGGGACTGCACGGTCAGGCTGCCCGCGTGGAAGGCGATGCCGCCGTTGAAGAACACCGAGTACGGCATCGGCGCGTTGTTGAAGATGCTGCTCTTGTGGTCGATGTCCTTCCAGCCCACCCGGAAGGTGCCCACCGGCGTCCGGTAGCCCGGGCGGCCGTGGGTGATCGGGACCGGACCGTAGACGACCTTGCCGTCCTTGAGCAGCCACGACTTGTTGGCCGACAGGTCGATGCACGCGTCGGCCGTGGCCTTGCACGGGCTGCCCTGCGACTGCGGCGCGGGCGGCTTCGTCGTGGTCGGCTTCGGCTTCGGCTTCGTCGTGGTGGTCACCGGCGGCGTCGTGGTCGTCGTCGGCGCCGGTGTGGTGGTCGACGGTGTGGTCGTCGGCGCCTTGGAGGACGTCGTCGTGGTGGTGGTGCCGACCTGGGCGGCGGGCTCCGGTGTGCTTCCGCACGCGCTGAGCAGAGCCATCGCGACGATCGTCGCCCCCAACATCGTCTTGCTGACCCGCATGTCCAGCTCCTTGTCGGCTAAGTGGGACAAGCCCCTACCGACAAGACGCCCTTGGACCACGGAAAGTTGCTGTCCGCTACCAACCCGTTATCCCGCGACTTGGGCG
>NZ_JBOHGC010000359.1:0-9787 GCF_050699995.1 Actinokineospora sp. | reverse complement strand
CGGGCTGAACAAACCGTTGCCTGACCCGTATTTGAAGGCCGCGCGGCTGCTGGGCGTTCCCGCCGAGCTGTGTGTGGCGGTCGAGGATTCGCCTACCGGGACGGCTTCGGCGGTCGCGGCTGGGTGTCTGGTCGTTGTGGTGCCGTGTGATGTGCCGGTGGCGGCGGGGGAGCGGCGGTTGCTTCGCGACTCCCTGGTGGGATTCGGTCCGGAGGCTCTGCGCGCGCTGCGTTGACCATCGTGTCGATCAGATACGCCAGCGCCACCGGGTCGTCGACCGTCTCGGGGGCGGCGTCGGGCGTCGCGCGGCGCAGTTCCGTCCACCCCACATAGGCGGAGTAGGTGACCACGGCCTGGAGGCGAGCGCGCTCAGGTCGTAGGCCCGCGTCCGTGTAGGCCTGGGTCAGGAAGTCGATCCGGCGGGCTGTCACCCGGTTCAGCACCGGCGCCACGATCGGGTCGTCCGCGTGGGCCACCAGTGCGGGCTCCAGGCCCTCGGTCGGGTCTTCGGACAACGCGACGAAGAACAGCGTGCGCAGCCGCTCGTGCGGGTCGGTGATGTGTCCGACCCGGTCGATGACCGACGTGGTGCCCTCGTGCTCCCACCAGTCCAAGGCGGCGCGGAGCAGGTCGGCGCGGGTCTCGAAGTGCCAGTAGAAGCTGCCCCGGGTCACGCCGAGGGCGTTGGCGATGGGGTCGACGGCGACCGCTGTCACCCCGCCGGTGGCCAGGGCGCCGAGCGCCGCTGTGATCCAGTCGGCACGGCTCAGTCTGGGCTTCGGCACGGGCGTACAGTACTGTACGGAAGTCCATACAGTGCTGTATGGACGACGGAGGGGAGTGGCTCATGATGGTGCTCGGAGGTATCGCCGCGACCGTGTTGATGCTGGTGGGGGCCATTCACGTGGTGTGGATGTTCAGCCAGTGGCCGGTGCGCACGCGCGCGGAATTCGCCCGGAAAGTGGTGGGCGTGGAGGCTGACGATCTGCCGAACCGGTTCCTGACGGCGCTCGTGGCGATCGCGCTGTTCGCGGCGGCCTACCTGGTCGCCGCGCGCGCCGGGATCGTCGGCGTGATCGGTCCGCGGTGGGCTACGCCGGTGGGCACGGCGACCGTGGCGGCGGTGCTCCTGTTCCGCGGGGTGGCCGGTTTCATCACTTCGGCGCGCAAGGACACCGAGTTCACCTACTGGGATCTGCGGGTGTACGCACCGCTCTGCGTCGCGCTCGGCGGGGCCTGTCTGGCCGTCGCAGTGGGCACGACCGGGTGACCTCGGTCCCCTTGTTGCCTGCGTCCGGGGTGGGGATGGAAGGATCGTCGCTCGTGAAGACGTTCGACGAACTGTTCGCCGAACTCAGCGAACGGGCGAAGACCCGGCCTGAGGGCTCGGGAACGGTCGCGGCGCTGGACGCCGGTGTGCACGCGCAAGGCAAGAAGGTCCTCGAAGAGGCGGGCGAGGTGTGGATCGCCGCCGAACACGAGACCGACGACGAGCTGGCGGAGGAAGTGTCGCAACTCCTCTACCGGGTGCAGGTCCTGATGATCGGCCGGGGCCTGACGCTGGAAGACGTCTACCGACATCTGTGACCGGTAGGCCGTCACCGCACCCTCGATCCCAGGAGTTCTCCCATGCTGCGCGTCGCAGTACCGAACAAAGGGGCGCTGGCTGTCGCCGCGTCCGAGATGCTCACCGAAGCCGGCTACCGGCAGCGCCACGAGTCCCGTGACCTGACCGTCATCGACCCGGCCAACGAGGTGGAGTTCTTCTTCCTCCGCCCGAAGGACATCGCGATCTACGTCGGCTCCGGTGAGCTCGACCTCGGCATCACCGGCCGCGACCTGTCCCTCGACTCCCGCGCGCCGGTCATCGAGAAGCTCGCGCTCGGCTTCGGCGGCTCCACCTTCCGCTACGCCGCCCCCGCGGGCCGCGACTGGAAGGTCGGCGACCTCGACGGCAAGCGGCTGGCCACGTCGTACCCGAACCTGGTCATCGACGACCTCGCCCGGCACGGCGTGACCGCCGACGTCATCCGCCTCGACGGGGCCGTCGAGATCTCCATCCAGCTCGGCCTGGCCGACGCGGTCGCCGACGTCGTCGGCTCGGGCCGCACGCTGCGCCAGCACAACCTGGTGGCCTTCGGGGACGCCATCTGCGTCTCCGAGGCCATCCTCGTGCAGCGGGCCACCGCGGAGCCCTCACCGGCCCGCGACCAGCTCGCGGCGCGGCTGCAGGGTGTGGTGTTCGCGCAGCAGTACATGATGCTCGACTACGACTGCCACCGGTCGCTGCTCGAAGCGGCCATCGAGATCACCCCCGGCCTGGAGTCGCCCACGGTGGCCCCACTGGCCAGCGCGAACTGGGTCGCCGTGCGCGCCATGGTCCCGCGCAAGGAGGTCAACGCGATCATGGACCGGCTCGCCGCCCTCGGCGCCAAGGCCGTCCTCGCGTCCGACATCCGGGCCTGCAGGCTCTAGCGGGGCTTGATCAGCAGCGCCTGAGCACCACGGGCGAGGGGACCGCGGCGGTCGTGCAGGACGGTGAAAGCCGTCCCGACGCCGTGGTCCCCGACCTCGGTGTGGGCGTCCATCCCGATCCACTCGCCCTCGGGCTGCCTGCGCAAGTGGACGGTCAACTCGGTGTTGATGAAGTACCAGCGGCGCGGGTCGAGCAGACTTGAGACCCCATTGCCGGAGTCGGCGAGGACCAACAGGCGCTGCAGCCCGGTGGGTTCCTCACCTTTGACCAACGCCACCCGCTGCCGCGCCCACACCGTCGCGGGACCGGGCTCGGCGAGGGACCCGTTGAGCGCCCGCATCTCCATCGCGTCGAGATAGCCGCCTCCCCACCCCTCGGGCCTGCCCAGGGGGACGCCTTCCGCTGGTGCTTTCAGCGGTGCTCCGTCCTCGGTTCGCACCGACTCGGAGTCCGATGTGGTCATTCGCCACGCCCGCGCCCTCGCCACGACCCGGTCGCTCGCGGTCATCTCCGCTGCCAGTAGTTCGACGGACTTGCCTGGGCGTTCGACGGTCGCGTCGACATGGACTGTCGCCAGTGGCAGGGGACCGAGGATCTCCACGGTGATACGGGCGATCATCGATGGCTGCTCCGGGGTCTGCGCCGCGGGGAGGGCTTCCATCGCACGCGCGAGCAGGGCAGCAGGGGGGCCGAAGTGTTGGCTGTCGGGTGACCACGGGCCTGCGGTGTGCTCTGTGGACTCGAAGCTGTTGTCCTTCAGCGGTAGGTAGAACGCCATCGGGCCGCCTCTTTGTGGGTGGTGCACCTTCGGGTGGTTGGGCTTGATTCGGGGACCCCTGAGATGGCC
The DNA here is from genome assembly GCF_050699995.1 of Actinokineospora sp. Lineage (GTDB taxonomy): Bacteria > Actinomycetota > Actinomycetes > Mycobacteriales > Pseudonocardiaceae > Actinokineospora. The sequence continues at coordinate 6,464 of NZ_JBOHGC010000359.1, read as the reverse complement.
CTGCGGGTCGAGAAGGTGGGGAAAGGGAGCCCCGACCCCCGCGAGGGTAGGGCCATCTCCGCCCCGAATAAAGCCCAACCGCCCGAAGCTGCAGTAGATGGGTTGGCTCGCCTCAGGCATCGGGTCGCGTCCCCAGCGAGCGCGGCGAGGAAGTCCACAGTTCCTCAACCGGCCCCAAAACGCAAAGGGGCAGAACCGAACGGCTTGCAGATCGCGCCGGCATCCCACCACCGCCGCAAACGCAAGGGGCAGAACCGGACCACCCAAACAGGCTCAGTCAGCCCGTTCCAAGATCGTCTCATCCCCCGAGTCCGGTTCCGGCCAACCCGGATAAGCCGGTGGCGTCCCCCCAAACGCCGGACAGATCGCCTGATGTGAGCACCAGTCGCACAGTTTGGTCTTGTTCGGCCGGAAATCGCCGGTCGGCGCGGCGCGCAGGATGGCCGTCCAGATCGCGTCGAGGGTGCGTTCGAAACGCGACAGTTCGGCTTCGTCCGGGGTATACGCGAGGGACTGGCGGTCCGCCAGGTACATCAGCCGCAGCTGGCGGGGGACCACGCCCCTGAGCCGCCACAGCGCCAGCGCGTAGAACTTCATCTGGAACAGCGCCTTCGCCTCGCCGATCTCGCGCGGGGCGACGCCCGTCTTGTAGTCGACCACCCGGATCTCGCCGGTCGGCGCGACGTCGAGGCGGTCGATGTAGCCGCGCAGCAGCACCCCCGAGTCGAGTTCGGTCTCGACCAGCAGCTCGCACGCCTCGGGCTGCAGCCTTCGCGGGTCCTCCAGTTCGAAGTACCCGTCCACCAGGCCGCCCGCAGACTCCAGCCACGCCGCCAGCTGCTCCTCGACGCTCTCGCCGTCGAAGATCGCGGTCAGCCCCGGCTCCTCCGCCGAGAGCCGCTCCCAGGTCGGCGCGATCAGCGCGTGCGCCCGCTCCGGCTGCCGCTCATCGGCGGGCAGCGCGTAGAGCTGCTCCAGAACCGCGTGCACGACCGTGCCGCGGACCTGCGCCTTGGTCGGTGTCTCCGGCAGCCGGTCGACCGCGCGGAACCGGTAGAGCAGCGGGCATTGCTTGAAATCCCCCGCGCGCGACGGCGACAGCGCCGGGCGCCGGGGCGCCGCCTGCGGGTCGGGCGTCGAGCCCGGTTCGGTTCCTGGTCCGGAGAACATGCCCAGACCATAGTGTCGGGCACCGACAGTTCCGGTGAGGACGCCGAGCGTGTTCGGTGGCGATCACTGTGGCGATCACCGTGGCGATCACCGTGGTCACACACGCCGGGCCTAAGGTGTCCCAATGGCGAGCACCACGGCACCCCGCGCGCCCGGCGGCCTGCTCCTGTTCCGCTACAGCGGGGTCCCGGTCATCCTCGCGCCGTCGTGGTGGCTCGGCGCGGCCGCCGTGGTCGTCTTCTACACCCCGCTCGTCGGCAGGCTGCTGCCCGGCGCGACCATGCTCACCTCGGTGCTGCTGGCCACCGCCTTCGCCGTCCTGCTCGGGCTCTCGGTGCTCGCGCACGAACTCGGACACTGCGTGGTCGCGCTTCGCCTCGGTCTGCCCGTGCGCAGGCTTCGGCTGTTCCTGCTCGGCGGACTCTCCGAGATCGTCCGCACCCCCAGCAAACCCGGCCACGAAGGCGCGATCGCCGTCGCCGGGCCCGCGGTGTCGGTCGCGCTCGCCGCCGTGTTCGGCCTTGCCGCCGTCGTGATGCCCGCGTCCGGCCCGGTGTGGGTGCTGGTGCTGGAGTGCGCCTTCGCCAACACCGCCGTCGCCGTGTTCAACCTGCTGCCAGGCCTGCCCCTCGACGGCGGCCGGATGCTGCGCGCCGGTGTCTGGGCGCTCACCGGCAAGCGTGGCACCGGGACCCGGGCCGCGGTGATCGGCGGCTGGGCGGTCGCGGCCCTGCTCGTCCTGTGGGCGCTGTGGGGCCTGGCCACCGAGGCGCCGGACCGCTGGCTGCGCCTGGGGGTGTGCCTGCTCACCGCATGGTTCGTCGGCGCGGGCGCGGGCGGCGAACTCGCCCACGAGCGGCTGCGGACCTGGCCGCCGGGTCTGCGGCTCGCCGACCTGGTCCGTCCCATTCTGCAACTGCCCGCCGAGAGCCCGGTCGCCGACGCGCTCAGCGCTGCCGCGGGCCGAGGGGTCGTACTCGTGCGCGCCGACGGGGTCGCCGCGGGCCTGCTCGACGAGATCGCCGCCCGCGAACTGGCCGAGCGCACCCCGCACGCGCCCGCCGAACTCGCCGCCGAGCCGATCCGCCCGGAGTCGGTGCTGCTCGCAGCGGAATCGGGGGAGGACATCATCGACCGCGTCCACGAGACCGCCTCCTGGCAGTTCCTCGTCGTCGACGACGAGGGCCGCCCGAGCGGCGTGCTGCACCGCGACGATCTCCGCGCCGCCCTCGACCGAGGGGTTGACTGACCGGCCCGGTTCCCCTTCTGCGACCATCTCTCGTTGGTTCACAGCAGGACGGAAGCGAGGCGTCGGTGTCGGCACGCAAGGTCAGCGGTCCCTTCGAGGCAGGGGACCGGGTTCAGCTCACCGACCCCAAGGGCAGGCACTACACCCTGGTCCTCGAGACGGGCGAGAAGTACCACACCCACCGCGGCGCGCTCGCCCACGACGACATCATCGGCCGGCCTGAGGGGTCCGTCGTCAGCTCCGCGGCAGGCACGTCCTACCTGGCGCTGCGCCCGCTGCTGTCGGACTACGTGCTGTCGATGCCGCGCGGCGCGCAGGTGATCTACCCGAAGGACGCCGCCCAGATCGTCATGCAGGGCGACATGTTCCCGGGCGCGCGCGTGCTGGAGGCCGGGGCGGGCTCCGGCGCGCTGACCTGCTCGCTGCTTCGCGCGGTCGGCCCCACGGGAAGCGTCACGTCCTACGAGATCCGCCAGGACCACGCCGACCACGCCGAGCGCAACGTGGTCCAGTTCTACGGTGAGCACCCGGAGAACTGGACACTGACCGTGTCCGACCTGGCCGAGCACTCCGGCGAGGTCGACCGGGTCATCCTCGACATGCTGGCCCCGTGGGAGCAGCTCGGCGTGGTCGCGGAGAACCTCATCCCCGGCGGCGTGCTCGTTGTCTACGTGGCGACCACGACCCAGCTGTCCAAGGTCACCGAGGCCCTGCGCGAGCAGACCTGCTGGACCGAGCCGCAGGCCTGGGAGACGCTCATCCGGCCGTGGCACGTCGTCGGGTTGGCCGTGCGACCCGAGCACCGGATGATCGGGCACACCGCGTTCCTGCTGACCGCCCGCAGGCTCGCCGACGGCGTCGTCGCGCCACGCCCGCAGCGCCGCCCCAGCAAGGGCTGAGAAACGAGAAACCGGGTGGTCAGGGCATTCGCCCGGCCACCCGGTTTGTGGTCGAAGCGTCAGAGCGAGACGCACCAGCCCTTGGACTTCTTCTCCAACACGATCGGGAACTTGATCGGCGAGCTGCCCGCGATCACGACCTCGGTGTCGACCTTGCCGTTCTCGTCGCCGTAGAGCGTGGGCTCGCCGACCACCGTCACCTTGGCCTCGGCGCCGCCGTCGGTGACCGAGGTGTACATGATGCCGGGGTCGGTCCCGTCGCAGGTCAGCGCCTTGGCCGCGGCCTCATCCTTGGCGTTGACCGCGTCGGCGTACTTCTGGCCCGCGGCCGCGATGTCCGCGCCGCCGCCACCCGCGCCACCGCCGCCGGTGGACTTCTTGGTGGTGGTGGTGGTCGGCTCCTCGGAGGACTCGGTGGGCTCTTCCGTGGTGGTCTTCGGCTTCGGCTTGGCCGAGGTCGTGTCCGTCGTCGCCGTGTTGCTCGGCTTGTCGTCACCCTTGGTCAGGAAGTACACGCCCGCGCCCGCGCCACCGAGCACCAACAGCGCGATCGCGACGATCGCGACGATCTTGCCGGTGTTGCTCTTCGGCGGCACGCCACCCGGACCGTAGGCACCGTATTGCTGCTGCTGGGCGTAGGGATCCGGGGCGTTGTACGGGTCGTGGGGGACCTGGCCGTACTGCTGGGTCTGGTCGTAGCCCTGCGGCTGGCCCCACGCCTGCTGACCGGGCTGCGGCTGGCCGGGCTGACCGTATCCGGGCTGGCCGTGGGGCTGCTGCTGACCGTAGGGGTCGGGCTGGCCGTGCGGGTCTTGGCCGTACGGGCCGGGCTGCTGCGGTGGGTAGGTCATCTCCGGACCCGACTCCTCGGTTATTGGTGGAACACTCGTTGATGAATCGTCCGCCCTGAGAGCGGCGTTGCGGGTCGATCCTGATCAGGCGGGTTCTTCTCCACAGAACCGCCACGCGCCGTCTTCCTTGATGATCTTGATGCGGATGTGGGCGTCCTTGGGCTCGCCGGTCTCCGGGGTCAGCGCGAGGTCGATCTGCGCGGTGGCGACGGACCCCTTGACCTCGGGTTCGCCCTTCGCGGTGCCCTTGACCTCGAACTTGCTCAGCTTCGCCTCCAGTGAGGTCGTGTCGGTGCCGTACTTGTTCTTGTAGGCCTCGCACGCCTCGGCGGTGACCGCCGAGAAGTCTTTGTCCTGGTACGCGGCGATGTAGGCGTCCACGATCTCCTGGGGGGAGCCCGCGCCCGTGGGTTCCGCCTTGGGCTTCGTCGACTTCGTGTCCGTCGGCTGGTCGGTGCCGGACGGCTCGGGCTTCGCCGCAGAACTCGCGGGAGCGGACGCCGTGGGCTTGTCGTCGCCCTTGGTCAGGAAGAAGACGGCCGCGCCCGCGCCGCCCAGCAACAGCACGGCGATCGCGACGATGGCGACGATCTTGCCCGTGTTCTCCGGCGCGGGCGGCTCACCGCCGCCGGGATATCCACCGAGGCCCTGATAGGCGCTCTGGCCCGCGAAGGGGTCAGGCTGCTGCCCGTACGGCCCCTGCGGACCGTATGGGCCGGGCTGCTGCGGTGGGTAGGTCATGCTCGCCCCTGACTCCTCGTGCCTGCTTCGACTGCTTGCGTCGACTGCTTGCGTCGACTGCTTGCGTCGACTGCTTGCGTCGACTGCTTGCGTCGACTGCTTGCGTCGACAATGTTCTCTAGACGGCTTGGGGGCCGTCTCGTTCCCTTCGGAAGGTATCCCGTGAGGGTGACCTTCGTGGTATGTGCACCCTATTGGCCTCGCGGGTGGTATTGGCCCCTCGGGGACTCCGCCCGGACGCGATCGGATGACGAATCGGGAATGCTGACCCCGCGCGTCCTCCGCACGTCCGGAGTGGACCCGCCTGCGCCGTGACGTGGGAGTGTCCACATGGTGGCCAAATGGGGTTGCCAACGTGGCGCGCGGTTGGCGTAATACACCGACGCAACGTAGCGAGGTGACAGGCCTCCGAATGACCGGCTTGGTGGATCAAGTGCCGCCGAGTGGGTATTGCTGAGATGTGACACGCGGGTTCCGACAGCCGGAAGCTCTGTTGTTGTCGGTGATCGCCGGTACCGTAGAAGGTACGAGTTCGGGAGGAGGTGCCGACATGCAGCACGATCGTCCCGGCAGTCGGCCAGAAGAAGCCGACGATGAGCACGGTGACACGCCCGGCCAGCCAGAGGAGCGCGAGTCGCGCTCGGAGGCCGCGCAGATTCGATTCCTTGAAGAGGAAGTCTCCCTGCTGCGCCGGAAACTGACGGAATCGCCGCGGCATTCGCGGTTGCTTGAGCAACGGTTGGCCGAGGCGTCGGAGCGCGTGAGTCAGCTCACTGAGCGCAACGCCAAATTGGTCGACACGCTGCGTGAGGCGCGCAGCCAGTTGCTCGCGCTACGCGAGGAGGTCGATCGCCTAGCCCAGCCACCCAGTGGTTACGGCGTGTTCTTGACCGTGCACGACGACGGCACCGTCGACGTGTTCACCGCAGGTCGGCGGATGCGGGTCTCGGTCTCGCCCGCGGTCGAGGCGGACACGTTGCGCCGCGGCCAGTCGGTGCGGCTCAACGAGGCGCTGACGGTGGTCGAGGGCGGTGGCTACGAGCGCATCGGCGAGGTCTCGACGCTGCGTGAGCTGCTCACCGGGCTCGAGGACGAGAAGCCGAGCCGCGCGCTGGTCGTCGGGCACGCCGACGAGGAGCGAGTGGTCTGGCTGGCCGATCCGCTGCTGGACTCCCCGCTCAAGCCCGGCGACTCCCTGTTGGTCGACACCAAATCCGGCTACGCCTACGAACGGGTCCCCAAGGCCGAGGTCGAGGACCTCGTGCTCGAGGAGGTCCCGGACGTCGACTACTCCGACATCGGTGGCCTGTTCCGGCAGATCGAGCAGATCCGCGACGCCGTGGAGCTGCCCTTCCTGCACAAGGACCTGTTCGCCGAGTACGAGCTGCGCCCGCCCAAGGGTGTGCTGCTCTATGGCCCGCCCGGCTGTGGCAAGACGCTGATCGCGAAGGCGGTGGCGAATTCCCTGGCCAAGCAGATGGCGGCCCGCAAGGGCACGGAGAAGCACACCAGCTACTTCCTCAACATCAAAGGCCCGGAGCTGCTCAACAAGTA
>NZ_JBOHGC010000358.1:0-1174 GCF_050699995.1 Actinokineospora sp. | reverse complement strand
GGGCGAACCCCTCGTAGCCCTTGGCCGCGACCTCGTCGCACTTCTGCCGATAGAGGCCGACGCCGCCGATGTACGGCATGAAGATGCGGGGCTTGCCGGGGATGTTCGCGCCCATGTACCAGGACTTCGCCAGCGGGTAGAGGGTCATGTGCCCCACGTCGTTGACGTGGGCGACCCACGCCTCTTCCGCTTCCGGAGTGGCCTCGATGCGCTCGCGCGCGTTCGCGCGCAGGTAGGTGACGCAGTCGGCGATCCAGTCGACGTGCTGCTCGATCGACACGATCATGTTGCTGAGCACGGAGGGGCTGCCCGGGCCGGTGATCGTGAAGAGGTTCGGGAAGCCGGCCATCGCGATGCCGAGATAGGTGCGCGGGCCCGCGGCCCACTTCTCTCGAAGTCTCCGGCCAGCCCGACCGCGGATGTCGATGTTGAGCAGGGCGCCGGTCATCGCGTCGAACCCGGTGGCGAACACGATGCGGTCGACGGCGTACTCGGCCTCCCGCGTCCGGACGCCATGCGGGGTGATCGCCTCGATCGGGACCGTGCGCACGTCGACCAGCGTGACGTTGTCCCGGTTGAAGGTCGCGTAGTAGCCGGTGTCGACGCAGAGGCGCTTGGTCCCCAGGGGATAGTCCTGGGGCGACAGGAGCTCGGCGACCGACGGGTCGCGGACGATGGCCCGGATCTTGGCCCGGAAGAACTCGGCGGCGGTGTCGTTCGCGTCCTGGCTGGTCAGGATGTCGGTGTAGGTCGCCGAGAAGCCGAGGCCCCCGCGGCCCCACCGTTTCTCGTACTCGCGCTCCCGCTCGTCGGCGGGCACCGCCAGTGCGGAGTCGCCGCTCCGCTCCATGACAAAGCCGACCCGTGACTCGCGGGCCTGGCGGCGGAACTCGGCGTAGCCCGCCTTGACCCGCCGCTCGTACTCCGGGTCGAGGGGCACGTTGTGGGCGGGGACGCTGTAGTTCGGCGTGCGCTGGAAGACGAACAGGTGGCTCGCCTGACTGGCGATGATCGGGGTCGACTGGATGGCGGAGGAACCGGTCCCGATGATCCCGACCCGCTGGCCGGTGAAGTCGACGCCTTCGTGCGGCCAGTGGCCGGTGTGATACCACTTGCCCTCGAAGCTCTCGAGGCCCTTGAAGTCGGGCACCTGGGCGTCGGACAGGCAGCCGGT
>NZ_JBOHGC010000357.1:0-1209 GCF_050699995.1 Actinokineospora sp. | reverse complement strand
GGCTGGGTCCACAGCGCGCGCAGCACCTCGACCTGCTCCGCGCTCCGGCGGCCGCGGTTCGCGAAGGTCTCGTTGAGGGCCTCGAACTCGACGGCGTTCCAGCCCACCCCGATGCCGAGGCGGAGCCGGCCGCCGCTCAGGACGTCGATCTGGGCCGCCTGCTTGGCCACCAGCGCGGTCTGCCGCTGCGGGAGGATCAGGATGCCGGTGGCCAGGGTGAGCCGGCGCGTGATCGCCGCGAGGTACGCCATCAGGGTGAGCGCCTCGTGGACCACGGCCTCGTGCGAGTAGGTGGCCAGCGACGGGTGAGAGTGGAACTTCGGATCGGCACCGAGCACGTGGTCGGCCACGAAGAGATGATCGAAGCCCAGCGCCTCGACGGCACGCACGAACTCGCTGATGACCGCCACGTCGGTCCCGCACTCTGTCTGGGGAAAGATCGCGCCGAGCTTCATACGGTCACCACACCTTGACGAGCTTTTGCAGGCTGCGCAATCCGGGCGGGTGGGGCTGGCCCTTGTAGCGATTGCCCCAGTTGGTGTACGACACTTCGCCGACATAGATGTCACCACGCGAGTCGACGGCGAGCCCGTGTGGCGAGACGAACTGGCCCGGCTCGAGCCCGGCCAGGCGGTGGCCCAGCCGGGCCAGCCGCTCGCCCCGGTGAGTGTAGATGCTGACCCGGGGCCCGATATTGGGCACGTCGTAGTTAACGGCCAGGGCGCCGCCGATCTCGCCGATGTAGAAGCGCCCCTGACCTCCGCGCTCGAGGTAGAGGCCCGAGGGGCGGTGCATGTCGTGCCACTGCGCCTCGAACTTGCCGTTGCCGTCGAACACCTGGACGCGGTGGTTCTCGCGGTCGGCCACGTAGACCCAGCCGTCCGAATCGCAGCAGATGTTGTGGGGAATATTGAACTGGCCCGGGTCGGTGCCCGGCTCGCCCCACGAGAGGAGCGGAGTGCCGTTGGGCGCGAACTTGTGAACCCGCGCGTTGCCGTAGCCGTCGGAGACGTAGAGGTCGCCCTGGGGCGACAGCGCGGTGTGAGTGCAGCGATGAAACGGCTCGCCGCTCATGTAGGGCTTGGGCGCGCCGGGGATGCCGATCGTCAGCAGCACCTTGCCGTCGAGGGTGCAGTGGCGGACGGTGTGGTCGCCGTCGTCGGTCAGCCACAGGGTGTCGTCGGGCGCCATGTGGACGCCGTGCGCGCG
>NZ_JBOHGC010000356.1:0-2176 GCF_050699995.1 Actinokineospora sp. | reverse complement strand
GCCCCCCAGGGTCGGGGCCGTGGATGGCGGCGGCCGGCAACTCACCCGATCCCGAACTGCCGCCCGGTGCTATCCTGCCCGTGGTCGCGTTCATGAGCGGCCGAGTCGGTCCCGTCACGCCCCGGAGGTGTCCACCATGTTGCCCCGCCCCTTGATCCTCGCGCTCGCCGCCGCCTGCACCCTCAGCCTGCCCGCGGCCGCCGGCACGCGAGCCTGGACGATCGACGACGTCCTGGCCATGCGCACGGTGTCGGATCCGCAGGTCTCACCCGACGGCCGCTGGGTGGCCTACGTGGTCTCCGATCTGAATCACGACGGCACCGAGTACAACACCGACATCTGGCTCGTCTCGACCGAGGGCGGTGAGGCACGCCGGCTGACGAACTCGCCGGTCGCGGACGAGAGTCCCCGCTGGTCCCCCGACGGACGCACGATCGCGTTCCTCTCCGATCGGCCGCGTCCGGGGGCGAAGACCGAGGAGACGAAGCCCGCGACCTCGAGCGACGAGGCCAAGCGCCAGGCGTGGCTCATCCGCCCCGATGGCGGCGAAGCCTCGGTCCTGTCCGACTCCAAGGGCGGCGTCTCCGCCATCGAGTGGTCACGCAACGGCAAGCTGCTCGGGTACCTCGCGCGCGAGCCCAAGAGCGAAGAGCGGAAGAAGAAGGAGAAGGACAAGGACGACGCCTGGACCCCGAGCTCGCTCTACCCGTGGAACCGCCTGTGGACGATGGACGTCGCCACCCGTAAGGCGACCCAGCTCACGAGCGGCGAGATGCACGTGACCGGCTTCTCCCTGTCGCCGGACGGCAAGCAGGCGGTGTTCGCGGGTCAGCCCACGCCGCTCATCCCCGACCAGTTCAACTCCGACCTCTATCTGATCCCGACCGCGGGCGGGCGGGCCACGCCGCTCGTCCAGCGCAAGGGGATCGACAACAGCCCGGCGTGGTCGCCCGACGGGAAGCGGATCGCCTTCATCTCGCAGGACGGAAAGACCACGGCGTGGTACTCGAACAACTACCTGTGCGTCGTCTCCCCGTCTGGCGGGCCGACCCGGAACCTGAGCCAGTACTTCGACGAGCGCGTGCAGGGCTTCGGCGGCGAGCTCGTGTGGACGCCCGATGGCGAGTCCGTCACCTTCCAGTCCAACGCTCGCACGGCCCAGCACCTCTATCGCGCCTCGACGACCACCATAACGGTCCAGGCCCTGACCAGCGGCCCGGAGGTGAACAGCGCGCTCTCGTACGACTCGCAGGGCCGGATCGCCGTGTTCCTGCGCGAGGACGGTGAGCACCCGCGCGAGGTCGTGCGGGTCCGGCTCCCGGACGGCGAGCCGGAGGTCATCACCGACACGAACCCGAAGGCGCGCGAGCTCCTGCCGTTCCGTAAGGAGCTGGTCGCGTGGAAGGGCGCCGACGGCTGGGCGATCGAAGGCCTGGTCATCTACCCGCCGGGCCACCGCGCGGGGCAGAAGGTGCCGCTCGTGCTCAACGTGCACGGTGGTCCCGCCGGCACGCACTCCAACACGTTCTCGGCCGGCTCGCGCATCTACCCCTGGCCGCTGTTCGCCCAGAAGGGCTACGCGATCCTGCTGCCCAACCCGCGCGGCAGCGGCGGCTACGGCGGCGAGTTCCGGGCGGCCAACGTGCGCGACTGGGGCGGCAAGGACTACGAGGACATCATGGCGGGCGTGGACGCGCTGATCGAGCGCGGCGTCGCCGACCGGAATCGGCTGGCGGTGTGCGGCTGGTCGTACGGCGGCTTCATGACCTCGACGGTCGTCACCAAGACCGACCGCTTTCGCGCCGCGGTCGTCGGAGCCGGCGTCACCGACCTCATCTCGATGGCCGGGACCTGCGACATCCCCGAGTTCAACCGCGACTACTTCGGCTCCTGGCCGTGGGAGGACCCGCGTGTCTACATGGACCACTCGGCGGTGCTGCACGCGGGCAACGTGAGGACGCCGACCCTGGTCGTTCACGGCGAGAAGGACGACCGCGTGCCCCCCTCGCAGGGCTGGGAGTTCTACACCGCGCTCCGGAAGGTGGGGGTGCCGACCGACCTGCTGCTGCTGCCCCGCCAGCCGCACGGCCCGCGCGAGCCCAAGCTCCAGCGCACGGTCGCCGAGTGGACGCTGGACTGGATCAACCGCAACACGCTCACCGCCCCTCCCCTGGCC
>NZ_JBOHGC010000355.1:0-1467 GCF_050699995.1 Actinokineospora sp. | reverse complement strand
CGGGGGCCGGGTCGTCCACCGCGACCACGCTCGCGGCCACGTGCCGCTCGAGCCACGCGATGCGGCGCAGGTACAGAGCGGGCGTGGTGCCGCGGTCCTGCGACTCGGCGATGCCGGCCTGGTTCGTGGCCGAGGCCTGGAACAGGATTCCGATGTTGCCGCCGAAGTTGCGAGGCGCAATCGCGACAAAGCGCTCGTCGGTCTGCGGCGTCTGGGTGACGTTCTGGGCCGGCGACCAGGGCCCGTCGCCGGTCGAGACGCTCACCTCGATGTCGCCGAAGCCGAGCCCGGTTGCACCCGGGATGCCGGCGTTGGCGGTCGGGTCCACCTCGGCGTCCACGCAGCGCACCCACACCACGTAGGTCTCGCTGCCGTCGGCCGAGAACCCGACCTGCGGCCAGTCGTTCGAGATGTGGTTGAGGCCCACGACCGGCCCGGCCTGGCCGTTGTCCACGTTGTCGTAGCTGCCGGTCTCGAGCCCGCCCTGCTTGACCACCGTGACGCCGCCGGTCGAGCTCCAGTGCATGATCCGGCTGTGCCAGTCGGCGTAGAAGATCTGGGCACCGCTCTTGCGTGCCTGCAGCTCGGACCACACGACGTGCGGCGTCGTGTCGCGGTAGGCCAGATGGGCGTTGATGTAGGGCCGCCACTGGGTCGAAGTCGAGTCGGGCGCCACGATGGTCGCGTTGCTGTAGTTCGTGAGCTTGCGCACCGTCACCGTGCCGGCCGCGAACGTCCCGTTGCTCGATTCGATCAGGTGGACGTTCTGACCGAAGTCGGTCATCGCGATGCCGACTCGGCCGTCGGAGGCGGCGGCGAGGCTGGGATAGCCGCCCGCGCCGTCGGGGAACGTGCCGGCGGGCACCACCGGCGTCCACGCTCCGCCCTGCCAGCCGGTCGGGCACACGAACGCCGTGCCGGCCGATGCGAAGCGGCTGATCCGGACCTCCGCGACCTCCAGGTACGAGTAGGGCGGGTTCGAGGTGTTGAGCCGCTCCCCGGACACCACGAACGAGCCGTTGGGGAGGGCGACGATCTGGCCGAACAGGAAGCTCGGGCTCTCGATCGGCGTGAGGTAGCCGCTGAACGTCGTGCCGGTCGGGGTGTCGAGGTAGTAGAACATGCTGCGCAGGTCGCAGCCGTCCTCGTTCATGTGCTCGGCGATCGCGACCCGGTTGGTGGGGGCGAGCGCGAGGCCCCCGAGTCCACCCATGAGATCCGGCACGCAGAACGTGGGGCATCGGATGCGCGAATCGCCGACCCGGCCACGGTTGGTCCACGCGCCGAGGGCATCGCGCACCGCGTAGCCCATGCCCCGCACCGGGTGGGGCACCGGGGCGGAGAGGTTCGGCGGGCAGCCGTTGGGGGAAACGTTGCAGTGGTCGTCCTGCCAGGTGACGTGCACCCGGCCGTCGGCCCCGACCGCGACGCGGGTCGCGAGCGAGCCGATGTCCTGCAGGTCGTACC
>NZ_JBOHGC010000354.1:0-10610 GCF_050699995.1 Actinokineospora sp. | reverse complement strand
GGTGTCGGACGGTCCACAGGGTCGGCTCCTCGTGGTGGCCGCCGAAGAGGAACCCGGCTGGCAGGCGACCATCGACGGCAAGCAGGCCGCGATCGTGCGGGCCTGGGGCCACCTCGTCGCCATCGTGATCCCGACCCGCGAAGCAGAGGTCCGGATAGAGCAGCCCACAGCCCTACGCAGCGTCCTGCTCCTAACCCAAGGCGCCGTAGTCCTGTTCATCCTGCTGACAGCCATTCCCGGACGCCGCGAAGAGGACTGAAGGTCAGGCTTCGCCGTCGATGACGCCGGGGTCGAGGTTGAGGTAGTTGGCCACCTGCTCGACGAGCACGTCGTGGATCAGCTCGGCGAGATCGGCGCCGTCCTTCGCCCTGGCCTCCAGGGGCCTGCGGTACAGGACGATGCGCGCGCGGGTCGGCTGTCCGCGTCGGTCGACACCCGCCGCCACCAGGCGGGCGAGCGGTACCCCGCTGTCGGCGAGCACCCCGTCGGGCGCGGTGCCGTCCGGGACCTCGGGCACGTCGTCGACGGCCACGTCGAGCTTGGTCAGCTCCGTGCGCCACCGGGCCTCGATCGGCTCCAGCGCGTCGAGCACGAGCGCGTCGAACTTCTCCGCGCGCGTGCTGGCCGCGGGCAGGGTCGAAGGGAACAGCGGGCCGCGCAGACCGCGGCCATGTCGATCGCGGTTGCGTCGTCCGCGCCGCCGGGAACTGCGAGCCGTCACCACGAGGAGCAGGTTACGCGGTCGCCCCGCTGCGCCGATTGGGCGTGCCTCGCGTGACGACGGCGGGTAGCAGGGCGTGTCGTGGGCGCGTCTGCGTCGCGCGAACCCTCGGAGGCGCTATGGTCACCGATCGTGCGGAGCGTGAGACGGTGTTCGCGAACCGGGTGTCTCAACCCGGCCGTCGCCACGCTGACCTACGCCTATGCGGAGTCCACCGCCGTCGTCGGGCCACTGGCCACTTACTCCGAACCGCACAGCTACGACCTGTGCGAGGAACACGCCCTGCGGCTGACCGTGCCGCGCGGGTGGGAGGTCGTCCGGCATGACGGCGAGTTCGCCCTGCCTGAGCCGACGGTGGACGACCTGACGGCGTTGGCGGAGGCCGTCCGCGAGGCTGGTCGCGTGGACCGGCCCATCGAGCCCCCCGACCCAGCCCTCGGCTTCCGACGCGGACACCTTCGGGTGCTGCCGGATCCGGTCAACGACTGATTTCGCGGTCGGTACTGCCGGGATGTTCCTCGCCGGTAGGCTGCCGGTGGCATCGCAGAGCCGCCGATCCGACCCCTTGGGAGCATCAGTGCGTGACCTGTCCGGCGTCTTCAAGGCCTACGACATCCGCGGCGTCGTCGGCGAGCAGATCGACGCCGACCTCGTCCGAGCCACCGGAGCCGGGTTCGCCCGACTCGTCGGCGGTCCGACCATCGTCGTCGGACACGACATGCGCGACTCGTCGCCCGGCCTGGCCGAGGCGTTCGCCGAGGGCGCGGCAGGCGAGGGCGTCGGTGTGATCAACATCGGCCTGGCCAGCACCGACATGCTCTACTACGCCTCCGGCAGCCTGAACCTGCCCGGCGCGATGTTCACCGCGAGCCACAACCCGGCGCGGTACAACGGGATCAAGCTCTGCCGCGCGGGCGCCTCCCCGGTCGGCCAGGACAGCGGCCTCACCGACATCCGCCGCGACGTCGAGGAGGGGACCCCCAGCTCCGGCAAGACCGCCGCCGTCGAGACGCGGGACCTGCTCGCCGACTACGCCGTCCACCTCCGCGAGCTCGTCGACCTGTCCGGCAGCCGCCCCCTCAAGATCGTCGTGGACGCGGGCAACGGCATGGGCGGCTACACCGTCCCGACGGTCTTCGAAGGCCTGCCCATCGAGATCATCCCGATGTACTTCGAGCTCGACGGCAACTTCCCCAACCACGAGGCGAACCCGCTCGACCCGAAGAACATCGTCGACCTGCAGGCCAAGGTCGTCGAGGTTGGTGCGGACGCCGGCCTGGCCTTCGACGGTGACGCCGACCGCTGCTTCGTCGTCGACGAACTCGGACAGCCGGTCTCCCCGAGCGCGGTCACCGCGCTGGTCGCGGTGCGCGAGCTGGCCAAGGACCCCGGCGGCACGGTGATCCACAACCTGATCACCTCGAAGGCCGTCCCCGAGATCGTCGCCGAGCACGGCGGCAAGCCGGTCCGCACCCGCGTGGGCCACTCCTTCATCAAGGAGGAGATGGCGCGCACCGGCGCGATCTTCGGCGGCGAGCACTCGGCGCACTACTACTTCCGCGACTTCTGGAAGGCCGACACGGGCATGCTGGCCGCGCTGCACGTGCTGGCCGCGCTCGGCGAGCAGGACGGCCCGCTCTCGGCGCTCACCAGCGAGTACAACCGCTACGCCGCCTCCGGCGAGGTCAACTCGACCGTCGCCGACCAGGCCGACCGGCTCGCCGCGATCAAGGCCGAGTTCGGCGCCCGCGACGGCGTGGAGCTCGACGAGCTCGACGGCCTGACCGTGCAGCTCCCGGACGGCGCTTGGTTCAACCTGCGCGCGTCCAACACCGAGCCGCTGCTGCGCTTGAATGTCGAGGCCGCCGACGACGCCGCGGTGGCCGCGCTGCGCGACGAGGTGCTGGCGATCGTGCGGGCCTGACCGGCGCTGATCTTGACCGAGCGGGAGCCGTCCCGCCCTGGGACACTCAGACACGAGGAGGACCACCATGGCAGTCGACCTGGACCCGCAGTTGCTCGACATCCTCGCGTGCCCGTCGGATGACCACGCCAAACTGGTCGTCGGCACGCCCGCCGACCCCGATGCCGACGCCTTGACCTGCACCGAGTGCGGGCGCCAGTTCCGGGTGGACGACGGCGTCCCCGTCTTGTTGCTCGACGAGGCCACCGAGCCGGGCGAGCAGCCGGCGGACCAGTGACGGCGCTGCCCGACGACAGCCTGCTGGACGACGCCGTCCGGCTGGCCGAGGTCGACACCCACGGGCTGCTGCGGGCCGCCGCGCGGGCGGGCGCCCAGGTGCGCGCCACCGCCGACGCCGCGGCCGAGGCCAGGATCGAGCGGCTGGAGGGGTTCAAGCCCCGTGCGATCGTGCTGGTCACCCGGCCCGGTCTGGGCCCGGCCGTGTCCCACCTGATCGCCGCGCTGCTGCTGCCGTCGTGCCCCGTCCCGCTCGTGGTCACCGACCAGGTGCCCAACTGGATCGGCCCGCTCGACGTGGTGATCGCGCACACCGACGACGCGGGTGAGACCGCGCTCGCCGAGTCGATCGCCCGCGCGGGCCGCTTCGGCGCGAGCATCGTGCTGACTGCCCCCGAGGAGGGGCCGGTCGCCGCCGCCGCGGCGGGCCAGGCCGTGCTGATCGCCCCGCGCATCACCGTGCCGCCGGGCTTCGGCTTCGCCAAGGCGCTCACGTCCGGTCTGCTCGCGATGCGTTCGCTGGGCCTGCTCAAGGTGGACATCGACGCCCTCGCCGACGAACTCGACAAAGAGGCCGAACGCGACCACATGCAGCACGAGTCGTTCGTCAACCCGGCGAAGTCGCTCGCGCTGCGGCTGGCCGACCACACGCCGCTGCTCTGGGGGCTCGACCCGGTCGCGTCCGCCGTGGGCAGGCACGCCGCGCAGGTCCTGGCCACCCACACCGAGGCCGTGTGCGACGTCGCGGGCTACCCGCAGGCGATGAGCCGCACCGCGCTGCACCGCGCGGCGGTCGCCGCCACCTCCGGCCGCGACGTGTTCGCCGACCCGGACGACTTCGACGCCCCCACCACCGCGCTGCGGGTGCTGCTCCTCGCGGTCCGCTCCGTCCCCGGTGACCCGGCGCGCGCCCACGCCGCGGCGACGCTGCCCGGGGCAGACCTGCTTTCCATCGCCGAAGAGGTGACCGGTGACGAGCCGACGCTCGCCGCCGTCCTCGCGCTCAGATTCGAACTCGCCGCGCTCTATCTCGGCCTGGCGGCGGGTACCGCGGGGGGATCGGGGCCGTACGCGCCCACTAACGCCTGATTCGGATCGGGCGAGTTCTTGGTGGACTGAGGATGGAGTTGTAGTGGAGCTTTTGCGCAATGCTGTGCGCCCGTACGCCTGGGGGTCGCGCACGACCATTGCCGAGCTGCTCGGAAAGCCGGTGCCCGCACCGCATCCGGAGGCGGAACTGTGGATGGGCGCCCACCCCGGCGACCCGTCGCACCTGGCGCGCACGGACGTCTCGCTGATCGGCTGCATCGAAGCCGACCCGGAGCGCCAACTCGGCGCGGAGAACGCGGCCCGCTGGGGCAACCGGCTGCCGTTCCTGCTCAAGATCCTCGCCGTCGACGAGCCGCTGAGTCTGCAGGCCCACCCGTCGGCCGCGCAGGCCGCCGACGGGTACGCGCGTGAAGAGAAGCTCGGTATCGCGCGCGACGCGAGTGAGCGCAACTACCCGGACCCGACGGCGAAGCCGGAACTGGTGTGCGCGCTCACCGAGTTCCACGCGCTCGCCGGCTTCCGCGACCCGCACCGCACGGTCGCCCTCCTCGACGCCGTGCGCACCCCGAGCCTGTCGCCCTACATCGACCTGCTGAGCGACCAGGCCGACTCCGACGGCCTGCGCGCGCTGTTCACCACATGGATCACGCTGCCGCAGACCTCGCTGGAGAGCCTGCTGCCGGACCTGTTCGAAGCGTGCGTGCGGCACATGAAGGAGCACGGCGAGTTCACCCTGGAATGCCAGACCGTGCTCGAACTCGGCGAGCGCTACCCCGGCGACGCGGGGGTGCTGGCGGCGCTGCTGCTCAACCGGCTGGTCCTCGGCCCAGGTGAGGCGATCTACCTGCCCGCGGGCAACCTGCACGCCTACCTGCACGGCACGGGCGTCGAGATCCTCGCCAACTCCGACAACATCCTGCGCGGCGGGCTCACCCCGAAGCACGTCGACGTCCCCGAGTTGCTGCGGGTGCTCGACTTCCGCTGCGGCGACATGCCGGTCACCACCGGCGACCACGACGGCGAACTGCGCACCTACCGGACGGACGCGGCCGAGTTCGAGCTGTCGCGCATCGAGTGGCCCGACGACGACCGGGCGGAGGTGGCGATGTCGAGCGGCCGCCCGCAGATCGTCGTCTGCACCGAAGGCGCGGTCACCGTGCGGGGAGACAGCGGCGAGGTCGCCCTGGCCCGGGGTCACTCGATCTGGGTGCCCGCCGCAGACCCGGAACTGAAGGTGCGTCCCGACGGGACGGGCCGGGCCCAGATTTTCATCGCGACCGTGGGTGTCGAGTCACCGGCGCATGACACGCTTTAGTCTCATCCCGACACACCGGACTGAGTTGAGGAGTGCCCGTGTCCGCAGGGGGTAGCACCAAGGCGATCCTGGCCGCGCTGTTCGCCAACGCCGGCATCGCCGTAGCGAAGTTCGCCGGCTTCCTGATCACCGGGTCGTCATCGATGCTCGCGGAGTCCGTGCACTCCGTGGCCGACACGTCCAACCAGGGCTTGCTCCTGATCGGCCAGAAGACCTCGTTGCGCGCGGCCACGAAGACGCACCCGTTCGGCTACGGCCGCGACCGGTACTTCTACTCGTTCATCGTCGCCCTGATGCTGTTCAGCCTCGGTTCGGCGTTCGCCCTGTACGAAGGCATCCACAAGCTCAGCCACCCGGAGCCGCTGAAGTCGGCGATCGTCGCGGTGATCATCCTGGTGGTCGCGATCGGCCTGGAGTGCTACTCGTTCTACACGGCCATCGTCGAGTCGAAGAAGGTCAAGGGCGACGCGACGTGGTGGGGCTTCATCCGCCATTCCCGCACCCCAGAGCTGCCGGTGGTGCTGCTTGAGGACGCGGGCGCCCTGTTCGGCCTCGTCCTCGCGCTCGGTGGCGTCGGCATGACGATCCTCACCGGAGACCCGGTCTGGGACGCCATCGGCACGATCTGCATCGGCGTGCTGCTGGGTGTCATCGCGATCATCCTGATCATCGAGATGAAGTCGCTGCTGATCGGCGAGGGCGCCACGCCCAGGGAGTCGGAGACGATCGAGGCCAGCCTGGTGAGCGGCAAGATCGAGCGCGTCATCCACATCCGCACCCAGTACGTCGGCCCCGACGAACTCCTCATCGCCGCCAAGATCGCCTTCACCTCGGACCTCACGCTGGCGGAGATCGCCCAGGCCATCGACCACGCCGAGGCCCGCATCCGCGCCGCCGTCCCCGCCGCCCGCCTGATCTACCTCGAGCCCGACCTCTACCGCGCCCCCGTCTAACCCGCGAGTCCCCACTTCCCGACACCGAGTTCCCCGTTCCCGACAATGAGTTCCCCGTTCCCGACAATGAGTTCGACGTTCAGGACAGTGAGTTCGACGTTCCTCGGTCGGGGCGGAAGCTGTCGACAAGTAGGATTCTCGCTCGTGCCCCTGCTCTGCTTGGATGTCGGCTCGACGTGGACGAAAGGCGCCTTGGTGGCACCGGACGGCGACCTGCTGGGGACCGCCCAGCACGAGACGACGCCGCCGGAGGTCCTCGACGGCGTGGCGGCGGTGACCTCGGCGCTCGCGGCCGGGGCGGAGGTGCTGGCGTGCTCGTCGGCGGGCGGCGGCCTGCGGCTCGCGGTCGTCGGACAGGAACGGCTGGTGAGTGCCGAGGCCGGTTACCGGGTGGCTCTCTCGGCGGGCGCGAAGGTCGTCCACGTGTCCAGCGGCGACCTCGACGGCGCGGGCATCCGGGCGCTGCGGGCGGACCGACCGGACATCGTGCTGTTGGTCGGCGGGACCGACGGTGGCGATCAGCGGGTGCTGCTGCACAACGCGCGCAAGCTGGCGGTCAACCGGATCACCGTCCCGATCGTGCTCGCGGGCAACTCCGACGCACGTGATGAGGCGCTCGCGCTGTTGGCGGTCCGCAACGTCGTCGCGACCGACAACGTGCTGCCCGATGTGGGTGAACTGGCCCCTGGGCCCGCGCGGCGAGCGATCCGGGCGGCGTTCCTGAGCCACGTGATCGGCGGCAAGGGGCTTTCCCGTGGGCCGCGGTTCCGGTCTCTGGTCCGCACGGTGACCCCGGACGCGGTGCTGACCGGTGTATCGCGGCTCGCAGGCGTGCTGGCGCGCGAGGAGGAACAGGGTGCGGTGCTGGTCGTCGACGTGGGCGGGGCGACCACCGACGTGTACTCCGCTGTGTCCACTGTGGAAGGTGAGCGGATCGCTACCGTGGCGTTGCCCGCCGACCGGCGCACGGTCGAGGGCGACATCGGCATGCGGTGGTCGGCGCCGGGGATCGTGGCCGAGGCGGTGGCGGAGCGGCTGATCAGCGGACCGGAAGACCTTGCGGCGGCGGCGAAACACCGCGCTCACGACGTGGACTTCATTCCGTCGACCGCTGAGGAGTCCGAAGTGGACATGCGATTGGCGTCGCTCGCGGCGATCCTCGCCGTCCGTCGCCACCTGCGGCTCGTCGACGGTCAACTGGGCCCCAAGGGAGCGGGCCTGCTCGTCCTGTCCGGCGGCGTCTTCCGGCACGCCTCCGCTGATGGTCTCGCCCGGGTGGAGGAGACGCTGCGGGCCGACCCGATCCTCCGCCCTGTCCTGCGGACCGCGCGGATGGTCGTCGACCGCCACTACGTCCTGGCCCCCGCGGGCTTGCTGGCCGACTCTGGCCGCGGTCCGGCGGCCGACCGCCTCCTGGAGTCGTCGCTCGTCTAGCCGGTGAGTGCGTCGACCTCGGCGTGGAACAGCAGTGCCGGATCGAAGCCCATTATGTCGAAGTGGCCTTCCACTTCGAGGCTGAGGACCCCGTGCATTCGTGTCCAGCCGATCACCGCGCGTTTCATGGCCGCGGGTGGCAGGCCCGTCCCACGCTGACGGATCCAGAGCGCGAACTGGCGTTCCAGTGCCGGGTGGCTCGACTCTTCGGGGATCTCGGCGAGGACCTCGGCGAAGGCGGTCAGGGTGCGTTGGGCCAGGTCGACCGTGTGCTCGGGCGCGCGGAAGGCGGGGACCGGGCTGCCGAAGAGGAGTAGGTAGCGTTGGGGCTCGTCGAGCGCCCATTCCCGGAAGGCGTCGGCCATCTCGCGCAGGCGGGCCTTGGGGGTGCGGCGGGCGGCGAGTTCGGCGGTCCGCTCGACCGTCTTGGCCAGTTCGGTGTATCCGTCGGCGATGAGTTCGCCGAGCAGCGCGTCGCGGCCGGTGAAGTAGCGGTAGAGCGCGGGCCCGGTGAGCCCCATCTCCTTGGCGATGGCGTTGAGGGAAACGCCCGCGGGGCCCGCGACCGCGAGCTGTGCCATCGCGATGCGCTTCGCGTCCCGCCGGGTGTCCTCGCGGTATTGCTCCCGCCTCGACATGTCCACACCCTTCTCCTTGACAGCCGAAGCGTAACAGGCTTAATCTATAGTTATAACCTCTAACGACAGCGAGAAGGTGTCACTGATGATCGTCGACCAGGTGGTGACCACCCGACGCGGTGGGCCGGAAGTGTTGGAACCGCGACAGACGCGGCTGGACCGCGACCCGCGCAAGGTGTTGGTCCGGGTGGCCGCGGCAGGCGTCGGACCGGCCGACATCGAGATGATGCGCGGCCGCTTCTACGCCCAGCCGAAGTTTCCGTTCGTCAGTGGATACGACTTGGTCGGACACGTCGAAGACGGCCGTCCCGGCCTGGTCGCAGCCATGCCCCGGATTGGCGCCTGGGCCAGCGCGGTCGAGGTCGACGCCGCCACGGTCGTGCCGGTGCCGGACGAGGTGGACCCGGCCGTCGCGGTCGCGCTGGTCACCAACGGCGTGACCGCCTGGCAACTCGCCCACCGGGTGGCCGGAGTCCAACCAGGTCACACCGTGCTGGTCCATGGCGCGTCGGGCAGTGTGGGAGCCCTGCTGACCCAGTTCGCGCTGCTCGCGGGCGCCAAGGTCATCGGCACCGCGTCAGCCGCGAACCTCGCCAAGGTCGCCTCCTTGGGGGCGACCCCGGTCGATTACCGGTCGGACGTTTCCGCCCAGGTCCGGACGCGCGCTCCCGCTGGCGTGGACGTTGTCTTCGACCACCTCGGCGGCCGGGCCCTGACGCGGTCATACCGCTTGTTGGCCCGCGGCGGCACCGTGGTCAGTTATGGCGCTGCGTCCACAGTGGACCAATCGGGCCCCGCCTTCCTGCCGTACCTCGGCATGGCCGCTCGCGTGGCCGCCTGGGAAGCACGTCGCTTCCTCGGCCTCGGTCGAGGCAGACGCGCCCGCCTGTACAACGTCACCCCAAACGCCCGCTTCCGTGAGGACCTGACCAAGGTCTTCACGCTCGCGGCCGCGAAGACCATCACCGTCGAGGTCACCAGATACCCCCTGCGCGAAGCCTCAACCGCCGTGCGCGACTTACTCGACAAGTCCGTTCAGGGCAAAGCGGTCCTGGTCCCTGGATGACTTCTAGCGCGTTCCCGCGCTTGGCCACGGCAGGCCCGACGATTCGGGTTCCTCCGGGTCAAGCCCGGCGGCCATCGCGACCGCGCGGTCCCACTCCGGGTCCGCCGTGTAGTTGCCGTGTTTGAGTACGCCCGGCGCCCACCGTCGGGCCGGGAACGGGCCGCGCATCGGGTCGGGGAGCCAGTGGTCGCCGCCCAGTACCAGGGCGCCCGTGGGGCTTCGCGTGGCGGCGGGCAGTGGGCCGACGGTGCCATCCGGGCGGAAGCCGGTGCCCAGAAGGCGGTCGCCGCAAACCTGCCTGTTCCAGGTCGTCACCGCGCCGCCTGCGGGGTCGGTGCCGCGGCACAGGGCGCGCCAGCGCGTGCCGAGTTCGCCCGCGAGCGTGCTCATCGAACTGTGGGGGACCACGGCGGGGAACGCGCGCGAGTACGCCCACTGCAGTTGCGAGCCCACGGTCACGATCCCGACCCGCTGCCGCTCCGGCTCGTTGAGCGACTCCAACAGCCGCGCGGCGGTGACGGCGACCAGCAGCCCGCCCTGGCTGTGGCCGGTCAACACGACCCGCGTGTTCGGGTCTCGCAGGTGATGACTCACCCGCGCCGCCAGCTCCGGGGCGACCTTGAGCGCGTAGCACGGCGGCACCGTCGGATGGGCCTCACGCGGCCAGAAGCAGGCCAGGTCGGCCACCACACCCAGCCGCCTGCCCAGCGCGGGGTCCGTCGCCGCGGTGTAGACCGCGCGCAGCAGCGACACCGCGAGCAGGCCGAGCGCGACGATCCCGACCGCGGAGAACGGCTCCATCCACACCGGCGGCTTGACGCCGAGAACCCGGGTCGTGACCGCGATGCCCGCGCCGAGCGCCAGGACGGTCGCCCCGGTCAGCAGCAGTCGGTGCAGGTTGCGGCGCTGCCACGTGGCGGTGTGCCACGCGCGGTCGGCGCGCAGCCGGTCCCGCGGCCTGCCCTGGTGCAGCAGGTCGACCTCGTGCTGCCCGCGCCTGCGCAGGTACTTGACGACCACCCACGCCACTACCGGCAGCGCCACGACGAGACCGATCGCCGCGCCCGCGCCCCACAGCAGGGTCACCTGGTCGTAGCCGGGGGGCAGCTTGATCCCCTCGGTCCCGACGAGCTTGCGCACCGAGATCGCCAGCCCCGCGCCGAAACCGCCGCCCAACAGCCCCGCGACGGCCAGCACCGGCGCCGACATCCACCCGCCCGCCCACGGCCGCAG
>NZ_JBOHGC010000353.1:0-3678 GCF_050699995.1 Actinokineospora sp. | reverse complement strand
GGGGGCACCTTTGCGTTGTTTCTGGGGGGCGACCCCCCAGAGCCCCACGGTGCGATCGGTGACCATTCCAGCGTGGGGGCTGGGAGCACGCTTTAGAAGGTCAGCTTCCAGGAGTCGATGTAGCCGGTGTCGTAGCTGGCGACGTCCTGGACCTTCAGCTTCCAGGTGCCGTTGGCGACCTCGCTCGACGCGTTCACCGTGTACGTGGTGATCACATTGTCGGCGGAGTCGTTGCTCGAGGAGCTCTTCATCCGGTACGTCGAGCCGTCCGGGGCCACCAGGTCGATGACGAGGTCGCCGCGCCAGGTGTGCTTGATGTCCACACCCACCTGCAGCGTCGACGGAGCGTTGCCCGCGACACCGCTGACCGCGACCGAGCTGGTCACCGCGGCGCCATTATCGGCAATGGTGACGTTGTTGGTGTTCTCGAAGACCTTCCCCGTGGGCGGCTGCGTGTCACCACCGCCCAGCTCCTTCGCCTTGGCCTCGATAGCCGACGCGAACGAACTCACCTCCGTGTAGACCCCCGGGGCGTTCGGACGCGCGCAGCCCTCGCCATGGCTGACGATGCCCACCTGGATCCACGCGTTGTTGTCGTCCCGGCGGAACATCGGGCCACCCGAGTCCTGCTGACAGGTGTCGGTGCCGCCCTCCTCATAGCCGGCGCAGATCTCCGCGTTGAAGATCAGAGCGGAGTAGTAGCTGCTCGACGCCTTGCAGGTCGCGTCGTCGACCAGCGGGACCTGGGCCTTGAGCAGGTACCGGGACGTGGTGCCGCCCTCGGAGGTGTCGCCCCACCCGGCGATGGTGAACATGCCGGTGTCGTAGTCCTTGGTCTTCGCGATGGGCAGCAGCGCCGCCCCCGTGATCGGGCTCGACAGCTTGATGAACGCCCAGTCGCCACCCACGGACGTGCCATAACCCGGGTTCTTGTAGACATAGCTGGAAGTCCGCGTCGTCGCGGTCGAGTCCTGAAGGTCGACCACGCCGTACTTCGCCGTGATCCCCGTGTTGTTGCCGGTGCCGCTGACACAGTGGGCCGCGGTGAGCACGAGCTGCTCGGAGTACATCGCGCCTCCGCAGCCCATGGACAGCCGGACCATCCACGGGAACTCGCCCTTGGCGGCCGGGGTGCCGCCGACGACCAACGGGCTGACGTCGCCCGGCTGGGACGGCGGCGGGGCCGCGGCCGATGCTCCCGCCGAGGTCGCGAGCGCCGCGAGCACGCCCACGGCGAGCAACCCGGCTTTTCCGGGCATACCGAGGAGGGACTTTCTCATGGTTCTTCCTTCCCGCGGCCACTCAATGCAGGGGAGAGCGGGCCGACGAGTCGTTGATGCAGGTGTCACAGATCGTGCACACCCGAACACCTTTGTGACAACCCGTCGTGTGGCCGGAGAACTTGCGGTCATTTGCCAGACTATCCCCAGTTGTTGCTGTATTCACTGAATAGAAGGGAACGGCTGCCCCGGGGAAACCCCGGGGCAGCCGCCCATTCCGACTCGTCCCAGTCGGAAGACCGGGAACCGTGCGAGTTCAGCCGCGGATCGCGGTGATCAGTTCTCCGTTCGTGGTGTCACCGGACAGTTCCCAGAAGAACATTCCGCCGAGACCCTGTTGGCCGGCGTAGCCCTTCTTGCCCGCGATGGTGGCCGGGGTGTCGTAGCTCCACCAGTTGTTGCCGCAGTGCGCGTACGCGGTGCCCGCGATGGCGCCGTTGGCCGGGCACTTCGTCTTGAGGACCTTGTAGTCCTCGATACCCTGCTCGTAGGTTCCCGCCGCCGCGCCGGTGGCGGTGCCGCCGGGCGCGGACTGGGTGACCCCAGTCCATCCGCGACCGTAGAAACCGATGCCCAGCAACAGCTTCGAGGCCGGAACACCCTTCGACTTCAACTTCTGGATCGCCGCGTCGGAGTTGAAACCCTGCTGCGGGATCCCGGCGTAGGACGTCAGCGGCGAGTGCGGCGCGGTCGGGCCCTGGGCCGCCCACGCCCCGAAGAAGTCATACGTCATCGGCATGTACCAGTCCACGTACTGCGCCGCGCCGCCGTAGTCGGCGGCGTCGATCTTGCCGCCGGACGAGCCGTCCGCGGTGATCGCCGCGGTCAGCAGGTTCGCGGAGCCGAACCGGCCGCGCAGGGCGCTCATCAGGTTCTTGAAGGAAGCCGGACCGCTGGTGTCACAGGTCAGACCACAGGCGTTCGGGTACTCCCAGTCGATGTCGATGCCGTCGAACACGTCGGCCCAGCGCGGGTCCTCGACCAGCTTGTAGCAGGACTCCGCGAACGCCGCCGGGTTCTGCGCGGCCTGGCCGAAGCCGCCGGACCAGGTCCAGCCGCCGAACGACCAGATCACCTTGATGTGCGGGTACGCCTTCTTCAGCTTGCGCAGCTGGTTGAAGCTGCCGCGCAGCGGCTGGTCCCACGTGTCCGCCACACCATCGACGCTGTCGGCGGCCGTGTACGCCTTGTCATAGTCGGCGTAGCTGTCGCCGATCGTGCACTGTCCATTCTGGACATTGCCGAACGCGTAGTTGATGTGCGTCAGCTTCGACGCGGACCCGCTCGTGACGATGTTCTTCACGTGGTAGTTGCGCCCGTAGACGCCCCACTGCGCGAAGTAGCCGATCACCTTGGAACCCGGCGGCGGGGGAGGTGTCGTCGGCCCCGTGGTGGTCGTCGGGTTGGTTGTGGTCGTCGTGGGGTTGGTCGTGGTTGTCGGGTTCGTCGTGCTGGTGGGCGGGGTGCCGCCACCGCAGGACACACCGTTCAGCGTGCAGCCCGACGGCGACCCAGGGCCCGCCGCGACGAACCCGAAGGACGCGGTGCCACCCGGGGCGATGGACCCGTTCCACGACAGGTTCTTGAACGTGTGCCGGTTCCCGGACTGGCTGCGGGTGGCGTCCCACGAAGACGAGATCGTCGTGCCCGCAGGCAGGTCGAATGCCACCGTCCAGCTGGTGAGCGTCGACGAACCGCCGTTGCGGATCGTGTACTTGGCCTCCCATCCGCTTCCCCAGTCGGATGTCTTCACGAACTCCGCGGTCGGTGTCGCGGCGCCGCTGGCGGGCGCGGCGACCAGTGCCACCGTCACGGTCGCCGCCGCGACTAAGGCCGCGGTGAGATGCCATCGGAATTTGGACATAGTTCACCTCATTGGAGAGCAGGGATGTGAACGAACCGGCCAAACCTGATGGGCGCGCGGGCTCAGGCACTGCCGGCGACCACTCCGCGATGCGGGTGCGGAGGGACGTGTGGGGACTACCGCGAGGCGGCAGTCGGGGGTCTGAGCCGTCCGTCGCGGAAGGCGAGGAGTTCGGCCGCGGCCCGCAGACTCGACCACGAGCCGCTGTGCGTGTCGATCCGGGCGGCGGCGCCGAGACCGGGGCCGGGGATCCCGGTCTCGACGTGCACCACCGTCGCCGACGCCTCGACCAGTCGCCGCACGAGATCGCTCGCGACGGGATGCCGATGTGCGTCCCGGGTGGTCACGATGACCACTTTGGACCTCACCTCGGCCACCTCGGCCACCTCGGACGGTGCGACGGATACCGCCCCTGGCAGCAGTTCGGCGAGGTGCGGAGCCAGTCCCCAGGCCACGGGACCGGCGGCGATGGTCGGCGCCACTTCGACGTCGACCACCAGGGGAGCAGGCCCCAGATCAGGGATCTCGGTGGCG
>NZ_JBOHGC010000352.1:0-29887 GCF_050699995.1 Actinokineospora sp. | reverse complement strand
CGCTACGCCCCGACCCGCTGACCAGACCGACCAGCAGGCAAGCTAGGTAATACACCCACCTCACCCCGCAACCCAGCCCGACCAGGACAAACACCACCCAAGACTAGCGGGGAAACTCAGGCTAGGGGCCGGGGCGGCGATCGTCGGAGCGGTCGCGCTTTACCTGGCCGACGCTGAAACACCCAAGATCCCAGTGTGGACCCAGTTCGCGGTGGTGGCTGTGGTCGCCGCGGTGGTCGTGGGCGCCGCAGCGGTGTGCGACGCGCCCTCAGCGGTGGCTGTCGGCGTCATCGGGGTCATGCTCGGCATCGCGTTGGACAAGGTCGACTGGATTTGGAGCGAGGCCTTCGCCAATCCGGTGTACACGGACGGTCCTGTCGACCTGATGCCGATCGTGTTGATGACCATCGCCGCGATCGGACTGGCGGCGCACACCTACCTGGATCGGCGCGCTCAGCGGCTCCAGACGTACCAGACCTCGGGTCTGCCGACGGCGCCGTAGCGGGGTTTGCGGGCTACCTGGCCGTTGTCGGCGAGGTATTCGAGGTAGCGCCGGGCGGTGACCCGGGAGACGCCGACCTCGTCGGCCGCCGCGGTGGCGGGCAAGCCCTCTGGGGCGGCCCGCACGGCGGTGATCACCAGGTCCAGGGTCGGGCCGCTCATTCCCTTGGGCAGCACCAGGTTGTCCGAGCCGCGCAGGGCGCCGAACGCTTCGTCCACATCGGACTGGCCGGCGGCCTCGCCGTGCCGGACGTGGGCGCGGAAGCGGGCGTAGCCCTCAAGTTTTTCGCGCAGACCGGCGAAGGTGAACGGCTTGAGCAGGTACTGCACGACGCCCGCGGACACCGCGGCGCGCACGACGTTGAGGTCTCGGGCGGAGGTCACGGTGATCACGTCGGCGGCGTGCCCGTTGGCGCGCAAGGCCCGGACGACTTCGAGGCCGTGGGCGTCGGGCAGGTACAGGTCGAGCAGGACCAGGTCGACCGGGGTGGCGTCGAGGAAGCGCAGGGCGTCGCGTCCGGAGTGGACGACGCCGGCGACGGTGAAACCGGGCACCCGCCCCACATACAGCCGGTGCGCCTCGGCGGCGACGGTGTTGTCCTCGACTACGAGCACAGTGATCACGCGCGCTCCCCTCTTGGTAGCCGCACAGTGAACACCGCGCCCACCTCACGCCCGACCGCGACCGTCCCGCCCGCACGGCGGACCGCTTGACCGACCAACGCCAGGCCCAGCCCTCTGGAGTCGCCGGGCTTGGTCGACCAGCCGCGTTGGAACGCCTGGCCGTGGGCGTCCTCCGGGAGCCCCGCGCCGCTGTCGGCGACCTGGAGCACCAGTTCGTCCGGGTGGCTGTGCGCGCTGACCCGGACCCAGCGCTGGGCGCTGTCGGCGGCCGCGTCGACGGCGTTGTCGATCAGGTTGCCGAGGATGGTGACCAGGTCGCGCGCGGGGACACCGTTCTGGTCGGCGATCTCGGTGTCCTCCGCGACGATCAGCTCGACCCCGCGTTCGCTGGCGTCGGCCGCCTTGCCCAGCAGCAGGGCGGCGAGGACGGGCTCGGCGACCGCGCCGACGACCTGGTCGGTCAGCCGCTGGGCGATGGCCAACTCCCCCGTGGCGAACTCGACGGCCTCGGCGGGCCTGCCGAGTTCGACGAGCGAGACCACGGTGTGCAGCCGGTTCGCGGCCTCATGGGCCTGGGCGCGGAGGGCTTCGGCGAAACCGCGGACGGTGTCGAGTTCACCGGTCAGGGCCTGCAGGTCGGTGCGGTCGCGCAGGGTCACCACCGTGCCGAGGGCGCGGCCGTCGTGGTGGACGGTGGAGGAGTTGACGACCAGCATACGGGTGTCGGTCAGGTGCAGTTCGTCGTGCATCTCGGTGTCGGAGAGGAGCCGCTCGACCAGTGCGTCCGGGAGCCCGAGCTCGTCGACGCGCTTGCCGTCGGCGTCGACGGGCAGGTCGAGAAGGGCGCGGACTCCGTCGTTGCAGAGCGTGACCCGGTGGTCGTCGTCGACCAGCACGAGGCCTTCGCGGACGGCGTGCAGGATCGACTCGTGGTAGCCGATCATCCGGCGCAGCTCGGCCGGGGCCAGTCCCCCGGTCTGGCGCCGCAGCCGCCTGCTGACCAGGTACGTGGCGAGCGCTCCGAGGGCGAGGATCACCGCGGCGATGACGACGAGCCACAGCACCCGGTCGGCGACCTCCGCGCTGATCGCCGAGACGCTGATCCCGGCGCTGACCAGCGCGATCACCCGTCCGTCGAAGGTGGTCACCGGGACGACGGCGCGCACCGACGGGCCGAGGGTGCCGGTGTAGGTCTCGGTGAACGCCCGGCCGGCGAGCGCCTCGGCGGTGTTGCCGAGGAACCGGCCGCCGATCATCGCCGGGTTCGGGTGGGTGAAGCGGACGCCATCGGTGCTCATGATCGTGATGAAGTCGACCCCGGTGTCGACCCGCACGCGCTCGGCGTAGGGCTGCAGCACGGCGGTCGGGTCGGGGCCCGCCACCGCGGTCGCCACGGTCGGCCCGCCCGCGATCGCCTTGGCCAGCGCGGTCACCTCCGCGGCACTGGACTCCTCGGCCCGGTCGGCGACATCCGCCCAGGCCAGAGACGCGCTCGCGGCCACCAGCAGACCCACGATCACCACTTGGACGACGAGGAGTTGCCGGGCCAAGCTCCACTGCTTCATGTCGACAGTGTCATGGACCAGGTCCTGAAGAGACAGACCTCTTGCCCGGCCGCGCTGAGCGGACAAACCCGGCTTTCCCGGGCCCGACGCGCGGGCCCGGGACAGCCGGTCACGGATCACTCCCAGACGACGTCGCAGACCGGGACACCGTAGTTCCAGTCCGTACGGCAGTAGGCGCCCTCGGTGTTCTGGATCTTCGTCCACACCCCGGCGGTCTTCCACGACAGCGTCCCGTGGAAGTTCAGCATGTAGTTCCGATCGGCGAAGGTGAACGCGTCGACGTCCACGTTGCCGCCGCCCATGTGGCCGTTCCGTTCGAGAACCACCTGCGTGCAGTTGGCATGCTTCCACACCGACGCCGATCCGCCGTTCCAGTTCCACACGTCGCAAAAGTGCGGACCCGTCCCCAGGGTGGTCGTCACGCGCATCTGCCACGAGGAGTTGTTGCCGACCTCCCCGCAAGGGGAATACCAGTCGCACCCCCCGAGCATTCCGTTGACCGTCGCCTCGGCGGAAGGGGCGGCGGGCGCCGCACTCGCCTGCGCCGAAAGTGCGCCGAACATTCCCGTCACGGCCAGGGCCGTCGCCGCGATCCGCAGCGCCGTGCGACCAAATCGACCAGTAGACAAATGATTTCTCCTGACTGGAGTACCGCGGGCACGGATCGAAGGGTGATGAATTACCCCCACCGTTGTTCTTCCCCAGCGCGCCGCGGCGGCACAGTGATTCCGATACCGGCGATCGGGTTTCGAAGCCGGCAGCGCACAGCCTGCCCCGCGGCGGGGCCCGACCGCAATGCAGCACGGCCGACGTGGGACGCTGGGATGAAGAACCACCGCTGAACTGCCCAAACACCGCGTCCTGGGACGCGTCGGACCACCGACGAGACGGTGGGGCCCGCAGCCTGTGGCACGATGACGGCCGACAACCGAGCGAGCCAAGCGGAGCCTGACAGATGAACCGACCCAGGCAACGGCTCGCCGATTTTCTCGCCGATCTCAAGAAGCGATCCGGCCACAGCTACGAAATGCTGGCCCGCAAATCCAACCTCAGCCGATCCTCGGTCCACCGGTATTG
The DNA here is from genome assembly GCF_050699995.1 of Actinokineospora sp. GTDB lineage: Bacteria > Actinomycetota > Actinomycetes > Mycobacteriales > Pseudonocardiaceae > Actinokineospora. The sequence goes on along the minus strand of NZ_JBOHGC010000352.1, from coordinate 26,120 downwards.
CACGGGTGATATCGTCCCAACCGAATTCGGTATCGTGGAAAGGATCGCGCGCGCCTGCGGCGCGAACCACGCCGACCTTTCCCTGCTTTACCGCCTGTGGGCCAATGCCGTCACCGACAGGCCCGGTGCCGAATCCCCTCCGGCCGCGACCGCCGTCGACCTTGCCGCCGACCCGACTCCCGCGCCCGCGCGCAGGCAAGTCGGGCACAAATGGGTCGCGCTGGTCGCGGTCCTTCTGGTCATCGCCTGCGCACTCGCGCTTACCGGCTCCACACCGGCCCCGACGGCCGCCCCGCCGCGGCCGACCGCGGCGCCGTGGACCCAGGCCCCGACGCCGGTCCCGCGCGCCCTGTTCGGCGTGACACTCAACTCCTCGACCGGCGCCATGCCCGCGTTCCAGGTCGACGCGGTGCGCCTGTGGGACAGCCGCACGCGCTGGTCCAACATCCAACCCCGACGCGGTGAGTACGACTGGTCGATCCTCGACCGGCTGGTCGACGGCGCCGACAAGGCGGGCCTGCCGGTCCTGTTCACCATGGGCGGTACACCGGGATGGGCCAGCCCGAACGGACCGCGCACTGCCTACGACGACGGCTCGCGGACATCGCCACCGGACGAGCTCGCCGACTGGCGCGCGTTCGTCCACGCCGTCGCGACCCGGTACCGCGGGCGCATCGACGCCTACGAACTCTGGGTCATGGGCAACGACCCCCGCTACTACAGCGGCGACCTGAGCACTCTGGTCAGCATGACCCGGACCGCGACGGAAGTGATCGACAGCATCGATCCGGACGCGACAACCGTCTGCCCCTCCATGGGGCGGCTGTGGGAGCACGACGGCCGGGCCGCGCTGGAAAAGTTCGCGGCTCTACGCGGCTACGACACCTGCGACGCGGCCGGGGTGAAACTCCATCACCGCTCCGCGTCGGATCCGCCGGAGCAGATGCTCGAACTGGTCGCCGAGATCGACCAGGCGCTCCACCGCGGCGGCGCCCACCCGCCGCTGTGGAGCACCGGAACGACCTATGAGATCCCGTTGCAGACGCCGCTGGCCGCGGAGGCGGCCGCCGACCACGCGGCGCGGTTCTTCCTCGTCGGGCTCTACGCGCGATACCAGCGCATGTACTTCTACAACTGGGGTGGCGCCAAGATCCCGATCGTCCTGCAGACCGAAGGCCAGCCGCCCACCCGCGCCGCGCTGCACGTCGAGGAACTGCGCCGCTGGCTGCACGGGGCGATGGCGCACTCGTGCGGGACGGGCCACACGGTCGGGCTGCCCGCCGACACGTGGCGGTGCACGATCAGCCGCGACGGCGCCGAGTCGGTGGTCCTGTGGACCTCGAACGGAACGGCTCGGGTGAAGGTCCCCCGCGGGATGAGCACACTGCACCGGTTGGATGGCACCACCGACGATCTGGCCACGGACGGGTACGTGCGGGTCACGACCAGCCCAGTGCTGCTCAGTGGGCGTGGTTCTCCACCAGGATAACCTGCGGACCGTTGGCGAATACCGCGACTGAGCGCTTCGATCTTCTCCACTCGCCTGCCGCTGTGACGGGGCACCCAGGGTCCGCGCCGGGTCGTACGCGGTCATTCCTGAATGACAGGCGCGTGAACGCTATGAACTCAACCGTGACCGGGGCCACAGCAAAGGAGACGGTGTTCGGCAACCAGCCCACAGAGAGGCCCCCACCGTGTCGACACGCACCGAACCCCGCCGCAGGGATCGAACCCACTACCTCTACCTGGCCGTCATCGCCGCCGTCATCCTCGGCATCACCGTGGGTTTCGCGGCGCCCGACGTCGCGAAATCGCTCAAGCCGCTGGGGACGGCGTTCGTCAACCTGATCAAGATGATGATCAGCCCGATCATCTTCTGCACGATCGTCCTCGGCGTCGGCTCGGTGGCGCGGGCGAGCAAGATCGGCAAGGTCGGCGGCCTGGCGCTGGGCTACTTCATGGTCATGTCGACCGTCGCGCTGGGCATCGGCCTGGTCGTGGGCAACATCCTGCACCCCGGTGACGGCCTGCAGCTGACCGAGGCGGTCGCGGCGAAGGGTGAGGCGCAGGTCAAGTCGGCCGAGGGGACGACCGAGTTCCTGCTGGGGATCATCCCGAAGACGCTGGTGTCGGCGTTCACCGAGGGCTCGGTGCTGCAGACCCTGTTCGTCGCGCTGCTCGTCGGGTTCGGGCTGCTGGCGCTGGGTTCGCGGGGCGAGCCGGTGCTGCGCGGTATCGGGCACATCCAGTCGCTGGTGTTCCGGGTGCTGGGCATGATCATGTGGGCGGCGCCGATCGGCGCGTTCGGCGCGATCGCGGCGGTGGTCGGCGAGACCGGGCTGGCGGCGCTGAAGAGCCTCGCGGTGATCATGCTGGGCTTCTACGCGACCTGCCTGCTGTTCGTCGTTGTGGTGCTGGGCGTGCTGTTGTGGCTGGTCGCGCGGGTCAACCTGTTCTCCCTGCTGCGCTACCTCGGCCGCGAGTTCCTGCTGATCCTGTCGACGTCATCGTCGGAGGTGGCGCTGCCGCGGCTGATCGCGAAGATGGAGCACCTGGGCGTGAGTAAGCCCGTCGTCGGCATCACCGTGCCCACGGGCTACTCGTTCAACCTCGACGGCACCGCCATCTACCTGACGATGGCCACGCTGTTCGTCGCCAACGCCATGGGCAACCCGCTCTCGGCGGGCGAGCAGATCTCGCTGCTGCTGTTCATGATCATCGCGTCGAAGGGGGCGGCGGGCGTGACCGGAGCGGGCCTGGCGACCCTGGCGGGCGGGCTGCAGTCACACCGGCCGGAACTGGTCGACGGGGTCGGCCTGATCGTCGGCATCGACCGGTTCATGTCCGAGGCGCGGGCACTGACCAACTTCGCGGGCAACGCCGTCGCCACCGTCCTGGTCGGCACTTGGACCAAGGAATTCGACCGTGCGCAGGCCGCTCTGGTGTTCGCCGGGCAGGCGCCGTTCGACGAAGCGTCACTGGTCGATGACCAGGAGGAATCGGTTCCAGAACCCCGGCACGAACTACTCGAACAAAGTGCCTCGCGGCCGTAGCCTTGCCGGTAGTTGTTCGTTGAACGACCGAACCGCCCGCCGTCCGATGCCCCCGGACCGGGCGGTTCGGTACGTGAAGCGGATCTTCAATACATCGTTAAGATCGCTTGATGCACGAGGGTCCAGAGCAACTCCCGGTCGACCGCACGAGCTACGTGGGTCGTGACGAGGAGCTGGCCGTCGCGAGGAAACTGCTCGCCACAGGCCCGATCGTCACCCTGGTCGGGCCCGGTGGGGTGGGCAAGACCAGGTTGGCGGCCCGGGTCGCGACCGAAGCGCGCTTCAACGACGGTGTCGCGTTCGTCGAGCTGGCCGACGTGGGCGACCCGCTGCTGCTGGCAGGCACGGTCGCCGACCGGCTGGGGCTGCGCGACCAGTCCGCCCGGCCCGCGGTGGAGGCGGTCGTCGAGCACCTGCGGGACCGGCGGACGCTGCTGGTGCTGGACAACTGCGAGCACCTGGTCGGCGCGTGCGGGGAGTTCGTCGCGGCGCTGGTCGCGGTGTGTCCGCGGCTGGCGGTGCTGGCCACGAGCAGGCAGTCGCTCGGCATCTCCGGGGAACGGCTGCTCTCCGTGCTGCCGCTGGCGGCGCCGAAGGCGGACGAGGTGGTTCGGGCAGTCGATGCCGAACGGTTCGACTCGGTGCGGCTCTTCGCCGACCGGGCGGCGGCGGTCCTCCCGGGGTTCACCGTCACCGACGGGAACTGCCAGGACATCGCCAGGGTGTGCCGGGCGCTCGAAGGATTGCCGCTGGCCATCGAGCTGGCGGCGGTGCGGCTGCGGGCGCTGTCGCTGTCGCAGATCGCCGAGCGGCTGAGTAGGCCGATGTCGCTGCTGACCGTCGGCAGGCGCACCGGTCCGTCGCGGCAGCAGACGCTGCGGGCGATGGTCGACTGGAGCCACCAGCTGTGCTCGGAGCCGGAGCGGCTTGTGTGGGCGCGCGCGTCGGTGTTCTCGGGGACCTTCGGTCTGGAGGCCGCGGAGCAGGTGTGCGGCGGCGCCGGTGTCGAACCCGGGCTGGTGCTCGACCTGGTCGACGCGCTGTTGGACAAGTCGATCCTGGTCCGCGAGGAACAGGACGGCCTGGCCCGGTACCGGATGCTGGAAACCCTGCGGGAGTACGGGCACGACCGGCTGACGGCGTCCGGCGACGCGCCACGGGTCCGGCGCCTGCACCGCGACTGGTACGCCGAGCTGACCGCGCGGCTGGAGAGCGGGTGGGTCGGCAAGGACCAGATCGCGTGGGTCGCGCAGCTGCGCAATGAGCACGCCAACCTGCGGACCGCGCTGGACTTCTGCGTGACCGAGCCGGGTGCGGCGACCGTCGGCCTGGCGATGGCGACCCGGATCGGGCCGTACTGGGGTATTCGCAGCCTCTACAGCGAGGCCCGGATGTGGATCGACCGCACGCTCGCGCTCACCCCCGCCGACGCGCCGGAGCGGGTGGGCGCGCTGCGCCTGCACGGGATGTTCGCGCTGCTGCAAGGCGATCGGGAAGCCGCCGAGTGCCTGCTGGCCGAGGCGGAAGAGCGGTGCGCGGACCGGACCGAGGGCGCGTACATCGCTGTCGTCCGCGGGATGGCGGCGCTGTTCGCCTTCGACGGTGAGCGCGCACGAGACCTGCTCGACGACGCTCGGGCGGTGTTCCGCGAGTCGGGGGTGCTCAACGGCGAACTGTTCGCCGCCTACCTGGGCGCCCTGGCCGCGGCGCTGTGCGGTGATCCGGACAAGGGGCGGATCCGGCTGCGGGAGACCATCGCGACGTGCGAGCGGATGGGCGAGGTGTCGTACCACTCGCTGGCGCTGTGGGCGTTGAGCTCCATCGAGATCCTGTTCGGCGATCCGGCCACCGCCAAGCGGGCGGCACTGCCCGCGCTGCGGCTCACCGGGCTCATCGACAACCGGATCGTCGAGGCGTTCCTCGTGACCAACCTCGTCCTGATCGCGGGCGACAAAGGCGAACACCGCCGCTGCGCCCTGCTGCTGGGCGCGGCCGACTCGATGTGGACGGCCCTGGGGACTGACCCGGAGGAAGTCGGCTGGCTCAGCGGCCGCCGCCGCGACACCATCGCCGCCACCCGAGAGGCCCTCGGGGAATCAGCATTCGCCGACGCCCGAGCCGCGGGCCGCGCGATGTCCCGGCGGGAGGCGGTCCGGGTGGCGTTGAATGACACCGTGCCCGCGATCACCACAGTGGCAGGCGATTCCGGGCCGCTGACCCGGCGGGAGGCGGAGATCGCGGGTTTGATCGCGCAGGGGCTGACGAACAAGGACATCGCGGCGAGGCTGTTCATCGCGCCTCGGACGGCGGAGACGCATGTGGCGCACATCTTGGCGAAGCTGGAGTTCAACACGCGGGCGCAGATCGCGGGATGGGTGATCCGGCAACCCGAGCGGCGACAGCCGTAGGGATGTTCTGGTTTGTTCAAGACCGGCGCCTGCTACAGCGGTGTGCTGAGTGGACAACGTCATTGCCAGGGAAGGAAATCCGGCAGATCCTTGCTGACCAACCCGGTGAACTCAGGCGGCCGCTTCTGCAGGAACGACATGATCCCCTCGACCGTGTCCGCCGACCCGAAGGCATGCGCGATCAGCTGAGAGTCCAACTGAAACGCCGCCTCCGGCGACGGCTCGCCAAGCATGTGCGTCAACGTCCGCCGGATCACCGCCTCCGACACCGCCGCCGTGCCGGCGATCAGGTCCCGCGCAAGCGCGTAAGCCGTGTCCAACAACACCTCTGCCGCGACCACCTGACTCACCAACCCAGCGGCAAGCGCCTCCTCAGCGGGAATCAACCGCCCCGTGAGCATCCAGTCCTGCGCCCGCCCCAACCCGACGATGCGCGGCAGGAACCACGTAGAGCCGCCTTCGGGGAACAGCCCCCGGCGAGGGAACACGAAGCCGAAGCGGGCATCGGCCGCCGCGATGCGAAAGTCGGCGGGCAGAACCAAGGTCGAGCCCACGCCCACGGCCGATCCCTGGATCGCGGCGATGACCGGCTTGTTGAGCCGGGACAGCGGCCGGGTGGCGCGGGTCGCCGGTTCCGCCCAGCCAGGGACGGTGAAGTCCGAGACGTCCCCGCCCGACATGTCCATGCCGACGCAGAAGTGCTTGCCGGTGGCGGCGATCACGACGACCCGGACCTCGTCGTCGGTGTCGGCGATGGCGAAGGCCTCGGCGAGTTCGTCGGCCATCTGGTTGGTGTAGCCGTTTCTGGCTTCCGGCCGGTTCAGCGTGACCGTGGCGATCCGGTCTTCGACCACGTAGGTGATGGCCTCGAATGTCATGGCACTCCTCAGGCTCACAGCGAGCGGGCGATCAGGTCTTTCATGACTTCGTTGGCCCCGGCCAGAATGCGCATGACGCGGGCGCCGGTGTAGATCTGGGAGATCGGGTACTCGGCCATGTACCCGTAGCCGCCGAACAGTTGCAGGCAGCGGTCGGCGACCTCGCCCTGGCGGTCGGTGAGCCAGTACTTGACCATCGCCGCGGTCGGCACATCCAGCTCGCCGCGCAGGTGTTTGCCGATGCAGTCGTCGAGGAAGGTGCGGCCGATCCGGGTGATGGTGGCGCACTCGGCGAGTTCGAACCGGGTGTTCTGCATGGCGAAGAGCGGTTTGCCGAACGCCTGCCGCTGCTTGGTGTACTCGACCGTCAGGTCGACGGCGACCTCCATCGACGCGACGGCCAGCGCGCCGGTCAGGAGGCGTTCCTGCGGCAGCTGCTGCATCAGCTGGATGAAACCGCCGCCCTCCGTCGGGCCGAGCAGGTTCGCCTGGGGCACGCGGAGTCCGTCGAAGAACAGCTCGGCGGTGTCCTGGCCCTGGTTGCCGATCTTGTGCAGGATCCGGCCGCGCTGGAAGCCCGGGGGGTCGGCGGCGACCTCGGCGACGATCAGGCTGATCCCGGCCGCGCCGACGGCGTCGCCGGTCTTGCAGGCGATGATCACCAGGTCGCACAGGGCGCCGTTGGTGATGAACGTCTTGGCGCCGTTGATGACGTAGTCATCGCCGTCCTTGGCCGCCCGGGTGGCGATCGCCTGCAGGTCCGAGCCGGTGCCGGGCTCGGTCATCGCGATGGAGCCGACCCACTCGCCGCTCGCCAGCTTGGGCAGCCACCGCTTCTTCTGCTCCTCCGAGGCGTAGGCGAGCAGGTAGTGCGCGACGATCCCGGCGTGCACGACGAAGCCCATCGCGTGATCCCCCGCGCGGACCTGCTCTTCGACCAGCACGATCTCGCTGGCGAACGTGCCACCGCCGCCGCCGTACTCCTCGGGAATGGACATGCAGTTGAGCCCCAGCTTCCCCGCCCGCGCGTACAGCTCGCGGTCGGGGTGGCCCTGCGCGATGAACCGCTCCTCGTGCGGGGCGACCTCCTTGGTGAAGTAGGCGCGGGCGAGGTCGCGCACGGCGGCCAGGTCGTCGTCCATCCATGGTGACCGCACGGTTCGCAGCATGAGCCGACTGTACGATGTAACATTCAATGTTGCAATGTTGCATCTGAGAAGTAGGGTGGACCCGTGACCAGCAGCGACTTGTCGACCGGCCGAATCCTCGACGCCGCGCGCGACCTGTTCACCGACGTCGGCATCCGCCGGACCACGCTGGAGGACATCGCGCGCCGGGCCGGGGTCGACCGGGTGACCGTCTACCGGCGGCTCGGGTCGAAGAGCGACGTCGTGGTGGCGGTGTCCAACCGGGAAGCCCGCCGGGCGTTCGACGAGGTGTTCCTGGTGGCTGACAAGGCGGACACGGCGGCGGACCGGGTCGCGATCGTGTTCGCCCGAATCGTGCACCTGCTGTGGACCCATCCTCTGTTCAACCGGCTGCTGAAGCTGGAGCCGGACACCGCGCTGCCGAAGATGACCACCGAGGCGGGCAGCGCCATGTCACTGGCGATCAGTGGGCTGGTCGAACTGCTCGACAAGGCGGTCGACGACGGCCTGCTCGCCCGCGCCGACGACCTCCGCGCCCGCGCCGAGATCGTGGTGCGGCTGGCGCACTCGTTCATCGTCACGCCCCGGGCGGATCTCGCCCTGAGCACCGAGGCCGACCTGCTGGAGTTCGCCCACGCCCACATCGTCCCGATCGTCACCGGGGCCGGGTGATCGCGCGTCCTGCCGACTGGGCGGCGCGCCGGTAGCGTCGGACTGGTGATCGGATTGCCCGACGACGTGACGGCCTGCCTGTTCGACCTCGACGGCGTGCTGACCAGCACGGCGGCGCTGCACGAGATCGCTTGGAAGCAGACCTTCGACGAGTTCCTGGCCGCCCATGCCGGGCCGGATGAGCCGCCGTTCAGCGAACGCGACTACGCCGCCTATGTGGACGGCAGGCCGCGCGCCGACGGGGTGCGCACCTTCCTCGCCTCGCGCGGGATCACGCTGCCCGAGGGGCTGCCCGACGACGATCCGAACGACCCGACCGTCAACGGCGTCGGCAACCGGAAGAACGGCCTGGTGCTGAAGATCATCGAAAACCAGGGCGTCCAGCCGTTCCCCGGCTCGGTGGCGTATCTGGAGGCAGCGCACAGGGCCGGGCTCGCCATCGGCGTCGTCACCTCGTCGGCGAACGGGGCCAGGGTGCTCGACGCGGCCGGGCTGACCCGGTTCGTCCAGGCCCGGATCGACGGGCTGACCATCGGCGAGCGCAAGCTGCGCGGCAAACCCGCGCCGGACTCGTTCCTCGCAGGCGCGGCCGATCTCGGCGCGACCCCCGCGACGACCGCGGTGTTCGAGGACGCGCTGGCCGGGGTCAAGGCGGGCCACGACGGCGGGTTCCGGTTCGTCGTCGGTGTGAACCGGGCCGACCAGGCCGAGGAACTGCGGGCCAACGGCGCCGACATCGTCGTGCTCGACCTCGCCGAACTGCTGGACGAGTCGTGAAGGGCTACGAGATCTCGCCGTGGGAGCTGCGGTGGCGCGGCCTCGCGATCGACCAGCTGCACCGCACCGAGTCCACGTTCGCGCTGGCCAACGGGCACATCGGGATGCGCGGGACGCTGGAGGAAGGTGAGCCGGTCGGGTTGCCGGGCACGTACCTCAACGGGTTCTACGAGTCGCACGCGCTGCCGTACGCCGAGATCGGGTACGGCTACCCCGAGGACGGCCAGACGATCGTCAACGTCACCGACGGCAAGATCATCCGGCTGCTGGTCGAGGACGAGCCGCTGGACCTGCGCTACGGCCGCACCCTCGCCCACCAGCGGTGGATCGACTTCCGCACCGGCATCCTGAGCCGGGACACGGTGTGGGAGTCGCCGACCGGGCGCCGGGTCCGCATCCGGTCGCAGCGCATGGTGTCGTTCACCCAGCGCGCGGTCGCCGCGATCCACTACGAGATCGAACCCGCCGACGACATCCAGCTCGTCGTGCAGTCCGATCTGCTGGCCAACGAGCCGATCGAGCCGCGCGGCAAGGACCCCCGGGTCGCGGCCGCGCTGCGCTCTCCGCTGGTCGCCGACTTCGCCGCCGCGGACGGCTATGGCGCGGTTCTGGTGCACCACACACGGGAGTCCGGGCTGCGGACGGCCGCCGGGATGGACCACGAGATCGACACCCCCGACGGCATGCGCACCGACATCCACGCCGAGGGCGACCTGGCCCGGCTGACCGCGGCGGTCGACGTGCCCGCGGGCGGGAAGCTCCAACTGGTCAAATACCTCGGTTACGGCTGGTCGGCGCAGCGGTCGGTGCCCGCGCTGCGCTCGCAGGTCGAGGCGGCGCTGGCGGGCGCGCGGCAGACCGGGTGGGCGGGGCTGATCAGCGAGCAGCGCGCGTTCCTCGACGACTTCTGGACCGCCGCCGACATCGAGATCGATGGCGACGAGCGGCTGCAGCAGGCCGTGCGGTTCGCCCTGTTCCACATCCTGCAGGCGGGGGCGCGCGGAGAAAGCCGGGCCATCGCGGGCAAAGGGCTCACCGGCCCGGGCTACGACGGGCACGCCTTCTGGGACACGGAAACCTTCGTGCTGCCGGTCCTCACCTACACGATGCCCGACGCGGCCCGCGACGCCCTGCGGTGGCGCCACGGCACCCTGCCGCAGGCGCGTGAACGGGCGAAGGTGCTGGGCAAGCGGGGCGCGGCGTTCCCGTGGCGGTCCATCACCGGCGCCGAGTGCTCGGCGTACTGGCCCGCTGGGACGGCCGCGTTCCACGTCAGCGCCGCGGTCGCCGACGCCGCCGCCCGCTACACCGGCGCGTGCGCCGACGACACCTTCGACCGCGAGTACGGCACGGAACTGCTGGTGGAGACCGCGCGGCTGTGGGCGTCGCTCGGGCACCACGACCAGCACGGCGGGTTCCGCATCGACGGCGTCACCGGACCGGACGAGTACACCGCGGTCGTCGACAACAACGTCTACACAAACCTGATGGCGCAACGGAACCTGACCGAGGCGGCCGCCGCGTGCGGGCGCAACCCGGAGGTCGCCGACCGACTGGGCGTCACCCCCGACGAGCTGGAGACGTGGCGGCGCGCGGCCGAGGAGATGGTCATCCCGTTCGACGACCTGCTCGGGGTGCATCCGCAGTCGGAGGGCTTCACCCAGCACCAGGAGTGGGACTTCGAGGGCACGCCGAAGGACAAGTACCCGCTGCTGCTGCACTATCCGTACTTCGACCTCTACCGCAAACAGGTCGTCAAGCAGGCCGACCTGGTCCTCGCCATGCACCTGCGCGGCGACGCGTTCACACCGGAGCAGAAAGCCGCCAACTTCGCCTACTACGAGGCGCGAACGGTGCGGGACTCGTCGCTGTCGGCGGGCACGCAGGCCGTGCTGGCGGCCGAGGTCGGGCACCTGGGCCTCGCCTACGACTACATCGTCGAGGCGGCGATGACCGACCTCGCGGACCTGCACGACAACGTCCGCAACGGGCTGCACATGGCTTCCCTCGCGGGCGCGTGGGCCGGTGTCGTGGCCGGGTTGGGCGGTTTCCGGGACCACGGCGGCACTCCCACGTTCGCGCCACGGCTACCGTCGGAGCTCGACCGGGTGTCGTTCCGGATGTGTGTGCACCGCAGCCGGATCCAGGTCGAGATCACCCGGGACACCGCCCACTACCGCCACATCTCCGGCGGCCCACTGTCGACGTCGCACCATGGCAGGCCGATCGTCATCGAACCGGGCCCCGGGCTGAGCCTGCCCGTCCCCGAGTGTCCTCAACTGCCCAGACCGAAGCAGCCCCCGGGCCGCGAACCCGGCAGCAGACGTCGATGACCCCCCATCGTGTTCGGCGGGATGACCTGCGGCTGCCACGTCCACATCGGCATCTCCGACCGAGCGGACGCGGTGCGGGTGTGCAACCACCTCAGGCCCTGGGCACCGGTTCTGTTGGCGTGGTCGGCCAACTCCCCGTTCCACGACGGCACCGACAGCGGCTATGCCGGCACCCGGCATCTGCAGTGGTCCCGCTGGCCGTGCGCGGGCCCGACGCCGTACCTGGAATCGCCGGAACACTACGAGGAACTGGTCACCGCCCTGCTGTCCACCGGCGCGGCGCTCGACCGGGATATGGGGCCGGATGCCGCAGCGGTGAAGTCCACAGTGGACTTACTGCGCGAATCCGGTGGTGGCGCACAACGACAACGAACGGCATTCCCAGAACGGCAACGCTTGGATGATGTGCTGAACGCAGTTACCTGGACGCCCTGGGCACGGCAAGGACGGCAACCCGCCACCGCTTCGTCCCGCGAGGCCGCAGGCGAGCCGCCCCACGATGCCGCAGGCGAGCAGGCTCACCACCGAGGCCGCCACCGAGCCTCCCGAGACCACAGATGCGACCGCCGAACACAAACCCGGTACTTCACCACAGCACAAACCAACCCGATGAACGCCCCAAGCATCACCACCAGATTCCCAGCGAGCGTCGCCACCAACAGCACCAGCGCGGTCCCGATCCCCAACGCCACCACCGGCGCCCGCCGGTCGTCGCGTGGGGGCACGGGATCCCAGTCACGCAGCCCGTCGGCGAAGTCGGGGTCCGCCGCCCGGGTCAGCGATTCGATCTCCTCGAGTCGCCTGCGGTCGCCCATGCTGAGCATTTCTTCCTCCTCAGCCTGCCCCGTGCCGTGGCCGCACGCCGACGCCGTCGGCGAGTTCCATGCCCACGGGTGCGATGACAACTGTTGCCCCGACGGCGAGGGCGGCGGCGGGCAGCGCTTCGGCTGCCGGTACCTCCGTCAGGTCGGGGTAGGCGTAGGGCGCGGTCGTCGACGCCGACTTGCGCCGGTTCGGCCGGTGAGCACCACACGGTGCGGTCTCGCAGCGCTTCTGGTGCCACCACCAGGGTTTCGGCGTTGGCTTCGCGCAGTGCGGCCGTCACCGCGGGCAAGCCCTGTTCGGCGTCGACCTGGTAGTCCTTGAGTAGCTCGGCGCGGCGTCGGGCCGACACGCGCGCCATGACCTGGTCGATCTCCTCGGTGTCGTGGGAGAAGTCCAGATAGACGGAGGCGAACGGCCCTGAATGCCGGATCACCTCGCGCAGCATCGTGCTGTCCACAGCGACCTCCGTTCCCAGTGCGTTTCGAGTACCCATCCGCCGCCGGTTTAACCAGTTTGCGCGCGCGAGGCGGCGGGTAGCCGCACCATGACCAGCACCGGCGAACAGCCCCCTCAGCGGCAGCGGCCACCCGGCGACACTGAATCGATGCGACCTCAGCCTCGGGACACGATGGCCGACTACGTGGGTCGGGATTTGCCGGCCGGGAAGTCCGCGCTCATCACCGGCGGCGACTCCGGCATCGGCCGGGCCGTCGCCATCGCCTTCGCGAAGGAGGGCGCCGACATCGCCATCGCCTACCTCAGCGAGCACGACGACGCCGAGGACACCGCCCGACTCGTGCGCGACGCGGGGTCCAAGTGTGTGCTGCTGCCCGGCGACCTGGGTTCCCGCGCGCACTGCGTCGACGTCGTCGACCCACCGTGCACCACCTGGGCGGGCTCGACATCCTGGTGAACAACATCGCGACGCAGGCGGAGGTCGAGCGGCCGGAGGACATCACCGACGAGCAGTGGCTGCGGACGTTCGAGGTGAACATCCACAGCTCTTCCGGGTGACCAACGCGGCCCTGCCGCACCTGGGCGACGGGTCGGCGATCAACACCGCGTCGGTCAACGGGTTGCGCGGCAACAAGAAGCTCATCGACTACTCGGCCACCATGGGCGCGGTCATCGCGGGGACGTACGCGATGGCGCAGACCCTGATGAAGCGCGGGATCCGCGTCAACTTCGCGCCGTCGACCTCACGGGGCAGGCCGGCGCCCGCTGACCTGCCCCTGCGACGCTATCGACGCCGTGGGCGCGTGATCCCAAGGATCACCCCGCCCAGCAGCAACAACATCCCGCCGAGCACGCCGAACGGCAGCACGTTCACGCCGGTCGCGGGCAGCGGCGGCCTCGGTGTCGGCACCGGCGGCTGCAGGATGTCGACGACGTGGGTGTCGGTCCGGGTCGGGGTGGTGCGGCCGTCGGCGGCGGTGCCGGTGACCGTCGCCGTGTTCGGCAGCGGGTCCGGGTCGGTCGCCTTGACCACGTGCGCGCACATCGCCGTCCAGACCTCGCCGACGGCGAGTACCGCGTCGCCGTCGCCCTTGGCCGTGTAGGTGAGGGAGTCGCCGTCGCAGATGGGGTCGGTCAGCGTGACCGTGGTCAGCGGGGTGTGGCCGACATTGGTGACCTTGAAGGTGTAGGTGATCGTGTCGCCCACCTTCGCGGTGGTCGGGCCGGACTTGTCGATGCCGATGTCGACCGCGCAGAGCACGGTGATCGTCGCCGTGGACGTGTTGTTGTCCTCGGCGTCAGCGGCCCTGGCCGGCTCGTTGGCGGCGTCCACGACGGCGGTGTTGGTGAGGACACCGCAGTTCGCGACCGCCGTCGTGCCCGTCAGGTGCACCACGTGCGAGGCGTTGGTGGCCATCGTGCCGAACTCGCAGATCAGGACACCGTCGGCGATCTCGCAGAGCTCGTTGTCGGCCGTCCACGCGATCCCGTCGGGCAGATCGTCGGTGAGGGTGACCGCTTGCGCGTCGCCCGCGCCGACGTTGGTGACGGTGATGGTGAACGCGGCGGTCTCACCCGCGGCGATGGTGCCGTTGTCGGCGGTCTTCTCGACCGCGACGTTCGGCAGGCAGGTCACCGTGATCGTCGCGGTCGCGGTGTTGTCGCCGGTGTCGGCCTCGTTGGCCGCCGACACCGTGGCCGTGTTCGTCAGGACCGCACAATCGGCCTCGTCGGTCAGCCCTTCCACGACCACGACGACCGACACGTCCGGCGCGAGCGTCGCCCAGTCACAGGTGAGCGTCCCCGCGGTGATCGCGCACTCGGCGACGTCGGGGGTCTCCACCCAGTCGATGCCCGCCGGGAGCGGGTCGGAGAGATGCACTGCGGTGGCCGTGCCCGGGCCGCTGTTGGTCACGGTGACGGTGAACCGCGCGAGGTCGCCCGCGATAATCGACCCGGTGTCGGTCGTCTTCGTGATGACCAGGTCCGGGCAGTTGACCGTGACGGTCGCGGTCGCACTGTTGTCGGAGGTGTCTGTCTCGTTGGCCGCCGAGACCCTGGCCGTGTTTGTGAGGACACCGCAGTCGGCCGCGTCCGTCACGCCCTCAACAGTCACCGATACAGAGGCGTTGGGAGCCAACGTTCCCCAGTCGCGGCTGAGGACTCCCGCCGTGATCGAACACTGCGCCACATCCGGGTTCTCCACCCACGCCACACCCGCGGGCAGCGGATCGGACAGGGTCACCCCGGACGCAGTGCCGGTCCCCGAGTTGGTCACGTGACGGTGAACCGGGCGACCTCGCCCGCGCTGATCGTGCCCATCTCGGCAGTCTGCACCACGGTCACGTTCGGACACTGGATGGTGATCGACGCGGACGCGGAGTTGTTGCCCTGCGCGGGAACCGGCTCGTTGCTCGCACCGACGGTGACCGTGTTGTCGATCGTCCCGCAGTCGGCGGGGCCGGTCGGCGCGGTGACCACGACGACCCGGCTACCGCCCTGGGCGAGGTCACCGAAGGCGCAGGTCAGCGTGTTCGCCGCGATCACGCAGCCGGTCACGGCCGGGTCGACCGACCACGCCTGCCCCGCGGGCAGCGGGTCGTTCAAGGTGACCGACCGGGCGATCGAGCCGTCGTCGCCGCCCACGGTCAGGGTGAGCGTGAAGCTCGCGGTCGCACCGGCGCTGATCGGGCCGTTGCCCGACTTCAGCACCGTGACGTCCGGGTACAGGATGTCGACAAGATGGGTGTCGTTGTCGCTCACCGTGCGGCCGAAGTCGTCGGTCCCGGTCACCGTGGCCGTGTTGGGCAGCGGGTCGGGATCGCTCATCGTGACCGTGTGCCGGCACGTGTAAACCCACGACTCCCCCGCTTCGAGGAACCCGTCGCCGTCGTCACCGGACTGGTGGACCGGCGCCGCGACACACACACCGGTGTCGTCCACGAGCGTCACGTCGTGCAGGCGCGGCCCGCTGGTGACCACGGTGAACGTGTAGGTGATCAGGTCGCCGACGTTTGCCGTGGCCGGGCCGGCCTTGTCGAGGGTGATGTCGATCGGGGTCAGCACGTTGGTGAAGTCGACCAGGACCGGCGCCGTGGACGGCGTCTCGGTCACGGTGACGTTCACGTCGCCGGCGGAGGTGGTGAACGGCGGCGCGGCGGTCTCGGTGATCCGGTAGGCGCCGGTGGCGAGCGGGCCGATGTCGCAGTAGCCCAGGCCGCCGCTGACGGTGCAGGTCGCGATGTCGGTGCCGTCGGCGGGCGGGTTCGGCCACAGGTGGGCCTCCTCGCCCGCGTCCATGGCGCCGTTGCCGTTGGCGTCCTGGTAGGCCACGAAGGTCGCGCCGTCGAGCGCGGCCACGTCCGCCGGTGTCACCGGGGCGCCCGCGGCGTCGGCCAGGCGCTTGACCACGCGGACCCAGCCGACCTCGCGCGGGTCGACGAAGGGGGCGACGACCTCGACCGGGTTGGTCCCGGTGACCGTGACGGGCACGGTGTCGGGGTCGGCGTCGTACCCGGCAGGGGCGGCGGTCTCGACGAGGTTGTAGGTGCCGGTCGGCAGGCCGGTGACGGCGAACTCGCCGGCGGCGGCGTTCGTGTCGCGGCCGGAGCAGGGGGAAGCCACGCAGTCGGCGATGATGACCGGGGCGGCGTCGAGGTCCCACGGCGGCGCGGCGGCGGCGCCACCGGTCGCGGCGAGGGTGAACGTGGCCCCGCCGAGGGGTTGGCCCGCGTCGTCGCGCTTGTGGAAGACGAGGGAGCCCAGGTCGTTGACGAAGACGAACGTGCAGGAGCCCTGGGTCGGGCAGGTCTTCGTGGTCGGCGCCGTCACCGCGACGTAGCCGGGCGGCGGGGCGGACTCGGTGACCGTGTACGACCCGGGTTTGGCCTGCGGGAAGTCGATGAGCCCGTCCGCGGGCGCCTGGGTGCCCGCGGGCGTGCGGTCGTTCGCGCCGCCGTCGACCGCGGTCATCGAACCAGCCCCGGTGTCCGGGTTCGGGGTGATCAGGAACGTCGCGCCGGGGAGCAGGTCGCCGCCGGGGGTGCGCTTCTCGATCCGCAGGCGGGTGCACAGCGACGGGGTGCTGATCGCGGCGGTGACGAAGTCCTTGAGCTCCGAGGGCTCGGCGGGCGCGGCGCGTGAGCGCAGGTTCATCGAGCCGAAGTAGATGTCGAGCGGGCAGGTCGGCGGGACCATGCCCGCGCCGGTCATGTCCACGCCGAACTCGATGAACTGCTGCAGCGGAACCTGGCCGTTGACGGCGACAGCGCTGTTGTACGGCTCGGTGATGGGGCTGTCGTTGAGCCTGCCGACGATGTTCGCGGCGAGCGGCACGTCCGGGCCCCAGTCGGAGCCGGTCCAGATGTTGTACTCGCCGCCGATCTCGAGGTTCTGGCTGCCCTGGTTGTTCACGAACAGACGGACGTCGCCCGGCGTGCGGGTGGGGACGGAGATGCCCTTGGGGTTGATGTGGTTCGGGAGCTGGTTGAGCTCGACCGCCATGTCCAGGCTGCCGCTGTTGAACGCGCGTTCGTAGCCGAAGAACATGAAGACCCGGTTGTCGACGATCGCGGTGGGGTTCACGTCGTAGATGCGGGCGTGGAAGTAGATGTTGCCGAAGTCGCCCTTCTGCGGCGCGCCCGCGTTGCCCGCGCTGGTCCACTCGTCCGGGTCGACGGTCTCCTTGGAGCCCTGGTCATAAACCGTGGGATCGAGGTTGCCGATCGGGTCCTGGGCGTAGGGCTGCGGTGGCGGGTTTACGTCGGTCCAGTCGATGCTGCCCGCGGGCGGGGCGGGGTTGAACACGCCCGGCTGCAGGTTGCCGTCGAGCTGGAAGCCGCCGGTCTGGTTGGGCACCACGACGTCCGGTGGGGACGTCGGGAGCACATTCGCCGCCGCGTTGAGCCCGGCGAACGGCAGCAGGAACCCTGCCGTCAACACCGTGGCCGCCGTCATAGAAACTGACGATGCCAGAACATGCGTGCCTCCAGGGGCCACGGGACGTGACGACGCTGTTACTCCGCTGCGTACACCCACATCGCGCGTTCGGTCGCCTCTATTACACCGATCGGGGCAGTATGATCACCCATTGGGGCACACCACAGAGGACTGTTCACCTGAGCGGTGGGCCTGACCTCCGGTAGTTTCCGGTCTGACCATGGCGTTTCCGAGTCCGGAATGGACGCACGCAATTTCGTGCGACTCTTTCGGGAAGATCGTCACCAGGTGGGTAATCGTGACCCGCATAGGTTGCCCGATCGAATGATCGGGGTCCACGGGTCGGGTGACAAGTGCGTGTGGCGGCGGCGGGACACGCCGTGGGGTGGGCAAGGTGGCCGTGGTGGCAGCCCCGCCACCCGTGAACCGTTTCCCGACAGAAATCAGGTTTCCCTTGTTTAAGAGGACTTTCGCCGCCGCGGTCGTCACCGGCGCGGCGCTGATCACCGGATTCGCAACCGCCGGGACCGCCACTGCGGACCCCCAGAACATCGCCACCGAGCCGGGCCACGGCCACTCCATGTCCGTCCTGGGCAACCTCTGTGTCGCCCCGTGGCAGTGGAACGGCCCGATCGAGGCCCTGACCGCAGGCCACACCTCCGGTTACGTCGCCTGCAACGGCAACACCATCAACAGCGGCGGCGGCGGCCACCAGATGAGCGTTCTCGACAACCTCTGCGTGGCGCCGTGGCAGTGGAACGGCCCGATCGAGGCCCTGACCGTCGGCCACACCGCCGACTACGTCGCCTGCAACGACAACTCGGTCAACGGCTGAGACTCGCCGCAACCGTGGGGGCGTGATCTTCGGATCACGCCCCTTTTGCTGTGCTGCTCAGGGTTGGGCTCAGGGTCGGCTCCTACCGGGGGTGGACGGCGGTTGACGACGTCAGGACGACGCGGGGGCACTGGGTGGGCGGTCAGAGTGGTGGTATGACCACGATTGAGCTCCAGCCGCGCGGCTTGCGCACGGCTTTGAGGTTTGCGGGGAATCTGATCTATGCCGTGATCGCCGTTGTGTTGTTCGGGCGGTCGGACTCTGGGCGGTAGTTCGCACTGGCCGCGTTTCCGGCGGTGCGTTCTATGTCAGCCGTACCAAGGGTGTGATGTGGTCGCGGGCGAAATTTCGGGCGGCCGCACCGTCGTCGACCGGTATAACTCCGTCTGGAGTGAGGACCAGTGACAGGGCCAACCGAGCGAGGATTTCGGCTACTGGTTCCGGTTCGTACGTTTGAAGCTTGCCCTCGGCCTGCAGTCGTCGGGTGATACCGGCGAGGTAGTGGCGACCCATGGCCAGGAACGGACCTGCCTCGGTGGTCAGCAGCGGCAGTGTCAGCTCCGGCTCGGTGACCAGCAGTCGGGTGAGCAGCTTGTTGCGGCGCACACCTTGGGTGAAGGCGACGAAGCCCTCGACGACCTGTTCCTCCCCCGATGCGCTCGTATCGATCCGCGCGTCGACCTCTTCGATCAGGCGCAGGGCCTCGCGGGTGGCCACGGCGCGGACGATGTCGTTCTTCTGCGCGAATCTGCGGTACAGGGTGGCCGGGCTGAGGTTCGAGCGTTTGGCGACTTCGCCCATGCTGGTGCGGCGGATGCCGAACTCCAGGAACGCCGATAAGGCGCCGTCGAGGATTTCTGTCTGGTCGGCGTCGGTGATCACAGCAGGCCCGCCGTTCGCTTGGCTTCGTAGGCGATCTTGTAGAGGCGCAGTCGGGCGGGTGTGCGCTTTCCGACCATGGCGATCGTCTTTCCGATGCGCCGCAAGCGCTTCTCGTCGCCTGCCGTCCAGTTCAGACCGGCGAGTTCACGCATCCTTGGCGGCAGCAAGCCCACCGTGGTGAGGCGCAGCAGTTCGCGGTTGACTGGTTTGGCCAGGTTCCAGGCGAAGCCGGGGACGAACCACACTGGCGGCTTGGGGACACCCCTGAGCTGCACGGAGTCGAGCACGTCGCGCACCGAGTCGTTGTCCTCCAAACGGGTTTCGACGACGTCGGCGAAGTAGTCGTGGAAACCGGCGAGGGTGTCGGGCATGTGGTGGTTGCGCAGGCCGAGTATCCGGCCCAATTGCCGCCATTCCGCGTACATCCGCTCTTGGTCGGGCACGGTGATGCGCTCGCCGAGCAGGTCCTTGTACCCCAGGGTTGTCTCGAAGAGGGTGGCGTGCACCCACCAGTACGCCTCGGGGTTCAACGCGTGGTAGCGCTCGCCGTGCTGGTCGACACCTTTGATCGTCTTGTGCAGTTCACGCAGGCGGGCGGCTTCGTCGAGGGCCCGGTCGCCGGCGAAGATGAGGGAGAACAGGGACTGCAGGGTGTCGTCGAGCCGCTTCCACGGATCCGCCCTGAAGTTCGAGTGCTCCTTCACCCCCGCGCCGACGACCGGGTGCGCGACCTGCAGCAGCAACGCCGCCCCGCCGACGAGGATTGCGAGCCGGTCGCCGCTGACCCGCCAAGCCACCGAGTCCGGCCCGAGGGGGCGTGGCGGCAGCTCGGGGTCGGTGACGAATTCGTCGTGGGACCGATCGACGGAGCCCATTCGCACCTCCGTGAGAGACTGAGAACAAAATTCTCTCACACTCTCGGCCGGCTCGCCATCGTCAGACGCCGTCGATGACCGGGATCAGCTGCTCCTCCTCGTAGTCGAGGTGGCGTTCGAGTTCCTCCGTAAGCCGCTCGACCTCGGCGAGGACCACCCGGGGGTCCGCGCCGACGGTGGAGATGACTTGCTGGAGGTGGGCGAGGAGGAGCGCGATCTTCTCGTGTTCGGCCCGCAGGCGCTCCAGGACGGGGGCCAACTCGGGGCGCCCCGCCTCCAGGGCCGTGAACATCCCCTGGTCCTCATGGGTGTGATGAATGTGCAGGCCGTGGCACATCGTCAGGCAGTTCACCCGCAGTTGTGCGCCCAGCCGCGGGCCGGACTTGGCGATCTCGGTGCGGATCAGCGCCAGCTCCCGCCGAAACGCGCCGTGGATGCGTTTGAGGGCCTCGCCGAACGTCGCGCCGTTCGGTGGGCCGCCGGAGACCTGCTCCAAGGCCACCACGGGGATGACCCGGTCCGTCTTGGCCTGATAGTCGGCCCACTCGGAGTCGTCCTCGACCGCACGGGCGTAGATCTCGTCGCGTTCGGCGCCGGTCAGGACGGTCGCCCGGGCCTCGTAGGTGAAGACGCCGTCCTCGACCTGGACCAGCGGGTCGGCCAGCAGGTTGGTGTACCAGTGCGGGTGATCGGCCGAGCCGCTCGCGGAGGCGATGACCAGCACGCGGTCACCTCCGTCGGGCAGATAGCTGACGGGGGTTGGTGTGGCGGGCGCCGGATCGGGCGCCGGTGGTGGTGAGCAGGAGCAGGCGGGAACCTTCGAACTGGCCGCCGACCTGGCCCGCGTTGGCGCGGAACTCGTCGATGACTCGCTGGTTGAACGGGTTGGGCATAGGTGTGTTGTCTCCATGGCTGTTGGTGTCAAGGGCGCACGGAAGCGCGGCCGCTACTCAGCTTCAGGTGGAATCGCGCGGAAACGCGCGGAGACAACAGAAGGCGGGCCTCTGGCCCGCCCGGCGGTCAAGCGTTCGCCGGACCGCTTACTCGCTCGTGGCCCATGGCCGACCCGGCAGTCACGGCGACGATCTTATCGGCCGAAGGAACCGTGGCAAACCAATAACGGGAAATTCTGGTCTAGACCAAGAGGGTCAGACCCCTTGACGGCACCCGCCCGACGGTCCTACGTTTCGCCATTAGTTAGACAGTCTGCCTAACTAATTGTTCGCATGACGCCGAAGAACCGGGACCTGACGTGGACCAACTGGCCGGCTCGTCACGCCTGCTCCGCGAGATCAACGAGACCGCGGCGCTCGGACTCCTGCTGGAGCACGGGCCGCTCACCCGCGGACACCTGCGCGAGCTGACCGGGCTGGCCAAGCCCACCACGTCGGAGGTGATGCGCAGGCTGCAGGAAGCGGGACTGGCCAAGGTCGTCGGCCAGACCACCGGTGGGCCGGGCCGCAACGCCGACGTCTACGCGGTCAACCCCGACGCCGCCTACGCCGCCGCGCTCACCCTCAGCACGCCGACGAACACCCTGGTCACGGCGGTCTGCGACCTCACCGGCCAGGCCCGGGTGCGCGAGGAGACCACAGTCGACTTCGAGGCCACAGACCCGGTCGAGGCCGTGGCGGGCGCGATCCGGGCGGCCTGCAAGCAGGCCAGGGTCCCGCTGCGCAAGCTCGACCACGTCCAGCTCGGCGTGCCCGGCTCCTACGACGAGCGCGCGGACGTGATCCGCTACGTCGACGTGCCGGGGTGGTCGCGCCCGGGGCTGATCGGCGAGATCCGGTCGCGGCTGCGGACCGAGGTGAGCGTCGACAACGACGTCAACCTCGCCGCGGTCGCCGAACGCAGCCGGGGTATCGCGGCAGGCTCCGACGGGTTCGCCCTGCTGTGGCTCGGCGACGGGCTCGGTCTGGCCATCGACCTGGGCGGCAAGCTGCTGCGCGGCGCCAGGGGCGGGGCGGGCGAGATCGGGTACATCCCGGTCGGGCTGCCGGGCCAACTCCAAGGCGTGCAGGACTTCCAGGACCTCGTCGGCGGCCCGGCGATCCGGGAACTGGCCCTGCGCCACGGGATCACCGCCGACACCGGCCATGACGCGGTGGCCGCCGCGTGCGCCCGACCGCACGACTCCCCCTTCCTCGAAGAACTGGCCGTCCGGGTCGCGGTCGGACTCGCCGCCGTCGTCGCGGTGCTGGACCCGCCGCTGGTCGTGCTCAGCGGCGAGGTCGGGCAGGCGGGCGGCACCGCCCTGCAGGACGCCGTGAGCACCGCTCTGCGCTCCGTCTCCGTGCTCGACACCACCGTGGCCGCCACCAGCCTCACCGACGACGTCGTCCTGCTGGGCGCCCTCGACGCCACTCTCGCGGCCGTGCGCGCCGCGCTGCTCGCTGTGCCGCCTCCCCGAAATTCATAAGCCTGGTCACCTACACCGACGACCGCGGATGCGTTGTAGCCGTGGTCATCCGCCGTCACGGTCCCCTTAGGTACCTGCTGCACCTCGTGCGGCAACCCCATCCCGTCCCCCTCGGAGATCCCATGAAGCGATCCCTGTTAGCCGCTGCCGCCGCACTGCTGATCACGACCGCCTGCACACCGGGAGGATCCACGGACACCGCCGTGGCCCCCGCGGGGCAGGAAACCTCCGGCACCGTGGAGTTCTGGCACTTCTTCACCGGCCGCGAGGCCAAGTCGATCGAGGACGCCGTCGCCGCGTTCAAGGCCGCCCACCCCAAGATCGACGTGAAGATCACCTCCGGCCAGGACGACACCAAGATGCTGCAGGCGATCTCGGCGGGCAACGGCCCCGACGTCGGCCTGTCGTACTCCACCGACATCGTCGGCAAGTTCTGCTCCAGCGCGGCCTGGCGCGACCTGAAGCCCTACATCGAGCGGGACAAGGTGGACCTGGGCCAGTTCCCCGACACGGTCCGTAGCTACACCGAGTACCGCGGCAAGCGGTGCGCGATGCCCTTCCTCGCCGACGTGTATGGCTTGTACTTCAACAAGAAGCTCCTGGCGGACGCGGGCTACACCGCTGCCCCGAAGACGATGGCCGAGCTGGCCGACATGGCGAAGAAGCTCACCAAGCGCGCGCCGGACGGGACCATCGAGGTCGCCGGTTTCGTGCCGCTGCTGAACTTCTACGAGAACGTCCCCTCACACATGGCCCCGGTGTGGAACGCGCAGTGGCTGACCGCCGAGGAGAAGTCGGCCATCGGCGGCGACGCCCGGTGGCAGGAGATGCTCAAGTGGCACAAGGACTTGGTGGACTGGTACGGCCACGACAACCTGACGAAGTTCACCTCGGGCCTGGGTGACGAGTGGAGCGCGGACAACGCCTTCCACCAGTCGAAGGTCGCGATCGCGGTCGACGGCGAGTACCGGGTGGCGTTCCTGCGGGAGCAGGCGCCGACCATCGACTTCGGCACCGCTCCCCTACCGGTCCCCGACGGCTCGCAGGACCGCTACGGCGCGGGCTACGTCACCGGCAACATCGCGGGCATCTCGGCCAACGCCAAGAACCCCGAAGCCGCCTGGGAACTCGTCCGCTTCCTCACCACCGACACCGACCAGATCGTCACCCTGTCGAACGCGATCAAGAACGTGCCCAGCACCCGCGACGCCCTCAAGTCCGACAAGCTCGAGGCCGACCCGCACTTCAAGACGTTCCTGGACATCTTCGCCCACCCCAAGACCGCGACCACCCCGCCCAACGCGGCCGGGCCGAAGTACGTGGAGCTGACCCAGGAGTTCGTCGACGCCTACCTCGGCGGCAGCCACCCCGATCTCAGGAAGGGGTTGGCCGACCTGGACACGCGGATCAACCAGGCATTGGAACTCGGGCGCTGATGGCGGCGACCGTCACCGACGTCACGCGGCCCGCGGTTCCCAGCCGGGGGGTGCCCCACCGTCGCGGAGCTGACCTGCGGCGGTGGCGGCACCGGCTGACCGTGCTGAGCTTCCTGACCCCCGCGCTCATCGGGATCTCGGTTTTCCTCGTCTACCCGCTGCTGTCGGCCATCTACTTCTCCTTCACCAGGTTCGACCTCCTCACCGCCCCGCAATGGGTGGGGCTGCGCAACTACGAGCACCTGTTCACCAGTGACCGGACGGCGTGGACGGCGGCGGCGAACACCCTCTGGCTGGTGGTCTTCCTGGTCCCGGCGCGGATGCTGGCGGCGCTGGCGACGGCGATGCTGCTGACCACGGTGAAACGCGGCGGGTCGGTGTTCCGGATCATCTTCTACCTGCCCGCTCTCGCTCCCCCGGTGGCCGCGACGATCGCGTTCGTCTTCCTGTTCAACCCGGCCACCGGGCCGGTGAACGAGCTGCTCGCGGTGTTCGGTGTGGACGGTCCACTGTGGTTCGACTCGCCGGAGTGGGCCAAGCCGTCGCTGGTGCTGCTGGGCACCTGGGCGGTCGGCGACCTGATGGTGATCTTCCTGGCCGGGCTGCTCGACGTGCCGAAGCCGCTGTACGAGGCGGCTTCGATCGACGGCGCGAGCAGTTGGCAGAAGTTCCGGTTCATCACCCTGCCGTCGATCTCGCCGGTGCTGATGTTCGCGGGCATCACCGGCGTGATCCAGACCCTGCAGTTCTTCACCCAGGCCGCGGTCGCGGCGAGCGTGGCCAGCGGCAAGGCCACCACGGGCGGCGGCATCTCGTCGACGTTCGGCTACCCCGACCAGGCGCTGCTGACCTACCCGTTGCACCTCTACGTCTCGGGTTTCCGCTTCTACGACATGGGTTACGCGAACGCGCTCGCCGTGATGCTGTTCCTGGTCGCCTTCGCGGTGACCCTGGTGCTGCTGCGCCGGTTCCGGGTGTTCGTCGCCGGAGGTGAGCGCGGATGAGGCAGTCCTGGCTGCTTGGTGTGGCCCGGCACAGCATCGCGATCGCCGTGGCGGTGATGTTCCTGGCGCCGTTCGGGTTCGTCCTGCTGACCGCGTTCATGACCAGCGAGCAGGCGCTCACGAGCGACTGGTGGCCGTCGTCGTGGCACCCGGAGAACTTTGTCACGATCTTCACCCAGGTCCCGATGCTGCGGTACCTCGGGAACACGCTGATGTACAGCGTGCTGGCGACGCTGTTCATGCTGCTGTCGAGCGTGCCCGCCGCCTACGCGCTGGCGAAGCTGCGGTGGCGCGGCAGCAACGCGACGTTCGTCGTGGTGATCTGCATGATGATGCTGCCGCCGCAGGTGGTCACGGTCCCGCTGTACCTGATGTGGGCCGACGTCGGCCTGACCGGCACGCTGTGGCCGCTGATCCTGCCGATGCTGGCGGGTGACGCGTTCAGCATCTTCCTGCTGCGCCAGTTCCTGCTGACCATCCCGGCCGACTACCTCGACGCGGCCCGCATCGACGGCTGCGGCGAGTGGCAGGTGCTGCTGCGGGTCGTCCTGCCGATGGCGCGGCCGGGGATCGCCGCCACCGCGATCTTCCAGTTCTTCTTCACCTGGAACGACTACTACGGGCCGCTGCTCTACACCAGCGAGAGCCAGGACCAGTGGACGCTCTCGCTGGCCCTGTCGCAGTTCAAACATCTGCACCACGTCGAATGGAACCTCGTCATGGCGGCCACTGTGCTGGTGATGGCACCGGTGATCATCGTTTTCTTCTTCGCCCAGAAGGCATTCGTGCAGGGCGTCACACTCACGGGGGTGAAGGGATGAAGCTGGCGGTCGTCGGCGGCGGGTCGACGTACACGCCCGAACTGGTCGACGGGTTCGCCCGCTCCGGCCCGTTCGACGAGTTGGTGCTGATCGACCCGGCGGCCGACCGGCTCGCCGTGATCGGCCCGTTCGCCCGGCGCATCCTGTCCCGCCACGGGCATCCCGGCCGTCTCACGTGGACCGACGACCTCGCCGCCGGGCTCGCCGACGCGGACATGGTGATCATCCAGCTGCGGGTGGGCGGGCAGGCGGCCCGGATCAGCGACGAGACGTTTCCGCTGGACTGCGGCTGCGTCGGCCAGGAGACCACGGGGGCCGGTGGGCTGGCGAAGGCGCTGCGGACGGTGCCGGTGGTGC
>NZ_JBOHGC010000351.1:0-4106 GCF_050699995.1 Actinokineospora sp. | reverse complement strand
AACGAGCCCGATGGAAACCCACGTAAGACCCGCACCACGCGGGCACCGGGTACCGCCACGGGAAGACCCGGCCACCACACCGGGCCAACGCCGCACCGCGAGGTGACGGCTCACGACACGTTCTCACACGTTTCGTGAACGGTGTACTCCAACGGACAGCTATCCGATGAACAGTTCGCGCGAAGCCTTGGGCCGTTCGCGCGCGGGTCCTATGAACGATCTATGACCCGACTGCAACGACGGACCTTCCTCATCGGCGGTCTCGCAAGCGCCGGTGCCACCATCCTCACCGCCAGTTCCGCCAGCGCCGCGCTGTACCCCTTCACCCTCGGTGTGGCCTCCGGTGAGCCCAACGCCGACGGCTTCGTCTTATGGACCCGGCTCGCGCCCAGCCCGCTCAACGCCGACGGCCTCGGCGGCATGTCCAGCGCCAACGTCGCCGTGGAATGGCAGGTCTCCACCGACCAGTACTTCACGACTCTCGCCGCGAGCGGCACCTTCACCGCCACCCAGGCGTGGGGCCACAGCGTCCACGTCGAACTGACGGGACTGCTGCCCGGCCGCGAGTACTGGTACCGCTTCCGCGCCATGGGCCACATCTCGCCGGTCGGCCGGGCCCGCACCGCGCCCGCGGTCGGGACCAGCCCGTCGATGAAGATGCTCTTCGCCTCCTGCTCGCACTACGAAGCGGGCTACTTCACCGCGTACCGCAGGATGGCCGAGGAGAACCCCGACCTGATCCTGCACCTGGGCGACTACATCTACGAGGGCGGCGCGGGCAGCGGTGTGCGCACCCACCAGCCGTCGACCGAGATCAGCACCCTGGCGAGCTACCGCGTGCGGCACGCGCTCTACAAGCGCGACCCCGACCTGCAGGCCGCGCACGCCGCCGCGCCGTGGCTGGTCGTATGGGACGACCACGAGGTCGAGAACAACTACGCGAACCTGATCCGCAACGACACCTCGCCCGCCGGTGACTTCACCGCGCGCCGGGCCGCCGCCTACAAGGCGTACTACGAGCACATGCCGCTGCGGGCCGCCCAAGCTCCGTCCGGTGCGAACCTGCAGCTGTACCGGCGGTTGCGCTGGGGGAGCCTGGCCACGTTCCACCTGCTCGACACCCGCCAGTACCGCGACGACCAGGCCTGCGGCGACGGCACCAAGCTCTGCCCGGCCGCCGACGACCCGGCCCGCACGCTCACCGGTGCCACCCAGGAATCGTGGCTGCTCAACGGAATGGGCCAGAAGCTGGGCACCTGGGACATCCTCGGCCAGCAGGTCTTCTTCGCCCAGAAGCTCGCCGCGGCGGACGGGTCGAAGAGCATGGACTCGTGGGACGGCTACACCGCGAACCGCTCCCGCATCCAGAACGGCTGGGACGCGCAGGGCAACACCAGCACCGCCGTCCTCACCGGGGATGTCCACCGCTCGTGGGCGAGCAACATCATGCAGAACTACAGCACGCAGAACCGGATCATCGGCACCGAGCTGGTCACCACGTCGATCACCTCGGGCGGCGACGGCAGCGCGACCGACAACGGGCTGTCGAGCCTCAACCCGCACGTGAAGTTCTACAAGAACCTGCGCGGGTACGTACGCACGGTCACCACGCCGACGCAGATGACCGTGGACTTCCGCACGCTGGACAAGGTCACCGTGCGCGACTACCCGGTCGTGACCACCAAGAGCTACGTGATCCAGGCGGGCAACCCCGGCCTGCAGACCCCGTGAAGGGCAGAACCATGCGCACCTCTCTGACGATCACCGCGCTGGCGCTGGCCGGAACCCTTGCGGGCACGGGCATCGCGCACGCCGACGGCACCCTGACGTGGACCGTCGCGAACAGCGTCGCCACCGGCGACCAGGACAACGCCGCCGTCGCGTCCGTCCGCACCGGCTACACCGCCGTCGTCTGGGAAGACGACCGCGACTCCACGAACCCGACCGACAACTTGCACAGCGAGATCTTCGTTCGCCTCTACCGCGATGGTGTCTCTCTCTACGAGAAGAAGCTGTCCGCGGTCGGCACGGGGAACTGGCGGCACCTCCAGCCCGACGTCGCGCTGCACGAGGACGGCAGCGCGGTCGTCGTCTGGGCCGACGACACCGACGGCAACGGGTACAACCAAATCGCCGTGCGCGCGCTCAACACGGCGGGGACGGTCACCGGGTCCGCGACCGCCAATGGAGCTTCGGCCGGACAGCAGACGTACCCGACCCGTGGCCGCCGACCCCGACGGCCCGGGGTTCGCGGTCGCCTTCGAGGACAAGCAGAGCACCACCGCGCCGACCGTGCGGGTGTCCGGGTTCGCCTCCATCACCTCGAAGACCTACGAGCTGCAGGCGCACGCCACGGGCGGCACCCACCAGCGCCCCGACATCGCGATGGGCGCGGCGCAGAACGCCATCGTGGTGTGGAACGAGGACGGCGACGGGAACGCGACGTTCAACATCGCCCGCAAGAGCTTCACCTCATCGGGTGCGACCAAGCTCGCCCAGGCGCTGGTCAACGTGAACGCGGGTGGGCAGCAGCGGCACGCGTCGGTGGCGGCGAACTTCAACGGCGATTTCGTCGTCGGCTGGGAGACCGACCACACGGGCGTCGCGCAGGTCGGCGTCCGGTCGTTCTCGGCCACCGGCACGGCCGGTTCGGCCGCCGACACCCTGGTCCCCGGTGCCGACCCCCAGGTCGGCACCGATGACCAGCGCGCCGCGGTCGTCAACTGGTCCGAGGCCGCGGACGTGTACGCCCAAGGCGTCAACCCCGACGGCTCCACCACCGGCAGGCTGCCCCGGCAGCGGCTCAACACGACCGTCACCGGCAGGCAGGACGAGCCCGCGGTGGCGGTCGACCCGTGGGGACTGATCACCCTGGCGTACAGATGACAACGACGGCAACGGTTTCGACCAGGTCTACCTCGGCACCGGACTGATCAACAGCACCTGGTGACGCAGGTGGCCCGGCCCCTGTTCCCCCGGGGGTCGGGCCACGTCCCGCTACAGCAACCGCGAGATGTTGTCCGCGAACCGCTGCCACGCGGCCCGCGCCCCGCCACTGGACACCGTCAGCTCGGCCGCGGGCGTCCACACCCCCCACGACGCGACGTCGAGCACGTAGCCGTAGGGCCCATGCACGAAACTGAACGTGATGAACCGGCCCGCGCCCTCCGCGTGCCCAGGCATCGAGCGGAAGGTCCAGCTGGTCGGCGAGCGGTCGATCACCATCACCGGATTGCTCCCCAGCAGCGGCAGCCCCGGCACGTTGTACAGGTCGCACTGCGTGCCGACCGGCGGCAGGTACGAGCAGTTGGAGTCGAAGGTGAAGTACCTGGTCAGCCGAGACGCCACCATCGACGTGAGGTGCTCCGGGGTGAAGGCACTCTCGACCCACAGGTCGTATCTGTAGTGGTACGTCAGGTCAGCGGGGTCGGCTTGCTCGGCGGACGCGGGGGCGGCGGTCACCCCGGCGAACAGGGCCACGACGAGGGCGACGATTGAGACGATACGTCGGGTAATCAACTTTTCACTCTCCGTTCGGTCCATGTCCTCACCGTGGCTGGCAGACGGGAGCGCGGCAAGTCATGCCAGCCGACCGGGTTACCCTGCTCACACGCTCGTGCGTTCGGCACGCAGCGATCCCCATGAAGGAGTACGGAAAGCCGTGAGTGAGCGCACCCTGGTCCTGGTCAAGCCCGACGGTGTGAGCCGTGGCCTGGTCGGCGAGGTCATCTCTCGCATCGAGCGCAAGGGCCTCACGCTGGCCGCGCTCGAACTGCGCAACGTCGAACGCGATGTCGCCGAGCAGCACTACGCCGAGCACGACGGCAAGCCGTTCTTCGAGTCGCTGCTCGAGTTCATCACCTCCGGCCCGGTCGTGGCACTCGTCGTCGAGGGCCCGCGCGCCATCGCCGCGTTCCGCCAGCTGGCAGGCGGCACCGACCCGGTCGAGAAGGCCACCCCGGGCACCATCCGCGGTGACTTCGGCCTGGAGGTCCAGTTCAACCTCGTGCACGGCTCGGACTCGATCGAGTCCGCCGAGCGCGAGATCAAGCTGTGGTTCCCCAGCCTGTGATCATGGCGGCTGCCACCCCGTGACAGCGGGGTGG
>NZ_JBOHGC010000350.1:0-15510 GCF_050699995.1 Actinokineospora sp. | reverse complement strand
CGAGCAGCAGCGGGTGTGGGCGCGCAGCCCCAACCGGCGGATCGTGCTGGCCACCAACGTGGCGGAGACCAGCCTCACCGTGCCCGGCATCAAGTACGTGGTGGACACCGGCGTGGCCCGGATCTCCCGGTACAGCCATCGCACCAAGGTCCAGCACCTGCCGATCGAGCCGGTGTCGCAGGCCTCGGCGAACCAGCGCAAGGGCCGCTGCGGCCGCACCAGCGACGGCATCTGCATCCGCCTGTTCAGCGAGGACGACTTCCTCGCCCGCCCCGAGTTCACCGACCCGGAGATCCTGCGCACCAACCTGGCGTCGGTCATCCTGCAGATGAGTGCCGCCGACCTCGGCGAGATGGCGGACTTCCCGTTCATCGAGCCGCCGGACAAGCGGCACATTGCCGACGGCGTCAACCTGCTGCACGAGCTCGGCGCGATCAACCCGGCGGAGACCGACTCCCGCAAGCGGCTGACCCCGCTGGGCCGCAAGCTCGCCCAGCTCCCGGTCGACCCGCGGCTGGCGCGCATGGTGATCGAGGCGGACAAGGCGGGCTGCGTCAGCGAGGTCATGGTGATCGCCGCCGCACTATCCATTCAGGACCCGCGCGAGCGTCCACAGGAGAAACAGCAGGCCGCGCAGCAGATGCACGCCCGGTTCGCTGACCCGGACTCGGATTTCATGACCTACCTCGCGCTCTGGGACCACCTGCGCGAGCAGCAGAAAGACATGTCGGGCAACCGGTTCCGCAGGCTGTGCAAGGCGGAGTTCCTGAACTACCTGCGGGTCCGTGAGTGGCAGGACATCCACAGCCAGCTGCGCCAGGTCGTCCGCCAGCTCGGCATCACCCCCAACGACACCAGGGCCGAGCCGCGCGACGTCCACATGGCACTGTTGTCGGGTCTGTTGTCCCACATCGGTTTCCGGGACCCGGCGGCCAAGGACGGCAAGGAGTACGTCGGCGCGCGCAACGCCCGGTTCGCGATCTTCCCCGGCTCGACGCTGGCGAGGAAGCCGCCGCGCTGGGTGATGGCCGCCGAACTGGTGGAGACTTCCCGACTGTGGGGCCGGATCGCGGCGCGCATCGAGCCGGAGTGGGTCGAGCCGATGGCCGAGCACCTGGTGAAGCGCACCTACAGCGAGCCGCACTGGGAAGCGAAGCAGGGCTCGGTCGTGGCGATGGAGAAGGTCACCCTGTTCGGGCTGCCGATCGTGGTGTCCCGCAAGGTCCACTACGGCCGGATCGACCCGGAGATGTCGCGGGACCTGTTCATCCGCAATGCCTTGGTCGAGGGCGACTGGCAGACCCGGCACCACTTCTTCCACGACAACCGCAAACTGCTCGCCGAGGTCGAGGAGCTCGAACACCGGGCCCGCCGCCGCGACATCATGGTCGACGAGGAGACGCTGTTCGCCTTCTACGACCAGCGAATCCCGGCCGAGGTCGTGTCCGGGCGGCACTTCGACACGTGGTGGAAGAAGACCCGGCACGACCAGCCGCACCTGTTGACGTACTCGAAGTCCATGCTGGTCAACGAGTCGGCGAAGGACGTCACCGAGCAGGCGTTCCCGGACACCCTCCAGCAGCACGGCCTGGCGCTGCCGCTGACCTACCGCTTCGAGCCGGGCCGGGCGGACGACGGCGTCACCGCGAAGGTTCCGATCGCGGTCCTCAACCAACTCCACGGCGACGGCTTCTCCTTGCAGGTCCCCGGCCTGCGCGAGGAGGTCGTCACCGCGCTGATCCGCTCGCTGCCCAAGCCGCTGCGCCGCAACTTCGTGCCCGTCCCGGACTTCGCCAAGGCCGTCGTCGCCCGCCTGGGCGCCGAGGAGGAGTCGCTGCCGGAGGCGGTCGGCCGGGAGCTGCGCAAGCTGACCGGCGTCACCATCCCGCGCGACGCCTGGCAGATCGAGGCCGTCCCCGCCCACCTGCGGACCACGTTCCAGGTCGTCGACGGTGAGAAGACCCTGGCCACGGGCAAAGACCTGGTCGCGCTGAAAGACCAGCTCAAGTCCCGGCTGCGCCAGTCCCTCGCGGCCGCGTCGGTCGACCTGGAGCGGCGCGGGCTGACCGTGTGGACGATCGGCACCCTGCCCAAGGTCCAGCGGACCGAGCAGAACGGCCTGGTCGTCACCGCCTACCCGGCGCTCATCGACGAGGGCGACACCGTGGCGGTGCGGATGCTCGACACCGAGACCGACCAGCGGCACGCCATGTGGCTGGGCACCCGGCGGCTGGTGCTGCTGGGCGTGCCCTCACCGGTCAAGCAGGTCGTGCGCACCCTGTCCAACCAGGCGAAACTCGCCCTGTCGCACAACCCGCACGGCGGCGTCCCCGCCCTGCTCGCCGACTGCGTCGACTGCGCCGCCGACCACCTGATCGCCTCCGGCGGCGGCCCGGGCTGGGACGAGGCGGGCTTCGCGAAGCTGCGCGAGCACGTCCGCGTCGGCCTGATCGGCACCACCCTCGACGTCCTCGACGGCGCCCGCAAGGTCGTCATCGCGTGGACCGACGTGCAGGCCCGGCTGGCCCGCACCGCCGGGCCGATCTTCGTCGAGGCCATGGCCGATATCCGCGAACAGCTCGCCGGGCTGATCTACCCCGGCTTCATCACCGCCACGGGCCTGTCCCGGCTGTCCGATGTGGAGCGCTACCTGCGCGGCATCGAACGCAGGCTGGACAAGCTCCCCGAGCGCCCGGACCGCGATACCTCCTGGATGCATCAGGTCCAGGACCTCGAGGACGCCTACCACGAGGCGCTCAACCAGCTCCGCCCCGCGGCGCGGGACTCGGCGAAGGCCCGCGAGGTGCAGTGGATGATCGAGGAACTGCGGGTCAGCTATTTCGCGCAGATGCTCGGCGCCGCGGGCCCGATTTCCGACAAACGGATTCTCAAGACCGTCCAGCAGCTCATTCCATAGCGGCTGACCGGCGAAAACACACTCGGTCGGCCTCTTGTGCATTCACCACAAGAGGGTGAATCTGAAGAACACGTATCTGGAGCCTTGGTCCGCGCCTCTGCCATGTGGGGACGGAGGTGACCGGCGTGGCGGGCGAATATGCCGATCTTGAGTTCGGCCTGGTGTACGACAAAGAGCAGGACGCCTTCGACGTGAGCCTGCGGTACACCGGCGTGGACACAGTGGACTGGCCGGAGCACCCGGCCGACCTGTTGCGGATCGACCTGCCCGCCCTCGCCGACCTCGTCGACGACGACGACGCCTACGCCGAGGCGCTGTCCCGGATGGTGTTCGGGAACTCCGAGATCGCCCGCTTCTACGAGAAGGCGATGGCCGCCGCGCACACCGCGGCCGTCCATGTCCGGTTGCACGTGGACGGTCCGGCGCGGTTCCACGCGGTCCGCTGGGAGCTGCTGCGCGACCCGGTGTCCAACCACCCGATCGCCACGAACTCGACCGTCCTGTTCTCCCGCTACCTCTCCAGCGCCGACTGGCGCCCGGTCCCGGTGCGCAAGGCGAGCGAGCAGGTCGCGCTCGTCGTGGTGGCCGCGCCGAACGACCTGGGGGAGTACGCCCCGGGTGGCCGTGAACTCGCGCCGGTCGACCTCACCGGCGAGCGCGACCGGGCCCGCGAGGCGCTGACGGGGTACCGCACGGAGGTCATCGGCGGGGGCGGAGCCGCGTCGCTGGCCGCGATCACCGCCCGCCTGCAGGACCGCGACGACCCGATCGACGTGCTCTACCTGGTCGCCCACGGCACCCTCACCGAGGACGTGCCGCTGCTTTTCCTGGAGGCCGCCGACGGCAAGGCGGACCCGGTGGACGCGCGCAGGCTCGTCGAGTCGTTCCAGCACCTGGAGACCAAGCCGATGCTGGCGGTGCTCATGTCGTGCCGCTCGGCGGGGACCGCGACCGCGTCCGACGACGGCGGCGCCCTGGCCGGGTTGGGGCCGCGGCTGGCGGGCGCCGGGATCGCCGCGGTCATCGCGATGCAGGGCGACGTCACCATGACCACCGCGCAGACCTTCGCGGAGAAGTTCTTCGCCGAGTTCGCCGACGACGGCGTGGTCGACCGGGCCGTCGCCATTGCCCGCGCCGCGGTCCGGGACCGGCCCGACTGGTGGGTGCCGGTGCTGTTCTCCCGCCTGCGGTCGGGCCGCACCTACTACCGCACCGAGGTCGGCCGCGAGACGTGGAGTTCGCTGGCGCTGATGATGCGGACCGGCCGGTTCACCCCGGTCCTGGGGCCTGGATTCGCCGACGGGATCGTCGGGTCGCGGGTGGAGATCGCCCGCCGGTGGGCGCGCCGCTGGCAGATGCCGATCGCGCCGTCCGGGAAGGGCAACTTCGCCCAGGTCGCCCAGTACCTGCGGGTCGGCCGCTCACCCGGCGAGGTCCGCGCGTTCCTCCTCGACTACCTGATGAGCGACCTGCGCGAGAAGCGCCGCCGGGGCAAGCACGACCTGATCGCCGAGGTCCCGCAGCACCTCCTTGAAGGCAACGACCCCGAGCCCGTGATCCTGGAACTGGGCAGGCTGCTGCGTGAACGCGACCCGGACGAGCCGTACCGCGCGGCCGCGTCGCTGCCGGTGAAGGTCTACGTCACCACTGGATGGACCGACCTGCTGCAGCAGGCGCTGCGCGCGAACGAACAACCCAAGGACCCGGTCACGCTGTGCTTCCCGTGGAACGACACGGTCGAGCAGGTCGACCCGCACACACTGCAGCCGCCGACCGTCGCGAAGCCGTGGGTCTACCACCTGTTCGGCAGGCTCGACAATCCCGACTCCGTCGTGCTGACCGAGGACGACCACTTCGAGTGGCTCACCGCGTGGATCGAGCAGCGGCCCTCGATCCCGCCCGCGGTGTCGGCGTCGCTGATGAAGAACTCCCTGATGTTCCTGGGTTACCGGCTCGACGACTGGGACTTCCGGGTGGTGTTCCAGGGCATCAAGAGCTTCGGCGGCAGCTCCCGGCTGCGTGCCAACACCCACGTCGGGGTGCAGGTGCGCCCGGAGAGCCAGACCATCGAACCCGAGGCCGCCCAGCGCTACCTGGAGTCGTACTTCGGCGAGGACCGGGTCAGCCTGTTCTGGTCGGCCACCAAGGACTTCCTGCGCGACCTGCGCGCCAACGCCGGGGACGGCGGGCCATGAGCGCCGACACCGCGCCGATCGTGCTGCCCGCGGAGAACCCGTACGTCGGGCCGCGCGCGTTCCGCCGCGACGAGCACCTGCCGAACCGCCAGCACGTCGCGCGCGAGCTCGCCGACCTGATCATCGCCGAGCGGGTCGTGTTGCTGCACGCGCCGTCCGGGGCGGGCAAGACGTCGCTGATCCAGGCCGCCGTCGCGCGCATGCTGCGCTCCGACGGCTTCATGCCGACCACCGCGGCGCGGGTCGACAAGCCCACGCCCGCGCGCGGCAACCGGTACGTGCACAGCGCCGGCGTGGACCTGCTCGGCGCCGAGACACCCGGGCTCGACGACCTCACCGTCGGGGAGATCGTCGAGCGCCTGGAGCCGCCGCTGCTCGAGGGCACCGCCCGCGTCCTGGTGATCGACCAGCTCGAGGAGATCCTCACGCTGGACCCGACCGACCGCGACGCCAAGGAGGAGTTCTTCCGCCAGCTCGGCGCGGCGCTCGCCGACGGCACCCTGTTCGCGCTGTTGGCGGTGCGCGAGGACTACCTGGGCGGGCTGGACCGCTTCCTGCGGTTCCTGCCGGGCAGGCTGCGGGCGCGCTTCCGGCTCGACTTCCTCGACCACGACGAGGCCCTCGCCGCCGTGCGCAGGCCCGCCGCCGAACAGCGCGTGTCCTTTGTGGATGAGGCGGCGGAGAAGCTGGTCGATCGGCTCGCCCGGGCCAGGGTCGACCGACCGGGCGGCGCCGACCACTGGCTGCGATCCCCTTACGTGGAGCCATTCCAGCTGCAGGTCGTGTGCCGAACCCTGTGGCGGATCACCGCCGCGCACTGCGAGAACTTCCACGAGATCGGCACCGGCGACGTCGAGCGCGTCGACATCGACCGGGCGCTGAGCCGCTACTACGGCAACGCCCTCGCTGAGCTGGAGCGCCGGCTGGGCGTCGACCAGCGGGTGGTGCGCGAGTGGTTCGAGGACGAACTGATCACCGCGCGCCGGTTCCGGGCGCAGACGACCGACCCGCCGGTGCCAGGCGACCTCGGCGTGCGCGTGTTGGACGCCCTGGAGGACGCGTACCTGATCCGGGCGGACACCCGCGCGGGCACGACCTGGTACGAACTGGCCCACGACCGGCTGATCACCGCGGTCATCGACGCCAACCAGGCGTGGCGGCACGCGACTCTCGAACCGTGGCAGGCGGCGGCCTACGACTGGCACCGCAACCATCGGCAGAGCGCGTTCCTGCTCACCGGCGACGCTTTGCGGCTGGCCCCGCATCCCGCGGTCGGGATGGCGGAGGTGGAACGGGAGTTCCTGCTCCGCTCCTTCGACGAGGCCGGGCTCGCCGACGCGCGCGGCACCACCAACCGGCTCGCGCTCCTGGCCGCGGCCGAGGCCGTGGTGATCGTGGTGCTCGCGGTGCTGCTGGTCGTGTTGACATGACGGACCTGCCGGTCAACGGCGTCGACGCGGACACCGGCGGGTACCTGTTCGCGGCGGACACCGTCGAGGACCTGGCGGCGCTCGCCCGCGGCGAGAGCCCGGCGGAGCGGCACGTCCGCGCGCTGCGCAAGCGCGACCAGGCGCGGGAGCCGACGTTCGGCACCCAGTACGGCTTCGACCCGCAGGACCTGGCCTCTGTGGGCTGGGCGGTGGTCACCACCCCGGACAGCCCCGTGCTCGGCGCGCTTCGGCCGCTGCTGGACCTGCGCCGCACTCAGGCGGGGCCGCTCTACCGGGAACTGGTCGTCGAGCCGGGGGACGACGACGCCGCGTTCCTGCGCCGCTATGGGGCCGGGCCTGGGCCCGCCGAGCCCACCAGGGTGCCGTACTACCTGCTCCTGGCCGGGGACCCGGCCGACCTGCCGTTCAGCCTGCAGTACCAACTCGACGTCCAGTACGCCGTCGGCAGGCTGCACTTCGACACACTCGACGACTACGCCCGCTACGCCGAGGCCGTGGCCACGGCCGAAGAGGCGCCGCTCGACCCGCCGGGCATCCACCTGTTCGGCGTGCGCAACCCCGACGACCGGGCCACCACCCTGAGCGCGTCGAAGCTGATCGAGCCGCTGCGGGCGGAACTCACCGGCCACGGGCTCAGCCTCGGCACCGACGTCGCCGAGCAGGCCACCAAGACCCGGCTGTCCACGCTGCTCACCGAGCCGCACCCCGGCCGTGTCCTGTTCAGCGCGTCCCACGGCGTCGGCACCGCCAGACCGGACATGCGCGAGATCCAGGGCGCCCTGCTGTGCCAGGACTGGCCGGGCCCGATGGCGGTGGCGCCCCTGACCGCCGACCAGTACTTCGCCGGCGCCGACGTCCCCGCGACGCTGACACCGGACGTGGTGTTCTCCTTCGCCTGCTACGGCGCGGGCACACCCGCCGCGGCCGACTTCGGCGGCGGCCACGACGCGGGTCGGGCGTTCGTGGCCCGGTTGCCGCAGCGGCTGCTCGCGGCCGGGGTGCTCGGGTTCGTGGGGCACGTGGACCGGGTGTGGAGCTGCTCGTTCCTGTGGAAGGGCGTCGACCCGCAGATCGCCACCATGGCCAGCACCCTGCGCGCCCTGCTGGCGGGACAGCGTCTCGGGGCCGCGATGGAGTACCTCAACCAGCGCTACGCCGCCATCGCCACCGAGTTGGTCACCCGCCTCGACGCCTTGCGCAGACTCGGCCGCAAGATCGACGACGAGACCCTGGCCGCCCTTTGGACGGCCAACAACGACGCGCGGAATTACATTGTTCTCGGAGACCCAGCGGTCCGACTGGGTGCCGGGAAGGGACCATGATCACCGTCGAAGCGCACGGCGACCTCGCAGTCCTGCGGCTCGACCACGGCAAGGTCAACGCCCTCGACCTCGAACTGTGCGAGGCCATCAGCCGCACGGTGAGCAGCCTCGTCGCCGACGGCCTGATCATCACCGGTGCGGGCCAAGCCTTCAGTGCGGGCGTAGACCTTCGCCGAGTCGTGGAGGGCGGAGCGAACTACGTCGCCGATTTCCTGCCTGCCCTGAGCAAGGCATTCCTGGCCATCTTCGACTGTCCACGCCCAGTCATCGCCGCCGTCGGCGGGGCCGCGATCGCAGGCGGCTGCGTGATCGCCGCCGCAGCGGACTACCGAATCATGTCGGCAGGCCGAATAGGACTCACCGAACTCCTGGTCGGCGTCCCCTTCCCTGTGGCAGCCCTGGAAATAGTCCGCCACGCGGTCGGCCACCACGCCCAACGCCTGATCAACACCGGCGCGCTACTGGACGCCCCGACGGCGCAGTCGGTCGGCCTGATCGACGAGGTGGTCGAACCAGACGACCTACTGGATCGAGCCCTGACCCGCGCCACCGCACTGTCACGCATCCCACCGGCAGCCTTCGCCATGACAAAGCGACAACTGCACAGGCCCGCCCGCAGCCGAATAGAGGCAACCAGGGGAGTGGACGACCCAAAGGTCACGGCACTGTGGCAGTCGCCCAAGGCCTTGTCCAACATCGCCGACTACCTGGAAACCCTGCGCCAGTCGCGAGTCCAGCATTCAGGTGGCCGGTGGATTCGACGCGCCGATTGAGCCGCCGGAGTCAGGGCTTGGCCATGTGCAACCGAACAACAGTCCCAACAGTGGTTGACCGAATCCGAACAAGATCACAGAGTTGATTCGCCAACCACACCCCACGCCCCCCAGGAACCGAAGGTGTGGGCACGATCCGCCCCACCAACGGGTCCGTGATCTGACCCCCGTCACTGACCTCACACACCACGGCGTCCTCTTCGTCCCACACCCGAAGAGTCCCGCGTTCCCCACCATGGCAGATGCTGTTGGTGACGATCTCGTTCGTCGCCAGCGTCAGGTCCAGAGCCCGAGCCCGAGGCAACCCGAACCCGCTCGCCCGAATGGTGACCAGGTCTCGAAGCTCAGGAAGGTCGTCCAGGTTGAAGTGAGCGACATCGGACACCCTCTCCGGCGCGGGAAGGTCGGCGGCGAACTCGGTGTCGGCCAGTTTCGGGTCGAACCGGTCGCTCGGCCTGCGCTGGTCGCCCTCGATGACGATCGGGTGGCTGTGTTCGGCGTCGGCGAGGAACGCCGGGTCGGTGGGGCACAGCAGGCGTAGGTCGGTGTCCTCGAAGGCGACGTTGACCAGCGCCTCGTGCAGCCGGGTCTCGGCGGTTTCCTCCTCGGTGCGGCCCGGCCAGGTGTGCTCGGTGACCGCCCACGCGGGCCGGTCACCCGCGTCGGCGATCAGCGACCGCAAGGTGGGGATGATGCGGGCCGGGTTGCGCCCGACCTCGGTCATGTCGAGGAACCGCACGTGGTCGGCGTCGGCGCCGAGGGCCTCGCGGAGGCTTTCGATCACGCCGGGGCGGACCAGCGCGAACACGGCCTCGCCCGCGGCGACACCTTCGCGGAGGAAGGCGCTCGCGCCCTCGACGTAGCCGGCCTCATCGCGGTACACGAGAGCCTCGTGTGCGAAACCGGGTGCGCTCATGCGGTCGTCATCTCCCCCAGGATGCTCCGGCGTTCACGCCAGAGACGAAGCGGATTCCGGAGGGTCACGGCCCGGGCGTGCCTCGGCCTATCTGGTCTCAACTCTGTCTCCGAGTTTTGTCGGTCGTGGCCGATAGGTTGATCGGCATGTCCCGTTTCCGTCTTCAGCCGACGCCCGTTCAGGAGCTTGCGTTGTTGGAGCATTGTGGGCATGCGCGGTTCGTCTGGAATCTTGCGGTGGAGCAGCACTCGCACTGGCAGCCGGGGCGCACGGCGGCGCCCGGCTACACCGAGCAGTGCCGCCAGTTGACGCAGGCGCGGGCGGAGAACCCGTGGTTGGCTGCTGGGTCGGTGGTCGTGCAGCAGCAGGGGTTGAAGGATTTCGCCCAAGCGTTGGCGAACTTCTTCGGCCGGACCCACCGGCGGCCGACCTGGCGCAAGCGCGGCCGGTGCGAGGGGTTCCGGATCGTGGCGGTCAGGCCCGGCGACGTGCGTCGAGTGTCCCGCAAGGTCGGTGAGGTGCGGGTGCCCAAGGTGGGTTGGGTGCGGTTCCGCTGGTCGCGCGCCGTTGCGGACGGTGTGAAGTCCTATCGGGTCACTCGTGATCGGGCTGGGCGTTGGCATGTGGCGTTCGCCGTGCCGCCCGAGCCCATCGCGGCGCCGGGTACGGGTGCGGTGGTGGGCGTGGATCGCGGTGTCGTGGTGGCGGCGGCGTTGTCCACCGGAGAACTGCTGAACGCGCCCACCCTGCGTGCAACTGAGAAGGCTCGGTTGCAGCGGCTGCAACGCAAGCTCGCCCGGGCCCAACGCGGCTCCGTCCGGCGCGGGAAGGTCAAGACAGCGATCGCGAGGCTCAAGGCGCGGGAAACGGATCGGCGTAAGGATTGGGTGGAGAAGATCAGCACCCGCCTGGCCGGGGGGTTCGATGTGATCGGCGTCGAAGATCTCAAGATCGCCGCCATGACCCGGTCGGCGAAGGGCAGCCTGGATGCGCCGGGCCGGGGTGTTCGACAGAAGGCGGGCTTGAACCGGGGCATTCTTACTAACGGGTGGGGCCTGTTGGTGACGCGTTTGGAGCAGAAGGCTCCGGGGCGGGTGGTGAAGGTCGATCCGAGGTTCACGAGTCAGCGTTGTTCGGCGTGTGGGGTCGTTGATCGGGAGGCGCGCGAGAGCCAAGCGGCCTTCCGGTGTCGGTCTTGCGGTTTCGCTTGCAACGCTGATGTGAACGCGGCGCTGAATGTTCGTTTCGCGGCAGGGCATGCCGTGGCTGCACGGGGAGGCCCGCCGTTGGGTGGGCCGGTGAACCGTGAACCTCAACGCGACCTCCTCCTTGTGCGGTAGTCGCCGTTGGAATCCCCGCCTCAGGCGGGGAGGTTGCCAAGTCCTCCGGGCCGGTCATGCGGGCGTTGTCCTGTCTCCCAGGACGCGACGGGCGCACGCTAGTTGCCCGTCCCGCCAGGCATTGCGAAAGGGTACTCGCGGCGGGCTCGGGCGGCGAGGCATGGCCGCGGGCGCGACACTGGGCGTCGACGTGAAGGAGAGAGACGCCGGTGACGGACTTCGACGGCCTGCGCGCCCTGTTCATCAACTGCACCCTCAAGCGCTCACCCGAGCTCAGCCACACCCAGGGACTGGTCGACGCCAGCGCCGGGATCATGTCCACCAACGGGGTGTCGGTCGACCAGTTCCGGGCGGTCGATCACGACATCGCCACCGGGGTCTACCCGGACATGACCGAGCACGGCTGGGACAGCGACGAGTGGCCCGCCCTGACCGAGCGGGTGATGGCCGCCGACATCCTGGTCATCGCCGGGCCGATCTGGCTCGGCGACAACAGCTCGGTCACCAAGCGGGTCATCGAGCGCCTCTACGCCCTGTCCGGTGTGCTCAACGACGTGGGCCAGTACGCCTACTACGGCCGGGTCGCGGGGGCGCTGATCACCGGCAACGAGGACGGGATCAAGCACTGCGCGCAGAACATCCTCTACAGCCTGCAGCACGTCGGCTACGCGATCCCGCCGCAGGCCGACGCGGGCTGGATCGGTGAGGCGGGTCCCGGGCCTTCCTATTTGGACAAGGGTTCCGGCGGCCCGGAGAACGACTTCACCAACCGCAACACCACGTTCATGACGTGGAACCTCATGCACCTCGCCCGAATGCTCCGCGACGCGGGCGGCTTCCCCGCGCAGGGCAACCAGCGCGCCAAGTGGGACGCGGGCGCCCGCTTCGACTTCCACAATCCCGAGTACCGCTAGGTGGTCAGCTCCCGCCCGTCATGACATGTTTGACAGCATGGTCATCTCGTTGGCGGCTTCGCCGAAGAAGCACCGGGTCAGCCTGGACGACTGGCTGATGCTGCTGCTGGCGGTGTTCGCCGTGGGCATGCTGGCCTACCGGACGTTCTGGAAGCCCGCCCCCGACGTCGCCACCCTCATCACCCGGATCGACTGGGCGCTGTGCGGGGTGTTCGCCGTGGAGTTCCTCTGGCGGTGGCGGTCGGCGGGCTTCACCCGGCGGTTCCTGTGGGTCAACTGGTACGACGTGATCGGCATGATCCCCGTGTCGCACCTGGCCTTCCGCGCGTTCCGGCTGCTACGGGTGTGGCGGATCGCGGTGATCATGACCCGGCTGCACATGCCGGTGGACCGCTCGGTCAGCGAGGAACTCGCCCACCGCGCGATGGGGCGCTTCGGCGGCCTGCTCATCGACGTGGTCAAGAAGCCGCTCACCGTGGCCGTGCTCGAAGAGGTCGTCTCGGTCCTGCGCACCGGCCACTACGCGCGCAACATCGCGGGCGCGCTGGAGGAGAACCGGACCGAGATCCGGGAGATGGTGCTGGAGAAGCTCAAACACGACCGGCAGGTGGGCAGGCTGCGGGTGCTGCCGTTCCACGACGAGATCGTCGGCGCGGTCACCGACGCGACCCTGCGGGTGGTGCTGGAGATGCTCGCCGACCCGCGGACCGACGAGCTGATCTCGGACATGCTGCGCGAGAACATCGAGCAGATCCGCCAAGCCGTCCGCGCGGGCGCCCACAAGGACCTGCCCGAGTTCGCCCCCGCGGACGCCCCGAGACGCGCCTACTGAATGTCCTCGTCCGGGTCGGGGATCTGGAACGCGGCGATCTGCGGCTCGACGAAGTCCACACCGGAGATCTCCTGCACGGCGTCGAGTGCGTCGAGCGGCATCGAGCCGGTGATGGTGCCCACCGGCTCGATGACCTGCTCGACGTCCATCCCGGCCCGGCGGAGTTCGGCCACGACCTCCTCGACCCGGGACAGCCCGGCGTCGTCGAGGGTGACCAGCACCCGCTCGATCGGTTCGTCGATATCGTTCATGGTGCCTGCACCAGCCCCGATCCCACGTCGGTCGACGGAAGAGGCAGCCTACGCGCGATCTGCGAGAGCCGCGCCCACAGTTCCCACGACCGTGCCCCCGTCGCCTGGGCGATGAGCGCCGCCACGCCCGCGACGTGCGGGGTGGCCATGCTGGTGCCGCTGATCCTGTTGTGCCCCAGCGGAGCGGGCCACGACGAGTGCACGTCCACGCCCGGCCCGACGATGTCGACCTGGCCGATCTCGTCGACGGTGCCGCACGAGAACCACGCCATCGCCATGTTCACGTCCACCGCGCCGACCGCCATGATCGACGGGCAGTTCGCCGGGTGGCCGACCGGGTTGATCCGCCCGTTCTGCCGCCGCGACTCGTTGCCCGCGGCCGCGATGATCAGCGTTCCCTGCGCCATCGCGCGGTTCGCGGCGCTCTCGTAGGTGCGGGAGTACGGGTCGCCAGGGCGGGTGGCGGCGCCCAGCGACATCGACACGATCGGGCAGCCGTTGGTGATCGCCCACGCGATGCCGGCGAGGATGCCGCCGTCGGTGCCGGACCCGCGGTTGCTCAGCACCTTGCCCGCGAAGATCTCCGACTTGTAGGCCATGCCGTAGCCGGGCCCCTCCGCCGGGTCGCGCGGACCGCACGCGGTGCCGATGCAGTGGGTGCCGTGGCCGTGGCCGTCCTGCACGTCCTCGCCCTGGATGAACGAGCTGGTCGTGACCGACCGCCCG
Source organism: Actinokineospora sp. (assembly GCF_050699995.1). GTDB lineage: Bacteria > Actinomycetota > Actinomycetes > Mycobacteriales > Pseudonocardiaceae > Actinokineospora. The sequence goes on along the minus strand of NZ_JBOHGC010000350.1, from coordinate 1,873 downwards.
GCGAAGTCGGGGTGGTTGACGTCGAAGCCGGTGTCGAGCACGGCCACCCGGATGCCCTCGCCGGTCGCCTGGCTCAGCTGCGCGCGCACCGCCTGCGTGCCCCAGGTGAACTGGCTCTCGTCGACGGCCAGGGGCTCCTCGGCGGTGGGCTGCGCGCTGATCGCGTACACCCGCCGCTCCGCCTCGACCAGCGACAGCGGACCCGGCTCGTGCACCGCGCGGTCCAGCGCGGCGAGTTGGTCGGGGTCGGCGTTGACGATGGCGATGCCGAGTTCCCGCAGCACCAATCCGTCGGCGCCCTGGAAGTCGACGTCGGCGTCCTCCAGATCGGCGTTGCTGGCGGCGCGGATTCCCGCCACGTCGCCCATCTGCTGAGTGCCCGCGTCGACCGCGTGGTCCTCCATCAGCACCAGATAGCGTCCAGTCGTGCCGCCCTGCGGCGTGTCCTGCGGATCGGTCATGGTCCGGCCCCTCTCCCAGCGTGCTCCCACCTGATTGTGTGATCGGCTCCCCTCAAGGTTATGTAACACAGGTCACACGATCGGCCGCGTGCGTCGTCCACACACTGAATTCACCCGGTCGCCGAAGCGGGTGCGATTAATGTTCGTGTCATGCAGACCTGGCAATCCCACCCGGTGCCGCGGGTGCCCGGCACGCCGCGCCCGCTTCGGCTCCACGACACCAGCGCGGGCGAGATCCGCCTGACCACCCCGGGGCCGACCGCGACCATGTACGTCTGCGGGATCACCCCGTACGACGCGACGCACCTCGGGCACGCGGCGACCTACCTCGCGTTCGACCTGGTCCACCGCGTGTGGCTGGACAACGGCCACCAGGTGCACTACGTCCAGAACGTCACCGACATCGACGACCCCCTCCTGGAGCGCGCCACGCGCGACCAGGACGACTGGGTCGTGCTGGGGATGCGGGAGACGGCGCTGTTCCGCGAGGACATGACCGCGCTGCGGGTGCTGCCGCCGCGCGAGTACATCGGGGCGGTCGAGGCCATTCCCGAGGTCGTCGAGGCGGTGGCCAAACTCCTGGCCAACGGCGCGGCCTACCACGCCGCCGACGACGAGTACCCCGACATCTACTTCGACCACCAGGCCAGTGGCCAGTTCGGCGCCGAGTCGCGCTACGACGAGGCGACCATGGCGAAGTACTTCGCCGAGCGCGGGGGAGACCCGGACCGCAAGGGCAAGCGCCACCCCCTCGACGCCCTGCTGTGGCGGGTCGCGCGTCCCGGCGAGCCGAGCTGGGACAGCGAACTCGGCGCGGGCAGGCCCGGCTGGCACATCGAGTGCAGCGCCATCGCCCTCAACCGGCTCGGCATGGGCTTCGACCTGCAGGGCGGTGGGTCGGACCTGATCTTCCCGCACCACGAGCTCAGCGCGGCCCACGCCGAGGCCCTGACCGGCCGACACCCGTTCGCCCAGCACTACGGCCACGCGGCGATGATCGGCCTCGACGGCGAGAAGATGTCGAAGTCGCGGGGCAACCTCGTGTTCGTCTCGCGCCTGCGCGCCGACCACGTCGACTCGATGGCCGTGCGGCTGGGCCTGTTGTCCGGGCACTACCGCACCGACCGCGCGTGGACCCAGGACGTCCTCGACGAGGCCGTCGCCCGCGTCGGCCGCTGGCGGTCGGCGGTCCAGGCGGCCAAGGGGGTCGACGCGGCGCCGCTGATCGCCGAGATCCGCGAACACCTGTCGAACGACCTCGACGCCCCGGCCGCCATTGCCGCCATCGACGCGTGGGCGGAGCGGACCCGGCTGGGTGAGGGGACGAGCGAGAGCGCCCCCGCCGAAGCCGCGGTGGCGATCGACGCCCTGCTGGGCATCGCCCTCTAGCCAGGTGGCGGACTCACTCGGCG
>NZ_JBOHGC010000349.1:0-4786 GCF_050699995.1 Actinokineospora sp. | reverse complement strand
CCCCAAGCCGTCCCAGCCGTCCCAGGCGTCCCATTGCAGGTCAGCCCTGGGACGGCTTGAACCCTGGGACGGCTCAAGCCGTCCCAGGAGCGATCCGGATCGTCAGAACGGATACGGACGGTTACGTCCGTCTATGTTCGCTGCGAGCGGGCCAAGGTGACGGTGCGCCGTGGTGGGTTCCGTCACGGCAGGGTGATCAAGACCGCTGGGCTTGTGTCATCCCTCTTGGGTGGGTTTGCAACGGTGCAACCGCGTCGGCGTGGAAGGCCCCAAACCGCGCTCCTGGGACGGCTTGAGCCGTCCCAGGGTTCAAGCCGTCCCAGGGCTGACCTGCAATGGGACGCCTGGGACGGCTGGGACGGCTTGGGTCTCACTTTGGGTCTCAGTCAAGGCAGACCGCCGCAGACCGCGACGGAGGACTGTCCACGCTGACCTGCGGCTGAGGGCAGCCCGAACCGTCCTGAACCTGGGGGAACGGACCTCGAAAGCGCGTGACGGGTAACCCCCGTCCGTGGGTTCAAATCCCACCGCCACCGCCAGCTAGCAGACAGAACGCCCGGCCCCGATGATCATGGGGTCGGGCGTTCTGCTGTCCAGTCTCATTCGTAGTCTCATTCGACCGTGGGGTCAGCCGGTGATGGCCTTGGTGAGAACCGCGGCCGCGCCCTGCATCCCCAGCAGGTTCGGGTGCACCGGGGCGGCGATGGCACCGGGGACGATGCCCTCGACCCAGCGGACGCCCACCGGCTTGCACACGTCGTGGCCGAGGCTGTTGGGGTAGATGTCGACGAACTCGGCGCCCCCGTTCGCCGCGGCCTTGGCGAAGGTGGCGTTCAGGTTCTTGGTGACCTTCACCAGGTACGCGTAGTCACCGGGCGCGACGGGCATGTTCGGACCCCAGCACGACCCGGACTCCGGCAGCACCGAAGGGACACCGACGAAGAGCACCCGGGCGCCGGGCGACCGTTCGCGGATGCCGGTGACGACGGCGGTGAGCTTCGATTCCAGCAGGGTCAGGCGCCGGGCGAGCTCGTCCTTGCCGCCGGCGTTGTAGACGGCGGTGCAGGGCTTGCCGAACGGGTTCAGGGCACCGAGCGCGCCGCACACGCCCACGACCTCGCCGAAGGGCAGGTCGTTTCCGCCGATGCTGACGGTGACGAGCTGGGTGTCGGGCTTCAACGCGGCGAACTGCGGCGTCGTCGCCGGGTGCTGGGCCGAGGTCATGTCCTGGATGCGCGCGCCGCCGCAGCTGATGTCGGTGAGCTGGGCGCCGATCGCCGTGGCGGTGAGTCGGGGGTAGTTCTGGTCCGACCTGCCGCACAGGGGGGCGACCTGGTTCGGGATAAGCGGGCCGGAGGTGAACGAGTCGCCCAAGGCGACGTAGCTCGGTCCCGGCTCGGCCTGCACGGCACCGCTGACCAGCAGCGGGAGCGCGAGCGCGGCACCCAACGCGGCGAGAGGCCGTCGGAAGCGGTACCAGGGGCGGGACGTGGCGGCCATCGGCTCTCCTCGGGGCGGGGCGGAATGGTGACGGAGGTTACTCGTGAGTTTGAACTTGGGTCAACAGTTTGAATTCGAGTCAAACGGCCGGGAGGTCGGTAGGGTGGCAGAGGTGTCCAGCCCCAGGAGAGCCCGCCGCGCCGAGCCGAAACCCGATCCCGCCGCCGCCCTGCTGCGGGCGGCCGCCCGGCTGTTCGCCGAACGCGGCTACGACGACGTGTCGATCGACGAGATCGCCAACGAGGCAGGCGTCGCCAAGGGGCTGCTGTACTACTACTTCACGAACAAGCGCGCGCTCTACGTGGCGATCATCCGCGACGCGTCGGACCAGCTCGCCGCGCGCACCGCGCCCGACCCGTCGCTGCCCGCCGCCGAGCGGACCGCCGCGGTGCTCACCGAGCTGATCGACTGGGCCAAGGAGTACCGCCCGCTGATGGGCATCCTGCTCGCCCAGGGCACCGGTGCGGAACCGGAGATCCAGCGGGTCGTCCAAGCGGGCCGGGAGCGCCAGATCGACATGATGCTGGCGGGGATGCGCGACGCTGCTGCCGAGCTGGACCTGCCGATCGACCTGCCCGCTCCGCTGCTGCGGCACACCATTCGCGGGTGGATCGCGTTCCTCGAATCGACCTTGACGGCCTGGCTACCGCACCCCGACATCAGCGAGGAACAGCTCAAACAGCTCTTCCTGCACGCCGCCGGCGGGCTTCTGCATGCCGCGCACCGAGTCCCCACTTCATGAGGCACGTCATCGTCGAGGACGAGACCGCGACCGAAGCCGACTGCCAGGACAAGTAGACGGGCGTTCGCGCCCCCAAATAGGGCCCTTATTTCTCACTCGGCGTGGGCACGATCCGCCCCCGCAGGCCTTTCACCGTTAACCAAACAGGTGAAGGATGCCGGGACCGCAGTGAGGAAGGAACATTCTGTGAGAACACCCCGGTTAGTGCTGCTCGGCACCGCCCTGTCGCTCGGCGCGGTAGCCGTGGCCGCCCCGGTCGCGGCCGCCGTGCCCAGTGCGGGCGCGATGATCGCCGAGGTCTTCGGCGGCGGCGGCAACTCCGGCGCCACGCTGACCAATGACTTCATCGAGTTGGGCAACGCGGGCACTTCCGCCGTCGACCTGACCGGCTGGAGCGTGCAGTACCTGCCCGCGTCCGCGAGCGCGACCAGCGCGTGGCAGATCACCCAGCTGACCGGCGCGCTGGGCGCGAACGGTCGCTATCTCGTCGCCGAGGGGGCAGGCGCCGGGGGCGCCGTCGCGCTGCCCACGCCGAACGCCACCGGGAACATCCCGATGTCGTCGACCGGCGGCACGGTCGCCCTGGTCAACACGACATCCGCGCTGACCTGCAAGACCGCCGCCGACTGCGCCGCGGACCCACGCATCGTCGACCTGGTCGGGTACGGCGCCGCGGTCGTCCGCGAGACCTCGCCCACCCCGGCGACGAGCAACACCACCTCCGCGGCCCGTCCCGCGCTGACCGACACCGACAACAACGCCGCCGACTTCGTCATCGGCGGGCCCACGCCGACCAACGCCGCGGGGGAGACGCCCGGTGGCGGCGGCCCGGCGCCGACCCCGGCGAAGATCAACGAGATTCAGGGCGCGGGCCACCTGTCCGCGATGGACGGGGTCAAGGTCAGCACCACCGGTGTGGTCACCGCGATCAGGGCCTTCGGCTCCTCGCGCGGCTTCTGGCTGCAGGACCCGCGGGCCGACGCGAACCCGGCCACCAGCGAGGGCCTGTTCGTCTTCACCGGCTCGGTCACCCCGAACCTGGCCGTGGGCGACGCCGTCACGGTCGTCGGCACGGTCGACGAGTTCTACCCGGACGCGTCCCCCGCGTCCTCGCTGATGCTCGCCACGACCGAGCTGACCAGCGCCACTTGGACGGTCAACTCCAGCGGCAACGCGCTTCCCGCCGCGGAGGTCCTCACCCCGACCACCGTCCCGAACGCGTTCGCGCCCAGCCCCGGCGGGTCTATCGAGGCGCTGCCTCTTGACCCGGCCACGTACGCGCTCGACTTCTACGAGTCCCGCGAGGGCATGCGGGTCCAGGTCGACAACGCCCGCGTCGTCGGCGCGACCACCTCGTTCAACGAGGTCTTCGTGACCACCAAGCCGGACCAGAACCGCTCCGCGCGTGGTGCGACGGTCTACACCGGCTACGACGACTCCAACAGCGGCAGGCTGCAGGTCCTCTCGCTGATCCCGTTCGCGCAGCGGCCCTTCCCGCAGGCGAACGTCGGCGACACGCTCGCGGGTGCCACCGCGGGCCCGGTCGACTTCAGCCGCTTCGGCGGTTACGTCGTGCAGGCCACCCAACTCGGTGACCTGGTGTCCGGCAACCTGCGGCCCGAGGTGACCCGGGCGGAGCGCGGCGGCGAGCTCTCCGTGGCGACCTACAACGTGGAGAACCTCTCGCCGGTCGACTCGCAGGCGAAGTTCGACCGGCTCGCGCGGGCGATCATCACCAACCTGTCGACGCCGGACATCCTGTCCCTGGAGGAGATCCAGGACAACACGGGCCCGGTGAACAACGGCGTCGTGGCGGCGGACGAGACGCTGCGCAAGTTCAGCGACACCATCGTCGCCCAGGGCGGCCCGCGCTACGACTGGCGGCAGATCGACCCGGTCGACGGCCAGGACGGCGGACAACCCGGCGGCAACATCCGGGTCGCCTTCCTGTTCAACCCGGCGCGGGTGTCCTTTGTGGATAAGCCGGGTGGTGACGCGGTCACCCCGATCGAGGTCACTCAGGGCGCGTTCCCGTTCCAGGCCAAGCTTTCGATCTCGCCCGGCCGCATCGAGCCGGGCGACGAGGCGTGGGCGAACAGCCGCAAGCCGCTGGTCGGCGAGTTCACCTTCCGCGGTAAGCCGGTGGTCGTGGTGACCAACCACTTCAACTCCAAGGGCGGCGACCAGCCGCTGTTCGGCCGCAACCAGCCGCCGAACCGGACCTCCGAGGTGCAGCGGCTCAAGCAGGCCACGCTGGTCAACGCCTTCGCGCGCAAGATCACCGACATCGATCCGTTCGCGAACGTGGTGGTGCTGGGCGACATCAACGACTTCCAGTTCTCCCCGGTGATGGCGAAGCTGACCGAGGGCGGCGCGCTGCGGGCGCTGATCAATGACCTGCCCGAGACGGAGCGCTACAGCTACGTCTTCCAGGGCAACGCCCAGGCGCTCGACCACATCACGGTGAGCCCGTTCATCTTCCGGTCGGACTACGACATCGTGCACATCAACGCCGAGTTCGCCGACCAGGCGAGCGACCACGAC
>NZ_JBOHGC010000348.1:0-12487 GCF_050699995.1 Actinokineospora sp. | reverse complement strand
GTCTGCGCCAGGTACGTCTTGCCGCAGCCGGTCGGGCCGAGCATCAGGATATTCGACTTGGCGATCTCGACCGGCTCGTCCTTGGCGTCCTTCTGCCCGGTCTTGGTCTCGTTCTGGATGCGCTTGTAGTGGTTGTAGACCGCCACGGCGAGCGAGCGCTTGGCATCCTCTTGGCCGATGACGTAGCTGTCGAGGAAGTCGTGGATCTCCGCAGGCTTGGGCAGCTCGTCGAGCTTGACGTCGCCGGCCTCGGCCAGCTCCTCCTCGATGATCTCGTTGCAGAGGTCGATGCATTCATCGCAGATGTACACGCCGGGGCCGGCGATGAGCTTCTTCACCTGCTTCTGGCTCTTTCCGCAGAAAGAACACTTGAGCAGGTCTCCGCCGTCACCGATACGTGCCATGACCGCTGACCTTTGTCCCCTCCGGCCCACTCAGGTGAGTGCGCCTGCTGTGTGGCGTCCGCGCCTGGGAACCCCCCCGCACCTCGGGTTCGTTCACCCGATGTGCGGGCCCATGCCCGTCCGTTGCCCTCGACGGTACCTGCCAACCCCCGCGGAGCGGGAGATCCCGCACCCGGCGCGGCCGATTCCGATCGAAAGTCCTAGCTATCTACGGTAAGCCCAGAAGGCCCCGCGTGTCGGTCACTTTCGTGCTGAATTCGTCCGCGCCGGGTCGAAAGGTCTAGCCCTTGGCCGACAGCTTGCGGTACGGCAGGACCTCATCGATGATGCCGTAGTCCTTCGCCTCGGCCGCGGTGAGGATCTTGTCGCGCTCGATGTCGGAGCGGACCTGGGTCTCGTCCTTGCCGGTGTGGCGGGCCAGGGTGATCTCCAGCAGCGCGCGGACGCGCTGGATCTCGGCGGCCTGGATCTCCAGGTCGGAGACCTGGCCGTAGACACCCTCGGTTGAGGGCTGGTGGATCATCACGCGGGCGTTGGGAAGGGCGAACCGCTTGCCCGGGGTGCCCGCCGCCAGCAGCACGGCCGCCGCCGAGGCCGCCTGACCCAGGCAGAACGTCTGGATGTCGGGACGGACGTACTGCATGGTGTCGTAGATGGCCATCAGCGAAGTGAACGAGCCACCCGGCGAGTTGATGTACATCGTGATGTCCCGGTCGGGGTCGGCCGACTCCAGGTAGATCAGCTGCGCCATGACGTCGTTGGCCGACGCGTCGTCGATCTGCACGCCGAGGAAGATGACCCGCTCTTCGAACAGCTTGTTATACGGGTTCGATTCCTTGACCCCGTAGCTCGTGCGCTCGACGAAAGACGGCAGCACGTAGCGGGACTGGGGAAGCTGCATTCCACTCACAAGTAGCTCCTGTCTTGGCTTATCAGCCGTGGCACGCGGCGAGGCCGTCAGTTGGTGTTGGGGGCCTGCGTCGCGCGGGACACCACGTGGTCGATGAAGCCGTACTCCTTGGCCTCCTCGGCCGTGAACCACCGGTCACGGTCGGCGTCGGCGGTGATCTTCTCGACGGTCTGACCCGTCTGCTCCGCGGTGATGAGCGCCATCTCGTGCTTCCACTTCGCGTAGACCTGCGCGCGGATCGCGATGTCGGACGCGGTTCCGCCGACACCCGCGGACGGCTGGTGCATCATGATCCGCGCGTGCTTCAGGGCGTAGCGCTTGCCAGGGGTGCCCGAGGCCAGCAGGAACTGGCCCATGGACGCCGCCAGGCCCATGCCCCAGGTCGCCACGTCGGGCTCGATGAGCTCCATCGTGTCGTAGATCGCCATGCCCGCGGTGACCGATCCGCCCGGCGAGTTGATGTAGAAGGTGATGTCCTTCTCCGGGTCCTCGGCCGCGAGCAGCAGCAGCTGCGCGGTGATCCGGTTGGCGATGTCGTCATCGACCTCGGAGCCGAGGAAGACGATGCGCTCACGGAGCAGCCGCTCGTACACCGAGTCGTTCAGGTTGAGCCCCGCGGTGGCGGACCGCATGTGGGGCGAGAGGTGCTGCGTCACGTCTGCCTGCCTTCTCCCAAATTCATACGAACCAGTGATCTCGTAACCGACACTAACGAAGGCGGGCGGCGCCGACTTCCCGACACCGCCCACTTTCGCTCAGAGCGTCAAAGCTATTTCCTCGGCTACTCGGCCGCGGCCACCTCGGGGGCCGGCGCATCCTCGACCTTGCCGAAGAGCTCTTCCAGATCGACCTTGTTGCCCGAGGCGTCGGTCACCGTGGCCTGGCGCACGACCGAGGCCAGCGCCTTGCCGCGGCGCACGTCGGCGAAGATGGCGCCGAGCTGGCCGGACTGCTGCGCGCGCTGGACGTACTCGTCCGGGCTCACGCCGAAGCGCTGCGCCTGGTAGATGATCCGCTCGGTCAGCTCGCCGTCGTTGACCTGGACCTGCTCGGCCTCGGCGATCGAGTCCAGGATGAGCTGGGTCCGGACCGCCTTCTCGGCGTCGGCGCGGACCTCGGTGTCGAAGTCCTCGCGGGTCTGGTCCTGGGTGGCCAGGAACTCGTTGAGCTTGTCCTGGTCGTGGTCGAACGAGTGCACCGCGTCGTGCTGGCGGGAGTCGACCTCGGCCTCGACGACCTTCTCCGGCAGCGGCACCTCGACGGTCTCGAGGAGAGCCTCGAGGACCTTGTCGCGGGCCTGCACGCCCTGCTGCATCTTCTTGACGCGGGTGAGGCGCTCGTGCAGGTCGACGCGCAGCTCCTCGATGGTGTCGAACTCGCTGGCCAACTGGGCGAAGTCGTCGTCGGCCTCGGGCAGCTCGCGCACCTTGACCGACTGCACGGTGACCGCGACGTCGGCTTCCTTGCCCGCGAACTCGCCCGCGACCAGGGTGGTGGTGAAGTGCTTGGGCTCGCCGACGGCCGCGCCGAGCAGGGCCTCGTCGATGCCGTCGATCAGCTCGCCGGAGCCGACCTCGTAGGACAGGCCGCTCGTCTTGGCCTCCTCGACGTCCTTGCCGTCGACGGTGGCCGACAGGTCAATGGAGACGAAGTCGCCGGACTCGACGGGACGGTCGGCGCCGGTCAGGGTGCCGAAGCGGGCGCGCAGCTCGTCAAGCTGCTCGTCGACCTCGCTGTCGGCGAGCTCCAAGTCGTCCACGGTGACCGCGAACTCGCCGAAGGCGGGGATGGTGAGGTCGGGGCGGACGTCGACCTCGGCGGTGAAGGCGAGGTGGTCGCCGTCCTCGAGCTTGGTGACCTCGATGTCCGGCTGACCGAGCGCCTTCACCTCAACGGCGGTGAGGGCTTCCATGTACTTGGCCGGGATGGCCTCGTTGACGACCTCGTCGAGGATCGGCGCGCGCCCGATGCGCGACTCGATAACCCTGGCGGGAGCCTTGCCCGGACGGAAGCCCGGGATGCGGACCTGGCTGGCGAGCTTGCGGTATGCGCGGTCGAAGTTCGGCTTGAGCTCGTCGAACGGCACCTCGACGTTGATCCGTACCCGCGTCGGGCTCAGGTGCTCGACGGTGCTCTTCAACGTGATCTCCTTGACGACTGTGACAGCTGATGCGTCCCGGGCACGAAACGGCGGCCGGGGTCGATCCCCGAGTCTAGGCGAGCTTGCCCAGGTCGGAGACAGCCGGGGTGCGCAGTGCGGGAAGCACCTCGGCGCCGAGGCGTTCGACGGTCTTCAGTGTGCGCTCCGGATCACCGGTCGCCTCCACCATCGCGATGACGTGCCCGATCCCGGTTCGACGCGCGCTCCGGTCCAGAACTTCCGCGCAGTACTGCGGGTCCCCCACCGGATGCAGGTCGCACAGCAGCCGCGCGTAGGCCTCGGGATCGCGGCTCGGCCGGGGTCGTCCGTCGACCGGCACGTGCGCGGCGAGGCCTTCGCGTAGCCAGCCGGGCATCGCGGACATGACCTCGGCCACGGCCTGCTCGCGGCTCTCGGCGATGTGGGCGACGACCGCGGACACGTGCGGGGCGTCCTGGGGGCCGCACGCCTGGCGGTACCGCTCGACCATGGCGCGCTTGTCGTCGTCGCCGATGTGCATCCCGAGGAGCATCGGCAGGCCGCGGGCGGCGGCGAGGTCGACGGTCGCGGGTGAGGTGGCGGCGACGGTGACCGGGGGGTGCGGCTTGGTCGTCGGGGCCGGGACGACCGGGACTTCGCGGAACGGGAACCAGCGGTCGCCGGAGACCGTGGCGCCGGTCATGGTCCGGAGGAGCAGGTCGAGGCCGTCGGGGAAGCCCTCTTCGTAGCGGGGCACGCCGCTTTGGAAGACCTCCAGGTCGACCAGGGGGCTGCCGCGGCCGACGCCGAGCCGGAGGCGTCCGGCGGAGAGCGCGTCGAGCAGGAGGGCCCGCTCCCCCAGGGCGACGGGGTGGGCGGTGCTGAGCACGCTCACCGCGGTGCCCACGGCGATGCGGGTGGTGGCGCCGAGGGCGTGCGCGGCGAAGGTCAGCGCGTCCGGGCAGGTGCCGTAGGGCATGAAGTGGTGTTCGGCGATCCAGGCGCTGTCGAGCCCGGCTTGTTCGGCGGCGAGGATCGCGCGATGGGCACGGTCGAGTGATTCGTGGTCGCTCTGGTGGGGGAAGCGGGGGGCGAGAACGAACAGTCCGAAGATCACTCTCCATGGCTCTACCGGGTGCGTGGGCTGGTTGATACCGGCGTCCGGGTGACCTGATTTGACCCGAATCGGTGATGTTGATCAGGTTCTCTTGTTCAGCGTTCAAGGGGCCGGTAGGGAAGGAGAGACCGCACTACTTGGAGGTTCGATGTCTCTCGATGTGCCCGCCGACCTGCTGGCCGCCGCCGAACGTGGCCCTGTCGCCGACGCCGAGTTCGTGGAGTGCGTGCGCACCTCACTTCCGTATGCGTGGGAGGTGATCTCCTCGGTCGCGGATGGTTTGGCGAGGAGCGTGGACGGGTTCGCCGACCATGAGGTCCCGCCGCCGAGCGAGGTGGAGCGCGGGCAGTTGCTGCGCGCTCTGGCGTCGGATTCGATCCGGGGTGGTTTGGAGCGCCACTTCGGGATGAAGTTGGCGTTCCAGAACTGTCACCGCGTCGGCGGCTTCGCCCCGTCCGCGGTCGACAGCGAGCGCTACCGCGCTTTCATCTCCCCGCGCGGCCAACTCCTCAACCAGTCCCCCGAACTCCGCGACTGCTAAACCTCACAAGGCTCCCTCGTCCACTGGACGAGGGAGCCGAGGGGAAGCGGTGGATCGGGGATGACCACCGCCTCACCAGAAGACGGAGGCGATCACCTCGCCACCCACCCACCAGACAAGCGCAGCAACCCCGCACTCCGCCAGGCAAGCGCAGCGATGCCGGATTCCGCCAGGCAAGCGCAGCGATGCCACACTCCGGTAGGGCTGGGTCGGGCGTGCTGATCGCACCGTGGGGGTCCGGGGGGCTCGGCCCCCCGGGTTAACACAACGGGCGACGTGGCCTGCGCTCTCCGCAGGCACACGTCGCCCATCGTCCGTCGGGGTGACAGGATTTGAACCTGCGACCCTTCGCTCCCAAAGCGAATGCGCTACCAAGCTGCGCCACACCCCGGGGTCGTGCGCGATCAGCGTAGCGGTACCGCTAGGCTGGTCTCCGTTGCCGGGTCGCCCGGCGCACGCGGGCGTAGCTCAATGGTAGAGCCCTAGTCTTCCAAACTAGCTACGCGGGTTCGATTCCCGTCGCCCGCTCGGTTTCGGTGGCGGTGAGGTCCTTCTGGATCTTGCCGCCACTTCCTTACGGGGCACCGTTTCCCGGTACTTCGTGGCAATATTTTTCGCGAGTGTCATGCACCACAGCCAGTCGGGTGATATAAGACCCCTTTCGGCACGGGGTCATGGTGTTCCCATGATCGACTCGGTATCCAGTAGCTATGTCGCAATCCGGCTACCACTTCATTCAGGACGTGCGATCGGCTCAACGCACCGTCGTCGCGACGAGCACTGTGGTGTTCGATGACGCGGGGTTGCTGCTGATGCTTCGTCGCCGGGATTCCTCCGGCTCTGTCAGTCATCACCTTCCTCAGGGCCCGGCGTTCGCGGGCGAGTCGGTCGCGGTCGCCGCGGGTCGGGTCGTCGCGGAGGCGACCGGGGTCGATATCGAGATCACCGGGTTGGTCGGGATCTATGACGATCCGTCGTCGGCCGAGCAACTCGCGCTGTGTTTCCGGGGTCGGCCGGTGGGTGGTCGGCTCGGTGCGGACGCGGTGTGGGTCGAGCCGGAGCGGCTCGACGAGTTGGATGTGCCCGTGTCAGTGCGTCGTCGGGTCGAGCATGGGCTTGACGTGAGTGAGCCGTTCTTCCACTGAGACTCCCGTGGCGCCGGAAATCCCGTGGCGCCGGGCGCTCGGGGCGCGTAGACACCGAGTGTGGCCAACGACGACTACTCGATCCGTCCGCTGACCGGTGACGACCTTCCGGAGTTCTCGGCGCTACTCGCCAAAGCGTTCCTCAGTGACGACAACGTCGACAGCATGGTGGAGTCCGAGCGGCTGGTCTTCGAACCGGAGCGGTCGCTCGCGGTGGTCGCGGAGGGGCGGTTCGCGGGTGTCGGCCAGATCCTGACCCGGTCGGTGTGTGTGCCGGGTCGGGGTCAGACTCCGGTCGCCGCGGTCACCTCGGTCGGTGTCGCGACCGATCACCGGCGGCGCGGGGTGCTCACCCGGCTGATGCGTGCGCAGCTGCACGGGTTGCATGAGTCGGGCGCGGAGCCGATCGCGGCACTGTGGGCGAGTGAGGCGGCGATCTACGGGCGGTTCGGGTACGGCGGGGCCACCGATTTCGTGAGTTACGAGATCACCGCGAAGACGCCGTTCCGCCCTGGGGTCGATCTCGGCGTCGACCGTGTGCGGGAGTTGCCTCGCGAAGAGGTACTGCCCGTCATCCGGCCGCTTTATGACCGGTACGCGGCAACGAGGGTCGGCATGCTGGGTCGCGGCGACGGCCACTGGGCGTACCACCTGCTCGACTCGGAGCAGCGCCGCGCCGGTGCCTCACGATTGCGGTTCGCCGTGCACCCGGACGGTTACGCCGCCTACCGGGTCAAGAGCGCGTGGACCGAACGCGGTCCGGACGGCCGCGTGTCGGTGCGTGAGCTGGTGGCTAACACCCCGCAGGCGTATGCCGCGCTTGTCCGGCACCTGCTCGACGTCGATCTGATCGGCTGGGTCGACTACAACGCGGGCGTGGACGACCCGCTGCCGCTGCTCCTGCAGACACCCAGGGCCGCGGGCTGCTCGCGGTACGACGGGATGTTCGTGCGGCTGGTGGACATAGACCGGGCGTTGCCGACACGCTCTTACGCGAGCGCGGTGGATGTCGTGTTGGAGGTGGCCGACGAGTTCTGCCCGTGGAACGCGGGCCGCTGGCGGTTCACGGTGGACGCTGGCGGCGCCGCTGAGGTCACGCGCAGCACCGACGAGCCGGATGTGTCCACGAGCACGACCGACCTCGCGGCGGCCTTCCTGGGCGGCACCCGGGTGGCGACGCTGGCGGCGGCCGGTCGGGTTCGTGAGCACACGCCGGGTGCCGTGGCGGCGCTGTCGGCGGCGTTCCTGGGCGAGCGTGAGCCCGTGTGTCTTGAGGTGTTCTGAGCGGCGTCGCGGGAACCCCGGCGGTACCGTCCGGCGTTGAGCCTTGTGAGACGCGTTCAAGGCCACCTGGAGGGTCGCGATGACCGAATCGGCTGTGCTGCTGCTGCTCATCGTCGTGGTCGTCGCGGTCGCGCTGTTCTCCATGCGTGGCCGCGCGGGCGCGCGCCGCAACCAGTTAGAGGACGCCCAGGCCGACGCCCGGCGCTGGGTGGAGCGGCTGGGTGGCCAGGTGATGAACCTGACCGGCACCAACGAGCCGTCCAAGCAGGCCATGGCTGACGCCTCGGAGCGGTACACCGCGGCCGGGTCGCAGATGGAACAGGCGAAGACGGTCGAGCAGTGTCGGCTGGTCACGAAGACGGCCCTGGAAGGCCTGTACTACGTCCGCGCGGCTCGGGGCGCGATGGGGATCGACCCGGGGCCGGAGCTGCCGGTGGACCCGGAGGCTCGGCGCGCGGGGCAGGTCACCGAGGACCGGCGGGTGAGCGTGGAGGGGCACGACTACGAGGCCTCGCCCGCGCCTGGGCGCAACACGCCGCACTACTACCCGGGCGGGCGCGTGGCCGGTCGGCCGGTGCCGCAGGGTTGGTACAGCGAGCCTTGGTGGAAGCCCGCCCTGGTGGCCGGCGCATGGGGCATGGGCTCGGTGCTGCTGTTCAGCGCCATGTTCTCCGGGATGGCCGGAATCGCCGGCGCCCAGGCCTGGGAGTCCGGGTACGACGCCGGGCAGGAGGACGCCATGGGCGGCGGCGAGGGCGACATGGGCGGCGACGCCGGTGGCGACATGGGCGGCTTCGGCGACATGGGCGGCGGCTTCGACTTCTAACCCGCGAGTCCCCAGTTCCCGACAACGAGTTCCCAGTTCCCGACAGCCAAGTGCCCGCGTTCGCATCTGACTCGGGATAGCCGGGACGTCGCGAGGTGCGAACTCGTTGTCGGGAACCTGGAACTCGTTGTCGGGAACTGGGGACTCGCGGTTAGGTGGGTTGGCAGGTGGGGCACCAGAAGAGGTTGCGGGCGGCCAGGACCTTGGCTGCCACCTCGGTTCCGCACACCAGGCAGGGTTGGCCCGCGCGGCGGTAGACGTAGACCTCGCCGCCGTGGCGGTCCTTGCGTGGGGCGCGGCCGGTTGCCTTGGGGAGATCCTCGTCGCGGACTGTGTCGATTCGGTTGCGGCGGACGCCTTGGCGCATCAGGGTGACCAGGTCCGACCACATGTCTGTCCACAGTGTCCGGTCCAGCGCGCGGCCGGGGGTCATCGGGTGCAGGCCGTGGCGGAAGAGGAGTTCCGCTCGGTAGACGTTGCCGACCCCGGCGATCACCGACTGGTCCATCAGCGCCACCGCGACCGGTGTGCGCGAGCGGGAGATCCGGTCCCACGCCTTGCCTGGGTCGGCGTCGCGACGCAGCGGATCCGGGCCCAGGCGGTCGCGTAGGGCCTTGACCTCCGCGCGGGTCAGGATCTCGCAGGTGTTGGGACCGCGCAGGTCCGCCCAGTGGGTGTGGCCGACGAGGCGCAGGCGCACTTGGCCCACCGGCGGCGGAGCCGGGACCAGTGCGCCATCGAACGTGCCATAGAGGCCCAGGTGGACGTGGACGATCGTCTCCGGTCCGAAGACATGGAACAGGTGCTTGCCGTGCGCTTCCGCGCGGACGAGCACGTGACCGTCCACAAGGGACGCTCCGGCGGCGAAGCGTCCCTGTGGACTCGACACCTCGACCGGCGCACCGGCGAACTGCTTCTGGTGCGTCCGGGCGAGGCGGTGCAGCGTGTGGCCCTCGGGCACTACGGCAGGACGGGCGGCTCGCCGGTCCGCTCGTAGTCGTCGAGCAGCGCGATGCGACGGCCGTGGCGCTCGTCGGTGGAGAACGGCGTCGCGAGGAACGCCTCGACGATCGCCGTGGCCTCCTCGGTGGTGTGCTGACGCGCGCCGAGGCCGATGACCTGGGCGTTGTTGTGCTCGCGGCACAGCTTGGCGATGTCGACGCTCCAGGCGAGGGCCGCACGGCAGCCCTTGACCTTGTTCGCCGCGATCTGCTCGCCGTTGCCGGAACCGCCGATCACGATGCCGAGGCTGCCCTCGTCGGCGACAACGCGCCGGGCGGTCTCAATGCAGAACGGCGGATAGTCGTCCTGCGCGTCGTACTCGTGCGGGCCGACGTCGGTGACGTCGTGCCCGGCGGCGGTGAGGTGGTCGATGAGGTGGGCCTTCAGCTCGAAGCCCGCATGGTCTGAACCCAGGTAGACACGCACGGGCGCAGTGTGCCATCCCGTCACCCGTTCGGCCGTGCCGAGGCGGCCTGGAAAGCTGACCGGGTGACGGATCCCTCATTCGACCAGGCAGGCTTCGACGTGCGCGTGGAGTGGGGGCTCGACGGCGTCGCCGTGCTGGCCCGCTCGTGCGCGGTCCTGGTGATCGTCGACGTCTTGTCTTTCTCCGCCTCGGTGGACATCGCCGTCTCGCGCGGCGGGCGTGTCCTCCCGGTGCGCTACCGCGACGAACGCGGCGAGGCAGAGGCGCGGGCGGCGGGCGCGGCGCTGCCCGGGGACGGGCCGTGGACGCTGCGGCCCTCGTCGCTGGTCGACCTGCCCGAGGGGACGTTCCTGGCGCTCCCCTCCCCCAACGGCGCGACGCTGAGCGCGGCGGCCGCCGAGACCGGCGTGCCCGTGCTGGCCGGCTGCCTTCGCAACGCCCCCGCCGTCGCGAAGGCCGCGAAGAGCGGTCCTGTCGGGATCGTGGCCGCCGCGGAACGCTGGGGCCATGTCGGTGCCCTGCGGCCGTGCGTGGAGGACCAGTTGGGCGCCGGGGCCATCGCCCACGCGCTGGGCGGGGCGCTCTCACCGGAGGCGCGGCTGGCCGAGGCGGCGTACCTCGCCTTCGCCGACTACCTTCCCGCGATCCTGCGGGAGTGCTCCTCGGGCCGTGAGCTGATCGCGGGCGGCAACGCGGGTGACGTGGACCTGGCGTCCCGACACGCCGTGAGCACGACCGTGCCGCGACTCGTCGAGGGAGTATTCGAGTCATGAGGTGGATCGAGACAGCTGATGGAGTCCTCGCCCGGCGCTACCCCGAACTCGATCAGACTCTCGGTCTGGTCGTGGGCCAGGAGCGCTGCCTGGTGATCGACACCGGCCCCGACGAGACGCACGGGCTCGAGTGGTCCGCCGCGATCCGGGAGATCACCCCGTTGCCGTGGACGATCGTGATCACCCACGCTCATTGGGACCACTTTCTCGGCACCAGCCCGTTCCTGCCCGCGCCGATCTGGGCGCACGCCCGCTGCCGCCGCGAGATGGCGGTGTCGACGGGCGCGCAGGTCGAGTCGTGGGCGGCCAAGTACCGCGACCAGAACAAGCCCGGACTCGCCGAGCGGCTGGAGAGCGCGCGGGTGGTGTTGCCGGATCACGACACCGGCGACCGCACCGTGCTCGACCTGGGCGGGCGGAGCGTCGAACTGATACACCCCGGCCTCGGCCACACCGATCACGACGTGATCGTCCACATCCCCGACGCCGCCGTCGTCTTCGCGGGCGACCTGGTCGAGGAGGGCGCGCCGCCGTCGGTCGGCGAGGACAGCCACCCCGGGCACTGGCCCGCCGCACTCGACGTCCTGCTCGCGCTGAACCCGCGGGTGGTGGTGCCGGGCCACGGCGAACCGGTCGACGCCGGGTTCGTCGTGGCCCAGCGCGCGGCTATCGCTGGATCGACTTCACCTCGGTGAACTCCTCCAGGCCGTACTTGCCCAGCTCGCGGCCGTTGCCGGACTGCTTGTAGCCGCCGAAGGGCGCCAGGGCGTTGAACGCGCCGCCGTTGACGTCGACCTGGCCGGTGCGCAGGCGCTTCGCCACCGCGATGGCCCGGTCCTGGTCGCCGGAGAACACCGCGCCGGCGAGGCCGTAGATCGTGGAGTTGGCGATGGACACGGCCTCGTCCTCGTCGGCGTACGGGAGGATCGACAGCACCGGCCCGAAGATCTCCTCCTGCGCGATCCGCATGTCCGACCGCACCCCGGCGAACACCGTCGGCGGGGCGTACGCGCCGCGTTCGGGCAGGTCGGCGGCCGAATACGCGAGGGTCGCGCCTTCCTCCTGGCCCACCTTGATGTAGTCGAGGACTCGGTCACGCTGGGCGGCCGACGACATCGGGCCGACCCTGGTCGCCGCGTCCAGCGGGTCGCCGACGGTGTACTTGGCCGCGGCGGCCGCGGCGAGTTCGACGGCCTGGTCGTGCAGGGCGGCCGGGACGAGCATCCGGGTCCACGCGGTGCAGGTCTGGCCGCCGTTGATGTAGGTGTTGGCCACGCCGATCTTCACCGCGCGCGCCAGGTCGGCGTCGTCGAGCACGACGTTGGCGGACTTGCCGCCCAGCTCCAGCGCGACCCGCTTGACCGTCTCGGACGCGGCCTGGGTGACCAGCTTGCCCGCGTTCGTGGAGCCGGTGAACGAGACCATGTCGATGCCCGGGTGCCGGGAGATCGCCTCGCCGACGACCGGGCCGGTGCCGTGCACGAGGTTGACGACGCCGTCCGGGATGCCCGCCTCGGCGAGGATCTCCAGGAACAGGTTGGCGTTGAGCGGGGCGACCTCGCTCGGCTTGAGCACGACGGTGTTGCCCGCGGCCAGCGCGGGGGCGACCTTCGCGACGATCTGGTGCAGCGGGTAGTTCCACGGCGTGATCGCGCCGACGACCCCGACCGGCTCACGCAGGACCAGCGAGTTGCCGATCTCCTCGGCGAAGGAGTAGCCGTTCTCGATCAGGCTCGCGATGCCCGCCGACGTGGCCGCGGGCAGGCTCGCCTGGACCTTGGTCGAGAACGACAGCGGGGAACCCATCTCCGCGGTGATCGTCGCGGCCAGCTCGTCGCGGCGGGCGGCGATGCCCTCGGAGACCCGGCGGATGGCGGCGGCGCGCTCGGCCGGGCTGGTCGCCGACCAGGCGGCGAACGCCGCGGTCGCGGCCTCGACC
>NZ_JBOHGC010000347.1:0-2913 GCF_050699995.1 Actinokineospora sp. | reverse complement strand
TGCGCAGGTTGGGGCGGCAGGCGGCCCGCCGGGTCGGCCCGGACCGGCGCACCCGGCAAACCCCGTCCGCCCGCTGGCGCAAGACCCAGGACCGCATCCGCCGGCTGCACACGAGGGTGGTCGATGCCCGCCGCGACGGGCTGCACAAGCTGTCCACCCGCCTGGTCCGCACCCACGGGACGATCGTGGTCGAGGACCTCCACGTGGCCGGGATGCTCCGCAACCGGCGCCTGGCCCGGCACATCGCCGGGGTCGGCATGGGCGAACTACGCCGGCAGATCACCTACAAGACGGGGTGGGCCGGGGGGCGCGTGCATTTGGCTTCTCGGTGGTTCCCGTCGTCGAAGACCTGCTCGGCCTGTGGTGCGGTGAAAACCAAGCTGCGCCTGTCCGAACGGACGTTTAGCTGCGAGCAGTGCGGACACGCGCTGGATCGCGATCTCAACGCCGCCCGCAACCTCGCCGCACTTGTAGTCGAGGTTGCGGGTGGGATGGCCTCCCCGAGTTGCGGGGCGACACAAAACGAGCCCGATGGAAACCCACGTAAGACCCGCACCACGCGGGCAAGGGGTACCGCCACGGGAAGACCCGGCCACGAGACCGGGCCAACGCCGCACCGCAAGGTGACGGCTCACGACGCGATTCCATACGTTCGTGAACAGGACCGGAAACGATGCGCATGACACGAGCGGACGTTGCGGTCCCCTTTGTCCGGCCAGGGGAGGTGGCGAGCCGGACCGCCATCCGGCGGGCGAACCTCGGGCTGGTGCTGCGGGACCTCAACACCCACGGCTCCCGGTCGCAGACCCAGTTGGCCGAGGATCTGAAGCTGCCGAAGGCCACGGTGTCCACGCTGGTCAGCGAGCTGATCGAGCTGGACCTGGTCTACCAGACCGACGCCACCAGGGCAGGCGCCGTCGGGCGGCCGCGGCGAACAGTGGAACTGCGCGGCACCGCCATCTGCGGGCTCGGCGTCGAGATCACCGTCGACAACGCCCGCGTGATCGCCCTCGACCTGCGCGACGAAGTGTTGCTCGACCGCGAGATCGTCATCGACCGACCCGATCCCGACACCGTGCTCGACGCGGTCGCGGGCCTCATCGGCGAAGCCCTGGGCTCGCTGGCGGAGTCCGACAGCCAGGTACTCGGCATCACCATCGCCGCGCCGGGCCAGATGGACCGCGACACCGGCGTGTTACGCTTCGCCGCCCCCCTCGGCTGGTCGGACGTGCGGCTGGTCGACGGGTTGGTCGAGCGACTGGGCGGGAACGTCCTCCCGATCCGCATCGACAACGACGCCCGACTCGGCGCGGTCGCCGAGTACGCGGTGGCCCGCACCGAGGGCATCCACGACCTGCTGTACGTGACCGGCGGGGTCGGCATGGGCGCCGGAATCCTGGTCGACGGCCAGATCCTGCGTGGTGCCATGGGCTTCGCGGGCGAGATCGGCCACCTGCCCCTGGGCCGCCCCGGCCTCGCCTGCCCGTGTGGGCGCAGCGGATGCGTGGAGGCCACGGTCGGCGTGACCGCGTTCCTCGGCGCCATAACCGAACGACCGCATTCCCTGCGCGACCTGGACCAGCTGATGACCACCCTGCGATCCCGCGCCGACGCCGGCGACCCCAGCGTCCTGGCCGCGCTGGGCACGGTCGGCCAAGGCCTCGGCGTCGTCGTCGGCATGCTTATCGACGTGCTCAGCCCCCGAGCAGTGATCCTCGGCGGCTACTTCTCCTACTTCGGCGACCACCTCCTGACGCATGTGCGCGGCGCTGTGGAGGCACGGGCGATCGCGGGCCAAGCAGGCGGCTGCGAGATCAAAACCTCCACCTTCGGCTTCACCGGCCCCGCCCGCGGCGCCGCCCACACCGCGCTGGAAGCCGTCTTCACCGATCCGGTCGCCTGCATGGAACACGCGGGCCGGTAGGTCCCGCTCGCCTACCACCTCTTACAGCGCTGCGTCGCAGCTTCTCCCGCATCGGCGACCACCTCACCCACAGCCGCAACGCCGTCGAGGCGCGAGCATCGCGAGCCAAGCCGGCGGCTGCGAGATCAACCCCACGTTCGGCTTCCCCGGCCCCGCCCGCGGCACCGCTCACAACACCGTGAAACGCCGTTCACGGACCCATCGCCTGCATGGAGCACGCGAACCGGTAGTCCCCGCTCGCCCTGCCCACGCAACAGTCACCTAAGGGGACCGTGGCGGCAAATGACCACGGCTACAACGCGCCCGCCGGTTGCCCACGTGAGGCAACCAGGCTTAGCGGTCCGGGGAGGCGGAACGGTCCAGGAGATCGCCCAGCGCACGGGCGGGTTCTGGAAGCCGAGCCCCGGCTCGGTCTACCCCACACTGCAGTTGCTCGCCGACGAAGGCCTGGTCCGCGCGATGGACGGGGACGGCGGCAAGTGCCTGTTCGAGCTGACCGAGGACGGGGCCGCCGCCGTCGAGCAGTTCGGCGATACCGCGCCGTGGGACCACGTCACCGCGGGAGTCGACCCGACCGAGGTCAGCCTGCGCGGCGCCATGGGCCAGTTCAGCGCGGCCGTCAGCGGCGTGTCCCAGGCCGCGAACGCCCGGCAGAAGGCCAAGGCGATCGAGATCATCAACGAGGCCCGGCGCCAGCTCTACGCGGTGCTCGGCGAAGAGGACTAAGCGAGGATCAGGCCGGTGGGCTTGCGCCGGATCAGCACCCGGTAGCCCACCGTGAACTCGAGTCCCGGCACCTCCGCGAGCGCGCGCGCCGCCACGGCCGCCGAGAACTCGATCCGCAGGACCGCCTCCATGCTCTTCCGGTCGGCGAAACGCCATACCGTAGACACCCGGTGGCGATCGAACCCTTTGAGGTCGAAGAACTTGTCGACCTCCGCCGGATCGTATTCCGGCAGGTCAGCCCGCATCCACCGGCCGTACGGCGG
>NZ_JBOHGC010000346.1:0-14269 GCF_050699995.1 Actinokineospora sp. | reverse complement strand
GAACTGCGAGGCCAACACACCCAACCCCACCCGATCCACCAGCCGATCACCGGACTTCACCTTCACCTGACCACGCCTGGGCACAACCAGACACTACACGATCAAGCACTAAGTTCCTGGTATTGGGCTCACGGCCGCAGTCGGTTGCCTGGCACGCCTAGATCAATTTCGTCCCAGCACACCCTGTAACGCATCGACCACACTTCGCGATAAGCACTCTCACGACGGTCCGGTCCTGCGGGTTGTTGACAAGCGCGATTGCATTCAACATAGTGGCGAATAGCTACAAGGGGCTACACAATGCCAACTATTAGTTTCGATGCGACGGCAGCTTCCAAGGCGCTTGAGCTGCGAATGAAGCGTGGCCCACTTCCCGCAGGGTGCCTGCATATGGAGACTGCGGTCGTAAGGAATGGGCCTCAAGCCTATAAGACTGCAACTCTATGGTTCTTCGGGGACAGGGAAACTGGCGAGATTAAGCGCAGGGCGCTCTCGGTGCAGTCTTGGAATGCCAAGAAGGGCGCGGGTGGCTACGACTTCACTGAGAAAGCAAGTAGTTGGTCATGCGAAAACGACGAGATAGATGAACTTCTGGTGTTCTTGTCTGGCGAACTTGGTGAACCCGGCATCTACCGCAAGGTAGACCCGGACGGTTCGCTCGTGGCGGTCATTAGGAAAGTTCAGGCTGGCGAGGCGGAACTGAGGACGGCAGCCACCTTGCGGCCTGATCTGGCCCAGGTGGCGGCTTACCGCGACCTTCTCGGGTCAAGAGCTAATCGGGTGCGTGCGCCAGCAAGCTGAGCACGCGCTCCGATTCACGTACTGCGGGTTCCACCAAGGGACCAGGGGTCGGCCGCTTCTTCGACAGGCGAATCACGTTCGAGCAGAACAACAACTGTGCCAGCAGACCCGACCGTGATCCCAGATCATCAGCGAACTGCTGCTGAACACGATCTGCGACCCCTGGCACCCGCAGCGAGTGCCCCCACAGCGTCGCCGCGTCGTAGCCACGCGGAGCCGCCCCCCAGCTCTCCCAGTCGAGGATGTAGCAGTCCGGCCCTGTGACGTTGCCCCAGTGCAGGTCACCGTGCGCCGTCGTCCACTCGTTAATCGTGGTGTCCAGGCCGCGATCCCCGAACACCTCGTTGATCCGCTTCGTCAAGTGCGCCTGTCCCATGGCGACGCGGTTGGTTTCGTGCCCGGCCAGTGCGGCGAGCGAGACACCGAGATCAGTCCACCACTGGTCACCCAGCGCCGGGTCGAGCGCGATGACGCCGGAGCCGTCGACCGCCGCGGATTTCACCAGCTCCGTCTCATCCGCGCGCCAGACCACTTGGCGGCTCTCATCCGTCCAGCGGAACGACCTGAACAGCACCGGCTTGTTCACCCCGGTGATCGCGGAAGCCAACTCGGGTCCGATCCACGACCCGCTCGCGGCTGTCGGTGAGCGCCACGTCAGGTGCACCCACGTGCCCCGACTGCTGGGGAACCCCACCGTCGCACCCTGTGTACCGAACGCGCGGCCAGCCCGATCCAGGCTGACACCGAATGCGTTCTCAACACTGACCAGGACGTCGTCGTACTCCTGCGAACGCAGGTTGTAACCATCGAAGCTCACTCCGTGAACTCTATCGTGTCCCACGTCACGGCTCACGGCTGTGGCCGGGCACTGGGCGCGCGAGATCCGATTCGACGTGGCATCCAGCATCGGCTCGGCTCACTGACCGGCAGTTCACCGCCTTGACCTGCACTTCTGGGCCTTCAGCGGTCACCTCGGCAGAGTTCTTATGCTGGCACGCTAGGTCCACCAGTGTATGCGGTGCGCGAACTCTATTTGTGCTGGTCAAGCCGGCATCGGCTGTCGAGCAAGATCCGCCAACAACGCCAAGCGAAGGCTCTTACCTCCTGGATACGAGCCATCCCCGAGGTGGCCTCTCGGGATGACTACCCAAAGATGATCTTGTCCGGGTGGGACGGGTTCGCTGTCAGGGGTGGGTTCCTGCAGGCGGGC
Source organism: Actinokineospora sp. (assembly GCF_050699995.1). Classification (GTDB taxonomy): domain Bacteria; phylum Actinomycetota; class Actinomycetes; order Mycobacteriales; family Pseudonocardiaceae; genus Actinokineospora. The sequence goes on along the minus strand of NZ_JBOHGC010000346.1, from coordinate 12,258 downwards.
GGTATGGTCCGGTGGGGCGGTGGTCGCGGGTTATCGGGCCAGGAGTTCGGCGAGGCGGTCGAAGCTCTCCGCCCACCCCGCCTCGGACTGCTCCCGGATCTCCGGCGAGGTCCGCATCTTGATGTCCAGGCCCAGTTCCGTGCCGCCGTCGAAGTCGGCGAAGGTCACCAACCCGTCGACCGACTGCATCTGGGGCAGGCACGGCTTCGGCTCGGTGAAGCGGATCAGCTCGTTCTCGGCGAACTCGACGAAGCGGGAGTCCATGGGGACTTCCATGCCGTACTCGGCGACGACCATGGTCAGCTTGAACGTGCCGCCCACCCGCGGGTCCAGCTCGATCGTCGACTCCGGCACGCTCACCCCGTGCGGTCCCCACCACCGGCTCACCAGCTCCGGCCGGGTCCACGCCTCCCACACGCGTTCGCGTGGGGCGTCGAAGACGCGCGAAATCGCCACCCGCTGCTCGGGCATCGCTTGGTCCACGACCCTGCTCCTCGGCTCGCCGGCGACTGAATCGCCAGCGTAAGCCTCAGAGCGCGGACGTGCTGGTCATGACATCGCCACGAAAGAGTCCTCGTGGGTCGACTCGACTGCGCACCGCGTCCACCCGTTCGATGTCCGCGGCCGAGAGGTGTCCCTGCGGCTGGTCGGCGCTCTCGACGAAGGTCGGGGCCGTTCGCCCCGTGTCCCAGGGCGACAGGGCGGACCGAGCCAGCGCGAGGTGCTCGGCGATTGTCGCCGCGACCTCGGCGTCCATCGGGATCCCGGCGCCGGAGTAGACGTAGGCGGCGTCGAAGTGGGTCAGCGCGCCACCGGTGGGGTCGGGCACGGCCATCCGGCCGCCGAGCTGGCGCAGGCCCGCCATCACCAACGGCGAGCCGGAGCCCTCACCAAGGACGCGCAGGAACTCCGCGATCCCGTCTTCACCCAATTCGGTGATCAGGAAGTGGTCGCCCTGGGCCGGAACGGGCTCGTCGGGGTCCATGTGCGTCTCCAGGACCGCGTGCGTGGTCGTGGCGTGCCAGGTGTCCATCACCGGCTCGGCGACCGCGCGCAGCGGGGCCAGCAGGTCGTCCGCGTAACCCAGGGCCACGTCGTCCTCACCGAGGATGACACCGTCGACGCACACCATCGTCCCGCCGGTCAGCTCCGGCGGGATGTCCGGGAACGGCGGCAGGTTGAGCAGCCGGAACGACGTCGACACGGCGGTCGGCGCGTCCTCGCACCACTTCTCCCACAACGTCAGCAGCTTCGGGGCGTGCACGGCGGGCCAGAACGCGGTGCCGGTGACGACCGACGTCGTGGCGAACAGGTCGACCTCGATCGCCGTGACCACACCGAATCCGCCGCCGCCGCCGCGCAGCGCCCAGAACAGCTCGGGGTCGTTGTCCGCGTCCACCCGACGCAGCTCGCCATCCGCGGTGACCAACTCGATCGCCCGCACGCTGTTGACGGCCAAGCCGTGTTCGCGTCCGTAGAAGGAGATGCCGCCGCGCAGCAGGTAGCCGACGACGCCGACGGTCCCGGCCGAGCCGTGCGGCGCGGTGAGCCTGTGCGGCGCGGTCGCCTCCACGACGGCTTTCCACTGCGTCCCAGCAGGAATCCGCGCCACCCGGCGCTCCGTGTCGACGTAGACCTCGCCGTCGAGTTCCGTGCGCACGAGGATCGCGTCGTCCATCGGCTTCGCGCTCCCGGCCGAGTGGCCGGTGGTCTGCACGCGGACCTTGAGGCCCGCGGACTTGGCGTAGGTGATCGCCGCGCGGATCTGCTCGACGGTCCGCGCGGTCACGGCGGCGGCCGGGGACACCGGCGCGGCGAGGTTGAACACCTGGGTCGCGGCGACGTAGGCCGGGTCTGCGGGCAGAGCGATGCCTGCGTCCTGCTCGTCGAACGTGGTCATGCCAGCCAGCATCACAGCGGCCCGCGCGACCGGGCATCTTCGGCGGTGCGCAGTTCGGCGCAATCCCAGAGATGCACCGCACGCTGGGCGAATGTGACCCTGACCGCATGAGCGAATTCGAAGGCAAGAGCGTCCTCATCACTGGCGGCGGCAGCGGCATCGGCCTGGCCACCGCCCGGCGGCTGCTCGACGCGGGCGCCCGCGTCGCCATCGCGGGCCGCGACGCCGAACGGCTCGAAGCCGCGGCCAAGGAACTCGACGGCGGCGACAGCGTCCTCACCGTGGCCGCCGACGTGTCGAACACGGCGGACCTCGACCGGCTCATCGCCGCGGTCAAGGACGGCTTCGGCACCATCGACGGCGTGTTCGCCAACGCGGGCGTCGGCCTGAACGCGCGCACCGCCGACATCACCGAGGCCGACTTCGACCAGGTCGTCGACACCAACTTCAAGGGCGCCTTCTTCACCGTGCAGAAGGCCCTGCCGATCCTCGCCGACGGCGGCTCGATCGTGTTCAACGCCTCGTGGCTGGTGCACCGCGGCATGGGCATGGGCTCGGTGTACGCCGCGAGCAAGGCCGCCGTGCTCAACCTCGCCCGCACCCTCGCGCCGGACCTGGCCGACCGCGGCATCCGGGTCAACACGGTCACCCCGGGCCACATCAAGACCGAGATGTTCGACGCGGTCACCGGCAACGACCAGATCCGTGAGTTCTTCCGCGGGCAGGTCGCCATCGGCAGGCTCGGCGACCCCACCGACATCGCCGACGCGGTCCTGTTCCTGCTCTCGCCGCGCTCGTCGTACATCACCGGCCAGGAAATCGTCGTCGACGGCGGCATGGTCGGCTCGGTCCCCAGCTAGGGAGTTGAATGGACGGCATGAGCGATGCCGTCTACTCGATGAGCCGGGTGGCCACCGGGCCGACGCTGTACGTCGCGGGCCAAGTTCCGTCCACAGAGGACGGCTCGGTGCCCGAGTCGGCGGCCGAGCAGACCGGGCTGGTGCTGGGCAAGATCCACGCCATCCTGGTCGACCACGGCGTGGACTGGGGCGCGGTCGTGAAGCTCACGTATTTCCTGCGGGACCTCGGCGATCTCGCCGGGGTCCGCGAGGTCCTGCGTGCGGTGATCCCACACCCGCGCCCAGCCGCGACCCTGGTCGAGGTCAGCGGCCTGATCGACCCCAGGTTTCGGATCGAGATCGACGCGGTGGCCGACCTGGGACCGCACTCGACCGGCTGACGCGCACAGGGCGGCCGGACAGAGTCCGACCGCCGTACGCGTTCCACTACCGGATCAGCACCACTTGGGCGCGCGGTACGACGCGATGCCCTTGAGCCGGTTGTACTCGAAGGTGCGGGTCGCGCCGAAGGGAATGTTCTTGCACGCCGGGTCGAATCCAGCCTTGACGTCGATGGACGCCTTGGTCTTGCTCGGGTGGCAGTTGAGCAGCGTCACGATCCCGGTGCCGCCGAAGTTGGCGTCCTTCTCACCGTAGAAGTAGAGCTGCTGCTTGCGCCACGAGCAGGGCTGGTCGGCGGTGGCGGGCGCGGCGGACAGCGTCACCATTCCGGCGGCGGCCACGGCGCAGACGACGGCGGCCCGGAAGATTCGGTTGACTTTAGACATCGAGAAGCCTTTCGGTATGTTCGAGGTTGTGCCCGACGGGCGCGATCGAGCGGAGAAACGTTGAAGCGTCAAGCTTTTCTCTGCTTTCGGGCCCACCGGAAACTTCCGTGAGCCCCATGCCGATATCTTGCGAGTCGGCTCTAACAATCGGCTAACAAGCCGAAGGGGCGCCGGAGGACCGCGTGGAGGTGTTGCTGCTCGGCCCGCTCGAAGTGCGGTGCGCGGGACGGATCGTCCCGGTCACCTCGCCGATGCAGCGCGTCGTGCTGGCTTCCCTCGCCCTGTGCCCTGGCCGCATGGTGTCCAACGACGAACTTGTCGAAAGGTTGTGGGACCACTCCCCGCCCGCCAGTGCGCGCGCCACGCTGCACAACCACCTCATGCGGCTGCGCAAGGCCCTCAGCGTCGACGGGTGCCCGGCCCCGATCCTGACCCGACCGCCGGGCTACGTGCTCGACCTGGCCGCGGACCAGACCGACCTCGGCCGGTTCGACGGCCACCTCACCCGCGCCCGCGCCGCCCGGTCCGCAGGCGACCTCGCCGCCGAATCCGGCGAGCTGCGTGCCGCGCTGGCGCTGTGGCGCGGTCACGCCTTGGTCGACATTCCGTCGGAATCCCTGCGCATGGACCTCGCCCCGCAATGGGACGAGAAGCGGCTCTCCGCCGAGGAGCGGGGCGCTGAAGTCGATCTCGCGCTCGGGCGGCACGCCGAACTCGTCGGGAGACTGCGCGCGCTCGTCGCCGAGAACCCGCTGCGCGAGCCGTTCTCGGCCTACCTGATGACCGCGCTGCACGGCGCGGGCCGCGTCGCCGAAGCGCTGGAGGTCTACCGGACGACGGGCGCCCGGCTGCTCGACGAACTCGGGGTGGAGCCGGGAGCTCACCTGCGGCGTGCGCACGCGGAGGTGCTCACCGCGGCGGACGAAGACCCCGCCGTGCCCGCGGAACTGCCCCACCGCACACCGGTGTTCGTCGGGCGGGACGAGGAGCTGAGGTTCCTTCGCGGCAGGAAACTGGCCGTCATCAGCGGCACGGCGGGCATGGGCAAGAGCGCGCTGGCCGTGCGCTGGGCGCACTCGATCGCCGACGACCACCCGGATGGGCAGATCTACCTGGATCTGCGCGGGTTCCGCGACGGCGTCGAGCCGGTGCGTCCGGTCGACGCGCTGGTCCAGATCCTGCGCAGCCTCGGCGTCGACCCGACGGGCGCGCCGGACGACCTCGAGACGCTCACCCGGTTCTACCGGACGCGCATCGCGGGCAGGCGCATCCTGCTCCTGCTCGACAACGCCCGTGACGCCGCGCAAGTGCGCCCGCTGCTGCCGGGTGGGCAGCACTGCACGACGGTCATCACCAGCCGCAACCGGCTCGGCGAACTCATGGCGGCCACCGTCGTCGCCGACGTCCTGTCCGACCGCGAGACCCTGGCCCTGTTCGCCGCGGTCCTCGGGGCGGACCGGGTCGAGGCCGAGCCCGACGCGGTCGCCGAACTCTGCGGGCTGTGCGCGAATCTCCCGCTCGCCGCACGGGTCGCGGCGGCCAACCTCGCGGGCACACCGCGGATGCGGATAGCCGACTTCGTCGCCGAACTGCGGGAGTCGACCCTGCCCGCGCTCGTGATCGACGGTGCCGAGGAAAGCGCTGTGGCGCTGGCGTTCCAGTCCTCCTACCTGGCGTTGCCGGAAAGCGCGCGCACCCTTTTCCGGCGGCTCGGCGCGGTACCCGGCAAGGACGCCACCGCGCGGACCGTGGCCGCGGTCGCGGAGGTGCCGATGGCCGAGGCCCGGCGGCTGCTCAAGACGCTCATCGCGGCCAGCCTGCTGGAGAACCACCTTCCCGGCCGATACCGCTTCCACGACTTGCTGCGCGCCTACGCCGCCCAACTTGCTCAGGCCGACCCCGGGACCGGCCCCGCGATCAACCGGGTCTTGGCGTCCACTTTGGACTGGGCGCACGCCGCGGCGGTGACCATCGCCCCCGAGTTCACCAGACTGGAGCGGGGATCCGTCGGCGAGGCCCCTGCCTTACGGATCGACGAGGCCGTCGACTGGTTCACCGCCGAGCGGGCCAACCTGGTGGCGGCCGTCGAGCACGCCTGTGCGCACGGACCCGCCGAATACGGGTGGCACCTCGCCGACGCACTACGTTCCTTCTTCCACGGCACCGGGTATCTGCGCCAGTGGCGCGAGGTCGGCAGCTGCGCTTTGGGCGCCGCGCAACGGGTCGGCGACCCGCACGGGCAGGCTTCGATGTGGCTTCTCCTCGCCGCCCAGTCGATCGCCGCCAACGACGTCACCCGTGCGACCGCGGAGCTGGAAACGGCGAGGGAGTGGTGCGCCAAGGCCGAGTGGGCACGCGGGCTGTGGGCCGCGGAGAACAACCTCGGCGCCATGCTGATGCTGTGCGGCCGCCCCCGCGACGCACTGCCCCACGCCATGAAGTCCGTCGAGCTGACCCGCGACGCGGGCGCGGCACGCGGTGAGGCCACCGCCCAGTCGCTGCTGGCGATGACCTACCGCGAACTCGGGCACCTCGATTCGGCCCTGGCACATGAGACCCGCGCCCGCGACCTCAACCAGGCGGCGGGCCTGCGCGCCGCCGAGATGCGCAACACCGGCGATCTGGGCCTCATCCACTACGACCTGGGGAACCTGGCCGAGGCCGAAAGCCACCTCACCGAGGCGATCCATGCCTACCGGCAGTTCTCATCGCCGCTGAGCATGGTCGCCGTGCTCTGCTACCGCAGCCTGGTGAGGCGCGACAGTGGAGACCTGGCAGGCGGTCTGGCGGACGCGCGGAGCGCGCTGGAGACGGCGCAGAACTTCCCGGCAGCGGAACCGATGGTGTTCGCCCGGCACGCGCTCGCCGAGTCGCTGCACGCGCGGGGAGACTTCGCCGCGGCCAAGCGGGAGCACGAGCTGGCGCTGAGTGTGGCGGAGGGAATGGGTTTCCCGACGATCGTCCTCGACGCGCTCATCGGGTTGGCCCGCGACGAGGCGGCCCTCGGCGATTTCCGCGCCGCCATCCGCACCGCCAACCGAGCCCGAGCCATCACCCGCGAACGCGGCCTGACACTCCTCAGCGGACGGGCGGCGTCCGTGCTTGGCAGCGCCTACAAGGGTCTAGGCCGCCTCGACCACGCTGAGCGATGGTCAGCCGAGGCTGGGCGTAACCACTACCGCTAGCCCTCCAGGCTGGTGGTCAGGGACTGCCAGTCCAAGACAGGGGCGGCGAGATCACGGATCGACGCGAGAAGACCCAGGCGCGCGGCGCGCACGGCTGGGTCCTCCGCCATCACCAGGATGTCGTCGAAGAACGTGTTGACCGGGGCGGTCAGCACCGACGCGGCCTCCGCGAATCCGGCCAGGTCCGACCCGGCCGAGCGCGCCTTGACGAACGCCTCGTGCAGGGCCAGCTCCGCGGGCTCCACCAGCGCGGCCGGGTCGTAGGACACGGCGGTGTCGGCGGGGACGATCCGGCGCACCCGCTGCAGAGCGGCGGCCAGGGCGGCGAAGTCCGGGTCGGTGACGCGGGCCGACAACTCGGTCAGCGTCTCGTCCGCGGCAGCCGGGGCGTGGGCCAGCGGCAGGACCGCGGCCACCAGGTCGTGGGCGTTGCCCGCGTCGAGCAGGTGCTGCTCGTAGCGCTTCACGACGAACTCGGCGACGTCGGCGAGGACCGCGTCGAAGACCTCGATGCCCTGGGCGCGGATCCGGTCCGCGGCGGCGGCGAGGCCGGCGGGGATGGTGATCGGGCGCAGGACCGGGTGGGCCCGCAGGATCGCCACGACACCGGCGGCCGCGCGGCGCAGGCCGAACGGGTCGGAGCTGCCGGTGGGCTTCGCGCCGATGGCGAACAGGCCCGCCAGCAGGTCGAAGCGGTCGGCCAGGGCCAGCAGGGCGCCCGGGACGGTGGACGGGACGGCCCCGCCACCACCTCGCGGAAGCTCCATGTCGAACAGGGCTTGGGCGACGGCCTCGGTCTCCCCGGAGCGGCGCGCGTACTCACGGGCCATGGTGCCCGCGAGGCTGGTCAGCTCGATGACCATCTGCGAGCCCAGGTCGAACTTGGCCAGCGCGGCCGCCCGGGACAGCGTCTCGGTGTCCTTTTCGGACAGCTCGACGCCGCGGGCGAGTTCCTGTGCCACCACGCCGATGCGGTCGGCGCGCTGGGCGACGGAGCCGAGCTTCTCCTCGAAGGCGAGCTTGGCGATCCCGTCCTTCATCTTCTCCAGCGGGGTCTCCAGGTCGGCGCGCCAGAAGAAGCTGGCGTCCTCGTAGCGGGCCCGCAGGACCGCCTCGTTGCCCGCGCGCACCTTGTCGTGGTCGCAGGAACCGTTGGCCACGGCCACGAAGTGCGGCAGCAGCTCACCGGAGGCGGCCCGCACCGGGAGGTAGCGCTGGTGCTTGCGCATGACCGTGGTGAGGATCTCGGCGGGCAGGTCGAGGTAGCGCCGCTCGAACGAGCCGAGCAGCGCGTTGGGCTCCTCGACCAGGTTGGTGATCTCGTCGAGCAGGGCCGACTCGCCGTCGAAGTCGACGGTGCCGCCGGCCGACGCGGCGAGGTCCCGCGCGGCGGCGATGATCCGGGCGCGGCGCTCCGCCTGGTCGACCACGATGCCATGGGAGGCAAGGAAAGCCGGGTAGTCGGCGGCGGACGCGACGGCGACCTCGGGCTGCGCGGCGGTGCGGTGCACGCGGGTGACCGTGCCCGCGGCGAGCGAGGACGCGGCCACCGGGACGGGCGTGTCGCCGAGGAGGGCGAGCAGCCAGCGGACCGGGCGGGTGAACGACAGCTTCGGGTCGTTCCAGCGCATGTTCTTGTCCGAGCGCAGCTCGGAGACGACCTCGCCGAGGATCCCGCTGAGCACCTCGACCGCGCCGCGGCCGACGTCGGTCTTGGTGATGCCCACGTAGTTCACCCCGTCGACCTCGACGCGCCGCAGCGTGGCCGGGTCGACGCCCTGGCCGCGGGCGAACCCGGCGGCGGCCTTGGTCGGGTTGCCGTCGGCGTCGAACGCCGCCGACTCGCGCGGGCCGCGCACGGTGCGCTCGGCGTCCGGCTCACGGTCGGACACGCTGTCGACGATCGCGACGACGCGGCGGGGGGTGGCGTAGGTGGTGATGTCGCCGTGCGCGAGTCGGGTCGCGGCCAGCTTCTGGGTCAGCGCGCGGCGCACGGCCTCGGCGGTCCGGGTGACCTCGTGCGGCGGCAGTTCCTCGGCGCCGATCTCGAACAGCAGCGTGTTGTCCCCGCTGACCTCGGCGAACTCGGTCGGCACGGCCGCGGCGGCAGGCGCCTCGACGGCGCCGAGCGGGTGCCCCAGCTCGGTGCGGCGCTCAGCCCACAGCGCGGCGACCTCGCGGGCCAGGCCACGCATCCGGGCGAACGCCTTCGCGCGCTCGGTGGTGCTGACCGCGCCACGCGAGTCGAGGATGTTGAACGCGTGCGAGCACTTGAGGACGTGCACGTGCGCGGGCACCGGCAGGCGGGCGTCGAGCAGCCTGCGGGCCTCGGCGGCGTACTCCTCGAAGAGCCTGCGCTGGCTGTCGACGTCGGCGTCGTCGAGGTAGAACCGGCTCATCTCGTACTCGGCCTGGCCGAACGCCTCGCCGTAGGAGATGCCCGGCGCGTACGCGATGTTCGCGAAGTGGTCGACGCCCTGCAGCGCCATCATGATCCGCTCGATGCCGTAGGTGATCTCCACCGACACCGGCTCCAGCGGCGCGCCACCAGCCTGCTGGAAGTACGTGAACTGGGTGATCTCCAGGCCGTCGAGCCAGACCTCCCAGCCGAGCCCCCACATGCCCAGCGCCGGAGAGGCCCAGTTGTCCTCGACGAACCGCACGTCGTGCGCGGCGACGTCGACGCCAAGCGCCTCGAGGCTGCCCAGGTAGAGCTCCTGGGGGTTGCCCGGGTCGGGCTTGAGGATGACCTGGAACTGGGTGTGGGTCTGCAGGCGGTTCGGGTTCTCCCCGTAGCGCGCGTCGTCGGGCCGCACACTGGGCTCGACGTAGGCCACCCGCCACGGCTCCGGGCCGAGGATGCGGAGCACCGTCGCCGGGTTCAGCGTGCCCGCACCGACCTCGGTGTTGACCGGCTGCACCACCATGGCGCCGCGATCGGTCCAGTACTTGGTCAAGGCGATCAACGCGTCCTGCATGGTCAGCACAGTGGTACCTCATCTACACGCCTGGCGGGGATGCGGGCAGTCTAGTTGGTATGCCGTTACCGACTGACGACCTGTGGGTCCGCAGATTCCATCCAGCCCCCGCGGCGGCCCACCGACTGGTCTGCCTGCCGCACGCGGGCGGGTCCGCGAGCTACTACTTTCCGATGTCCAAAGCCCTCTCCCCGGACGTCGACGTGCTGGCCGTGCAGTACCCGGGACGACAGGACCGGGCCGCCGAACCCATGATCGACTCGGTGCGCGAACTGGCCGACCGACTGGCCGACGTGATCGCGCCCTGGGCGGACCGGCCGTTGACCCTGCTCGGCCACAGCATGGGGGCGGCGGTGGCGTTCGAACTGGCGTCGCGGCTTCAGGAACGCGGAATCATCGCCCACCGACTGTTCACCTCTGGGCGGCGTGCGGCTTCGATTGTCCGGGACGGGGAGCGGGTTCATGAGGCGGATGACGCTGGTGTGATCGCGGCGATGAGGCGGCTTGGTGGTGTTGACACGGCTTTGCTTGACGAGCCTGGGTTGGTGGAGCTGATTCTGCCGTCGGTGCGGAATGACTTCCGGGCGGTGGAGACTTATCGGTATGTGTCCAGGCCGCCTTTGGCCATGCCGATCGTGGCTTTGACCGGAGACGATGACCCCACTACGTCTCTTGACGACGCCCGAGCGTGGGCTTCGCATACCGCAGTGGGGTTTTCTTTGGAGGTTTACCCTGGTGGGCACTTCTTTTTGAATGACCACATGGGGGCTGTGGTCGGTCTTGTTCGCGCCTCGCTTTCCTGATCCTTGGCGCCTGTTCGGCCCATCGTGTTCAGGGTTCTCAGCGGTCGTCCTGGGTTTGCAGTTGCCTTGGCAGGCCTGCTGGGAGGTCCGTCCTGCGGGTGACCTTCAGCTTCTTGTAGACCCTGGTCAGGTGCTGTTCGACGGTGCTCACCGTGATGTACAGCTTTCCGCCGATTTCCCGGTTGGTGTGGCCCAGCGCCGCCAGTACCGCCACCCTGCGTTCCGCTTCGCTCAGGACGTCGAGGCTGGGGCGATCCGGTTCCGGCATTCGGTGCGGTTCGTCGCTCGCGCGGCCGGGCAGCAGGGTTCGGCTCAGGGGTTCGGCCTGGCAGCGCTTGGCCATCTGCAGGGCGCGGCGGGCTACTGCCCTGGCCTTCTCGGCCGCTCCGACCTCGCTGTGCGCGTGGCTCAGGTCGGTGAGAGCCCGGGCCAGTTCGAACCGGTCACCGCTGAGGTGGAGGGAGTCGACGGCTTCCGCCAGGACCGACACGCGGTGGGTCGGGTCGACGGTGGCGGCCAGGACCCGCAGGCCGATGCCCCTGGTGCGGGGGCCGCGGCACCCCGGCAGCGCCAGATGCTCTGTCATGAGGCCGCGGGCCGCCTCCCGGTTGCCGAGGGCGACCAAGGCCTGGGCCGCGCCCGCGCGCCACGGAACGAGGGTGGGGAGGTCGATCGACCAGGCCCGCAGCAGTTCGCCTGCCCGTTGGAACTCACCTAGGGCGGCGTGGGGGCGGTCGGTGGCCAGATAGTGCTGCCCACGCGCGTAGAGGTACTGGACGCCGAATTGGGTTTCGAAGACCGGGTCGGGGACCGGCTGCCGGAGGAGGTCGGCGGCGTGCTGGTGGTCGCCCATGGCGGTGGCGGCGCTGACCCGGGTCGCGAGGAGCGAGCCGATGGCGACGCCCCAGCTCTGGGCCGAGAGGCCATCGGTGGCGATCCGGCCGTACCTCGCGGCGGCGGGGAGGTCGCCTTGACGCAGGGCGATCTCGCCGCGCACGCCGTTGAGGACGGCCTGCCAGGTCACCGACCTGCGCTTGGTCGCCTCGGCCAGCAGGGACGCGCACCAGGTGGCTGCCCGATCGACGCGGTCGGCGTGGATCAGGGCGGCCAGCGCCGAGACCTGGGCGCCGAAGGCCTGTTCGCCGAGGCGGCAGCTGCGGAGGATGTGTTCGGCGTCGGTCGCCGTGCGCGCGTCGGACTCGCCTGCCCGGATGCGGTCGAGCAGGGCGCCCGCGCGGCTCCACGGGTCGTTGCGGCCGGACGGCTTCGGGAGCACCTTGATCCGGGCGCGCGCGACCGGGTTGACGAAGGACAGCCAGCCGACGACAAGACCGATGTGGCCGGACTTGGGCTTCTCACCCGTCGCCACCGAGGCCGCCAGACCCGCGAGCGTGCCCGCCAGGTCCTCCGTGTGGCCGGACCAGAACAGGTGTTTGGCCAGGTGAACGGCGTTGTGGTCGGCCAGCGTGCCGCGCGCCCGCGCGTCGAGCAGGGGGGTGAGGTGGCGCAGCGCGGCGGTCGGGTTGGACCGCCACTCGATGCGCAGCAGATGGGTGACGATGTCGGCGTGCTCGGTCTCGTCGACGCAGCACCGGGCGGCGAGGTCGAGTCGGGCGACGGCAAGGTCGAGCCGGTCGGCGGCGAGGGCCTCGCGCGCCGCGTGGCGCAGGACGGCGACCGCCCAGGTCCCGTCGGGCTGGTCGGCGGCGACGAGGTGGTCGGCCACCTGGCTCTCCGAAGCGCCCTCGCGGTGGAGCAGCCGGGC
>NZ_JBOHGC010000345.1:0-15707 GCF_050699995.1 Actinokineospora sp. | reverse complement strand
TCTTGCGCCCACCCGTCCGTTGTCTGTTGATGAGTAGATCGCCGTTGCCGCGTCCTCCAGCGGGGTTTGCCCGTAGCATCGCGCGCGTGTCAGTCGAAGATGGTGAGTCGCCCGGGTCGGGGCAGGTGGGCACGGATGACACCGCGTCGTTGGGGCCCCGCGAGCGCGTGCGGCCGACGTGGGGGGAGTCCCTCGCCCGGCACGCCAGTGCGCCGTTCGGTGGGGTGACCGGCAGGCACGCGGCCGTGGGCAGGCACTGGTTCTGGACGCCGCTGCGGGCCGCGCTGCTCATCGGGGTGGTGGCGCTGACCCTTGGGTGGTTCGCGAAGGCGCCTTGTATCCAGCAGTACGACGCGGGCAACGGGCAGCTGGAGCTGGACTGGCGATCCGGCCGCCAGTTCGTGGCCATGTGCTACTCCGACATCGTCCCGCTGTACTCCGCCGAGCGGCTCGACCAGGGTGGCTTCCCGTACCTGACCAGCTGGTTCGACGACGAGGGCAAGCCGACCCAGCACGAGCGGTTCATGGAGTACCCGGTGATCACCGGGATGTTCCAGTGGTTCAACGCCAAGCTCGCCCAGGGCTGGGTGTCGCTGGCCGCCGCCGGGTGGCTGCCGAGTGGGCTGCCGGTGGTCGTCTACTTCGACATCAGCGCGTTCTGGCTGGCGCTGGCCTGGCTGGTGACCATCTGGGCGGTCGCCCGCACAGCGCGGCGCAGACCGTGGGACGCGGCGTTCATCGCGCTGTCGCCGCTGGTCATCGTGCACGCGTTCACCAACTTCGACACCCTCGCCACCGCATTCGCCGCCGCGGGCCTGCTCGCGTGGGCGCGCAAGAAACCGGTGCTCGCGGGCATCCTGCTCGGGCTCGGTGGCGCGGCGAAGCTTTATCCGCTGTTCCTGCTCGGGCCGCTGCTCGTCCTGTGTATCCGGTCGGGTCACACGAAGGTGTGGGCGCGGACGGCGGTCGCGGCGGTGGTGACGTGGGCCGCGGTCAACGCCACGATCTTCCTGCCGGAAGCGACCCGGCGCGGCTGGGGTGAGTTCTTCCGGCGCAACTCGGACCGGGGGGCCGACCCCGACTCGATCTACAACGTGATCATGCATTTCACCGGCTGGTCCGGCTTCGACGGTCCGCTCGCGTTCGGCGAGTCGCCGACGGTGCTGAACCTGGTGACCGCCGCCCTGTTCCTGCTGTGCTGCGCGGGCGTGGCGTTCGTCGCCTGGCACGCGCCGACGCGGCCGCGGGTGGCCCAGTTGGCCTTCCTCGTGGTGGCGGCGTTCCTGCTGACCAACAAGGTGTGGAGCCCGCAGTACTCGCTGTGGCTCGTCCCGATCGCCGTGCTGGCCATCCCGCGCTGGAAACCGCTGCTCGCCTGGATGACGATCGACGCCCTGGTCTGGGCCCCGCGCATGGCCTACTACCTGGGTGAGAGCCAGAAGGGCCTGCCCGAGGACTGGTTCCTGGGGTTCGTCGTCGCCCGCGACATCGCGGTCCTGGCCCTGTGCGCCCTGGTGATCTACGAAATCTACCGCCCGGCCCGCGACCTGGTCCGCCAGTACGGCGAGGACGACCCGGCGGGCGGCGTGCTCGACGGCGCCCCGGACAAATTCATCCTCCCCCGCCGCACCCCTGCCCTCGTGGAATAACGATGCGGGGTTTCGCGCTGTGACCTGACGGCCCGCCCGCTCGGTCGCCGCGCCGCCGAAGGCGGCGCCATGTCACAGGAGGAACCCGGTGTCCGGACAGCGACGAGGCTTCTTCCTCGGTCTCGGCGCGTACCTGACCTGGGGTTTCTTCCCCCTCTACTGGCCGCTCCTGGCACCTGCCGGTCCGATCGAGATCCTCGCCCACCGCATCGTCTGGTCACAGGTCGCCGTCGCGGTTCTGACGATCGTGGCCCGCCGCTGGACCCGGCTCAAAGCCGTTTTCGCCGACCGCCGCCGGTTGGCATTCATCGGCGTCGGCGCCGTGGTGATCGCGGTCAACTGGGGCGTGTACATCTACGGCGTCAACAGCGGGCAGGTCGTGGAGACCTCGCTCGGGTACTTCATCAACCCACTGGTCACGATCCTGCTCGGCGTGGTCGTCCTCGGCGAACGGTTACGGCCCGGTCAGTGGATCGGGCTCGCCATCGCGTTCGCCGCGGTGGTCGAACTGACCTTCGACTATGGCCGGGTGCCGTGGATCGCGGTGATCCTGGCGTTCTCGTTCGCCACCTACGGGCTGATGAAGAAGAAGGCCGACGTCGGGTCGACCGAGGGCCTCACGATCGAGACGATGGTGCTCGCCCCCATCGCGCTGACATTCCTGCTCGCCGGCGGCAGCGGAACCTTCGGCCAGGCGGGCTGGCTGCAGGCGGTCCTGCTCGTGGGCACCGGCGTGATCACGGCGGTGCCGCTGCTGATGTTCGGCACGGCGGCGACAAAGGTATCCCTGACGACGCTCGGCCTGCTGCAGTACACCGCGCCGGTCGTCCAGTTCGCGGTCGGCCTGCTCGTGTTCCACGAAGCCATGACGACGGCACGCTGGGTCGGCTTCGGCCTGGTGTGGCTGGCGCTTGCCGTGATCACCGTGGAATCACTGGTGAGCAGGCGCCGGACCGCGCTGCGCCCGATCGAGCGCCAGGCCGAGTTGGTCTAGACCCGCGCCGGGGTCTCGACCTCGTCCTCGTCGACCGCGAAATCCGCCGTCAGGAACGCGATGAACAGACCCACCAACAGGCCCGCGCGTCCCCACACGCCGATCATGACCAGCTGGGCGCTGAAGCTGTCGTAGACACCCGACGGCAGCCGGGCGGCGATCCTGGCGAACCACAGGAAGATGCCGACGCCCATGGCGAAATCGGCGACGAAGTACGCCGCGATCCAGCCCCAGCGGATCCTCAGCAGGACGAACATCGGGACCAGCCACAACGTGTACTGCGGCGAGTGGACCTTGTGCAGCAACAGGAAGCCGCACAGCATCGCCGCGGACACCGCGACCCACGGGTATGTGCGTTCGCGCTGGTAGCGGACCCAGCCCACCGCGCACGCGGCGATGAACGACGCGATCACCAGGACCGGTGAGGCGAAGCTGATGAACTCCTGCACCGAGTCGTTGCCCGGGTCGGAGTCCGGGCGGAAGCCCCAGAACCAGATCGAGTTGGCCGTGATGTCGGCCTTGCGCTGGCCCTGGAAGACGAACGACGCCAGCCAGCCCTCGAAGCCCGCGACCGCGAACGGGATGTTGACCGCGATCGCCGTGCCCACCGCGATCAGCGCCACCCGGACCATGCCCGCCACGTCACGGGTCTTGCCCTCGGCCAGCTCCTTGCCGCCCCGCCCACCGGTCAGGACAAAGAGCATCAGCGGGAGAACGAAGATCGCCGGATACAGCTTGAACGCGAACCCGAGGCCGAGGAGGACCGCACTCACCGATGCACGCTGCATCAGCGGGCGGTCGACACCGCGCTTGCCCCAGCCGCGGTGCACGACGTAGACAGCGGCCACCGCGCACAGCACGACCGGGAGCTCCCAGTTGTGGAACGCGTAGAGCACCAGCGGCGGCGACAGGGCCCAGATCAACGCCCGCCAGCGCGAGAGCCTGCCGAGCAGCCACGCCGTCACCAGGCCGAATGGCGCCATGAGCAGCGCCGAGGCCAGCAGGAAGCCCGCGTCGGTGTCGGCGAACAGCGCGCCCGCCCAGATCATCAGCCCGGTGAGCACCGGGTACTCGACGGTGCCGCCCGCGAGCTCACCGTTCTCGTTGATCGACCCGTGCACGTACGGGAACACATGGCGGTCGACGTCGCGGCCGATCCAGAGGAACTGGATGTCGGAGTAGCAGACGTCGGCGTACTTGCGCTCGTGGAAGTCGGGCCCGCTGCGTCCCCACTGGTCGAACTCGGGGCCCGCGCACCTGTCCTTGTTCGCGAAGCCGAGCAGCAGGGTGAACCCGCAGAGGAGCACGAGCAGGGCCAGAGACGCGCGACCGAGCCGGAGCACCGTCGAACTGTCCTGCGGTG
Organism: Actinokineospora sp.; assembly: GCF_050699995.1. Classification (GTDB taxonomy): domain Bacteria; phylum Actinomycetota; class Actinomycetes; order Mycobacteriales; family Pseudonocardiaceae; genus Actinokineospora. The sequence continues at coordinate 11,701 of NZ_JBOHGC010000345.1, read as the reverse complement.
CCTCGGGCACTGCGCTTTCCGCCTTCCCTGACACCGCCACCCCCGCGGGCACGGCGCTCACCGGCCGAGCGCCTCGCGCAGGAACGCGATGTCCTCCGCCTGGCCGTCGGACGGGGTCTCGACCACCACCGGGGCGCCTGCCGCCGCGACCACGTCGACTAGTTGCTTGGCGTCGATCGTGCCAGTCTTGATGTTGGCGTGCCGGTCGCGGGTCGAGCCGAACTCGTCGCGTGAGCTGTTCAGGTGCACCAGGTCGATCCGCCCTGTGATTCGCATCACCCGATCGGTGATGTCGACCAGATCCTCGCCCGCCGCGAACGCGTGGCAGGTGTCGAGGCAGAAACCGGCGCCGAACTCGCCGACGGCGTCCCAGAGCCGGGCGAGCATGTCGAAGCGGCGGGCCATGGCGTTGTCGCCGCCCGCGGTGTTCTCGATCAGGATCGGCACCGCGAAGCCGCCGTCGGCTTGCTGCCGCTCGAAGAACTTCCGCCAGTTGTCGATCCCGATCGCGGGGTCCTCGTCGGCGCCCAGGTGGCCGCCGTGGACGACCAGGCCCTTGGCTCCGACCTGGGCCGCGCCCTCCGCGTGCTGCACGACGAGCTTTCGCGACGGAATGCGAATCCGATTGTTCGTCGAGGCGATGTTCACCCGATAGGGCGAATGGACGAACACCGTCAGATCGGACGCGAGCAACTCCGCGGTCTGCGGATGGGGCTGTGGTGCCTTGAAGCTCTGCGGGTCGGACAGGAAGAACTGGACGACCTCGGCCTCGCGCTCGCGCGCGGCACCGACGGGGTCGTCGTCGCGGACATGGGCACCGATGCTCATGGATCGCGAGCGTAGTCGTCGGCACCCACAGACAAGACCCTCGGTGGCAAGCAGATGCCCTGCACGGGTGATTTGCACCTAATCAGGCCTGGTCGCCGTCACGATGAGCGGTTACCGTCGTTTCTTTCATAGAAGCTACTTGTCGGTATCCTGAAGGGGTGACCATGCGACGCCGCTACAAGACGTTCGCCACCGGCCTCGTCCTTGTGCTGGGCGGAGCGCTCGCAAGCCTCACCTCCGGCACCGCGGCGGCCGCGTCCCCCATCGTCCTGGGCGACTGCTCGACAAGCGTCCAGGGAACTCCTGGCACCCCGATCTCCCTGAGCCCCGCCGCCGTCCTCGACCCAGTGCTGTCCGTGGTCCGCGCGGTTCCGCTGGTCGGGGGGACCCTGGCGGGCGGGGTCAGCACCGCTGTCTCCGGCATGGGCAACATCCCCATCGGCACCATCCCCTCAGCCAACACCACCATCTCCGGCGGCACCATCGCCGCCGCGGCCGTGCCCCGCATCCGTAGCGCCATCCAAGGTGTGCCGCTGATCGGGCCAGTTCTCGGCGGCATCGTCACCGGCGTGCAGGACGCACTGACCTCGGGCTGCGCCGTCGTCGTCACCGTGGTGAACACCGCTGCCGCGCCTGTCCAGGAAGGCACCAAGGCTGTCGCGGGCGCGGTCGAGCAGGGTGTGGCGGCGTTGCCACTGCCCGGCAACCCGACAAACCCCACCCAGCCGCCCGGCACCACCCCGGGCGCTCCCGGCGGCGGGACCGGCGGCACCCCTGGCGGCTCGAACGGCGGCGGCGCGCTCCCGGGCTCGAACCAGCCCGTGGTCGGCGGCGTCCCCAGCGCGGGCGGCATGTTCTTCAGCCCGAACTACAACTTCGGCCGCTCGCCGACGGCCGACTACTCGAACCTGCCGTTCGCCAAGGCCGGACTGTTCTCCCCGTCGCCCGGCGTCCGCTACGGCGGCGGCGTCCCCGGGTACTCGCCGCAGTTCGGCATCCTCGGCACGAACAACGACACCGACGGCGTCCAGGCCGCGGGCCACGCCGACGCGCTGACCCCGATCGGCGGCAACCGCATCGCGTTCCCGATCCTGCTCGCCGTGCTGGCCCTGTCCGGCGTCACCGCCGCACTGGTCCGGACCTGGGTTCTCCGCCGCATGACCGCGTGACTTGATCGCCGGTCTATCGTTCACCCGGTAGTGGCGTACGACACGGAAGGGTGTACCGGGTGCGGCGACTGATCAGCTCTGCTCTCGCATTGCTCGCCGCGGGTGCCGCGGTCTCCCTCGGACCGGCGCAGGCCGGTGCGGCCCCCATACCGTTCGTCGCCGTGGACTGCTCCCAGTCCGTCATCGCCTTCAAGGGCCAGCCGGTCACGCTCGCCCGGATCGCGGTCGCGGGCCTGGTCAGCCAGGCCGTCCGCGAGACCGAGGGACTGGGCATGCTGCGCGGGACGGCCGTGGGCATCGCCTTCCCGCTCGGCGCGTCGATCCCGGTCGGCGAGGTCCCCGACGGAGCGGGCGAGATCCCAGGGTCGGTGATCGCGGACGCCGTGGCGACCGTCGTGCGCCCGATGGGCGAGTTGGTCCTGCATACCGACGCAGCGGTCGCGCGCGTCCACCAGCTGATCACCGAGAAGTGCGGCATGGCCGTGCGCGCGCTCAACCCGTCGAAGACCGCCCCCGGCAACAAGCCCGGCGGCCCGGCGGGCAACCCGGCGACCACCCCGAACGCCCAGCCGGTCGGCGGCTACACCGTGCCCGACCAGCTCCGACTCTATGACGGCGCCGCGCTCGCCGGGGCCGCCAAGCGCGACTACGGGTCGATCCCGTTCGCCAAGGCGGGGCTGTTCGTGCCATCGCCCAGCGCCCGCTACGGCAGCATCCCCGGCTACAGCCCGGAATTCGGGTTGCTGAGTGGCGACACCGACACCGCGGGCTTCCGCACCGCCGGTGACGCTCAGGCGCTGCCCGCGGGTGCGGGCAACACCGTCGGCCTGCCGATCCTGCTGGCGGTTCTCGCGTTGTCGGTGGTCACTGGTGCACTGGTCCGCACCTGGGTGCTGCGCAGGGCCTGACCGGCCGCTGTTACGCTCTGTCCGCAGACCCTCCTGCCACGGAATGTCCGTGGCCGCGAGTCCACAGGAGGTGAGTGGTCTTCATGCGTCATTACGAGGTTATGGTCATCCTCGACCCCACACTCGACGAGCGCACTGTCGCTCCGTCGCTCGACACGTTCCTCAACGTGATCCGCACGTCGGGCGGAAACGTCGAGAAGGTCGAAATCTGGGGCAAGCGCCGCCTGTCCTTCGAGATCAAGAAGCACGCCGAAGGCATCTACGCCGTGCTCGACATCATCTCGGAGCCCGCGGCTGTGAAGGAGCTGGACCGCCAGCTGTCCCTGCAGGAATCCGTGCTGCGGACCAAGGTCATGCGGCGCGAGAACGCCTGACGGGACAGGGAGGCAAACGATGGCTGGTGACACGACGATCACGGTGGTCGGGAATCTGACCGCCGATCCTGAATTGCGCTTCACCCCGTCGGGTGCTGCCGTGGCCAGCTTCACGGTCGCGTCCACCCCCCGCACGTTCGACAAGGCAAGCGGCGAGTGGAAAGACGGCGAAGCGCTCTTCCTGCGGTGCAACATCTGGCGACAGGCGGCCGAGAACGTGGCCGAGTCGCTGACCCGTGGTTCGCGGGTGATCGTGAGCGGACGGCTCAAGCAGCGGTCTTACGAGACCCGCGAGGGCGAGAAGCGCACGGTCATCGAGCTTGAGGTCGACGAGGTCGGCCCCTCGCTCAAGTACGCGACCGCCAAGGTCAACAAGGTCAGCCGAGGCACCGGTGGCGGCGGCGGTTACGGCGGCGGTGGCTCCGGCCAGTCCGCTCCGCCCGCTGACGACCCGTGGGGCTCCGCACCTCCGTCAGGCGGCGGTGGCGGCGGCGGCTTCAACGACGAGCCTCCTTTCTAAAGCGCACTGCACCGCGCTCACCCCAGACTCTTTCACTAGATAGAACCCAGGAGTAAGACGTGGCCAAGCCACCGATTCGCAAGCCCAAGAAGAAGGTCTGCGTGTTCTGCAAGGACGTGAAGAAGGACCGTCCGGTGAACATCGACTACAAGGACACCACGCTGCTGCGCAAGTACATCTCCGACCGCGGCAAGATCCGCGCGCGTCGCGTGACGGGCAACTGCAGCCAGCACCAGCGGGACGTCGCCATCGCGGTGAAGAACGCACGCGAGGTCGCCCTGCTTCCCTACACCTCGACCGCTCGCTGATCAGGAGGAGACGCATCATGAAGCTCATCCTCACCACTGACGTGAGTGGACTTGGTGGCCCCGGCGACGCCGTCGAGGTCAAGGACGGCTACGGCCGCAACTACCTGCTGCCCAAGGGCTACGCGATCCTCGCCACCAAGGGTGCCGAGAAGCAGGTCCAGGTCATCCGCCGGGCCCAGGAGGCCAGCCGGATCCGCGACCTCGACCACGCCAAGGAGGTCAAGGGAGCGCTGACCGCACTGGGCAGCGTGCCGCTGGCCGCCAAGGCCGCGTCGAACTCGGGCAAGCTGTTCGGCTCGATCACCACCGCCGACATCGTCGCCGCCGTCAAGGCGGCCGGTGGCCCGGTGCTCGACAAGCGCGCGATCGACCTCGCCGGCCACATCAAGACGGTCGGCAAGCACTCGGTCAACGTGCGGCTCCACCCGGACGTCACCGCCGCCTTCACCGTCGAGGTGAACGCGGCGGGCTGACCCCCGTCCAACCGAAACCGCCCCTTCCGCCGCGAGCGGAAGGGGCGGTTTCGCGTTCGCACCCACTGTCCCCAAGTTGTCCACAGGTCGTGTTCACCCACCGGGGTGACGCCCGTGACGACACGCCGAAGCGGCGATTAATCGCGACACGCCGGGCGATCGTGGGAGAGTTTTCTCCACACCTTGTACACAGCCTCTGACCTGGGCGTTCTTATGAGACTGATGTAGTTATCCCCAAGTTGTACACAGGTACGCGGGCAGCTGTACGCAGGTGTCCCAAAGCATCCACAAGTTATCCACAGTTGTGTCCCCAAGGTCGTTTGCAAGCGGCCGATCGGGGTTCTAGCGTCGGCCCGGCGGCACCGAAATGTCGCCGTGCCGCCGTGCCGACGTACCGTCGGACCGAACAGATGTGCGAAGGAGGGCCGCGTGGCGCTGACCGATGACCGCTCTTTGCCGCCGATGCCGAGCGGCCCCGAGCACGGTCTCGACCGGCAGCCACCGCAGGACCTCGCGGCCGAGCAGAGTGTGCTCGGCGGCATGATGCTGTCGAAGGACGCCATCGCCGACGTGATCGAGGCGCTGCGCCCCGGCGACTTCTACCGCCCGGCGCACCAGATGATCTACGACTGCGTGCTCGACCTGTACGGCCGCGGCGAACCCGCCGACCCGATCATGGTCTCCGCCGAACTCGAACGCCGCGGCGAACTCCGCCGAGTCGGCGGCGCCCCCTACCTGCACACGCTGATCGCGACGGTCCCGACAGCGGCGAACGCCGGCTACTACGCGGAGATCGTCGCGGAGAAGGCGATCCTGCGCAGGCTCGTCGAAGCGGGAACAAGGATCGTTCAACTCGGCTACCAGGGCGCCGAGGGCGCCGACGTCACCGAGATCGTCGACCGCGCGCAGGCCTCCATCTACGAGGTCACCGAACGCAGCATGAGCGAGGACTACGTCGCGCTCGAGGAACTGCTGCAGCCCACCATGGACGAGATCGACGCCATCGCCTCCCGCGGCGGCAACTCCCTGGGCATCCCCACCGGCTTCGCCGACCTCGACGAGGTCACCAACGGCCTACACCCCGGCCAGATGATCATTGTCGCGGCGCGACCTGGTGTCGGCAAATCGACCCTGGGTTTGGACTTCGCGCGGTCCTGTTCGATCAAGCACGGCATGAGCAGCGTCATCTTCTCGCTGGAAATGAGCAAGACCGAGATCGTCATGCGCATGCTTTCCGCCGAGGCGCGCATTCGGCTCGGGGATATGCGTGGTGGTCGGATGAGCGACGACGACTGGACGCGGCTCGCGCGGCGGATGAGTGAGATCAGTGAGGCGCCGATCTTTGTCGACGACTCGCCCAACATGACGATGATGGAGATTCGGGCGAAAGCTCGTCGGCTCAAGCAGCGGCATGACCTGAAGCTGGTCGTGGTCGACTACCTGCAGCTGATGACGTCCGGCAAGCGGGTCGAGTCGCGGCAGCAGGAAGTCTCCGAGTTCTCCCGTCAACTCAAGCTGCTGGCCAAGGAGATCGAGGTGCCGGTGATCGCGATCAGTCAGCTGAACCGTGGTCCCGAACAGCGAACCGACAAGCGCCCGATGCTGTCCGACCTTCGTGAGTCCGGCTCCCTGGAGCAGGACGCCGACATCGTGCTGCTGATCAACCGTCCGGACGCGTGGGAACGCGACGACCCGCGTGCGGGTGAGGCAGACTTGATCATCGCCAAGCACCGTGCCGGTCCGACGGCCACCGTGGTCGTCGCGCACCAGTTGCACTACAGCCGGTTCGCCGACCTCGCCCAGGGCTGAGCACGGACCCAGCATCGGACGTCGCCTGCGCGGCCAGTTTCGGTGTTGCCGTTGAAAGCTCGCGACCGGTGGCCGCTCGGGCGACGCTGCGGCGGACCACTCGGTGCATGACCGTGCGGCGCGGCAGGTCGAGCCAAGCGGCTTCGACGTCGGACTCGGGGCGCTTGACCCAACCCGGCCACTTTACGGCGGAACCCTGACAAGCGAATCACCACACGTGCTCGTCCGGATGGCCCAAAACCAAAACCGGTCCTGACCTGGTTGGAATACTTCAGCAAGCACCGACGTCATGGTATGTTGAACATTCAACCTCTACGGGATGGCGACATGACCACGTCGAGCAGGCAGCCGGTCCTCTACCTCAGCCACGGCGCTCCGCCGTTGGCCGACGACCAGTTGTGGACGCGTCAGCTCGCCGACTGGTCCTCGACCATCGACAAGCCGACGGCGATCCTCATCGTGTCCGCGCACTGGGAGGAGGCGCCGCTGACCTTGGGGGCCACCGAGACCGTCCCGCTGATCTACGACTTCGGCGGTTTCCCCGAGCGCTTCTACGACGTGAAGTACCCCGCGCCCGGCGCGCCGGAACTGGCCGCGAAGGTGCGTGGTCTGCTGCGCGGCCCCGCGACGCCGACCGCTGACGACCCGCACCGCGGACTCGACCACGGCGCTTACGTCCCCTTGGTCGAGATGTATCCCGACGCCGATGTGCCGGTGTTGCAGATCTCGATGCCCACGCTCGACCCTGCCGCGCTTGTCGATATCGGCCGCAAGCTCGCGCCGCTGCGCGACGAAGGCGTGCTGATCATCGGCAGCGGGTTCTTCACCCACAACCTGCACGCGATGACTCCGCACCTCGGCCCGGACCACGCGCCGCCGTCGTGGTCGAGCGAGTTCGACGACTGGGGCGACAAGGTGATCGAGTCCGGGGACTTCGACTCACTGCTCGACTTCGAGAACAAGGCGCCCGCCGCGCGGCTCGCGCATCCGCGCACCGAGCATTTCGCGCCGCTGTTCGTCGCGCTCGGCACCACTGTGGACACTCTTCGTACTCAACGTTCGGTGATCGAGGGGTTCTGGTTCGGTTTGGCGAAGCGCTCTTGGCAATTCGATTGACCAAAGATCACCGGTACGGGTGGTATGCGGTGCTTGAATTGGCATAGGGGGACAGGGAAGGGTTCTGCGCAAGTCTCGGCGACGGAAGGCGCGGGCCGATGAGCGCGGTTCACCTAGCGGCACCTCTCGTGCCGGATTCCGGTTGGGACGACCTCGTCGCGGAACTCCCGTATGGGCTGGTCCTGCACGACGAACACGGGTCCGTGGTGGTGGCGAACGCCAGTGCCGCGGAGTTGCTCGACCTGCCGCCGCACCACTTGCGCGCGGGCACGAACCCTCCGGACTGGCGCCTGTGCGACGACTCCGGCTCCCCGGTTCCGAGCATGCCGGAACTGGCCCGCCAAATCGGTCGCGCCGGATCGTCGACGACCATGCCGTTCGTGGTGACCCGGGCCGATAGGCCGTACCGCAGGCTGTGGGCCGACATTCACCCGGTCACGCACCGCGGACGCGGGATGATCTTGCTGGTGATCCGCCCGGTCGAGTCCGAGCCGGTGCGATGCCTGCTCGACCCGACCACCGGGCTGCCGCACCGCGCGCTGCTGTTCGACCGGATCGAGCAAAGCCTGGTGCGGGCCCGGATCCACGGGACCCGGACCACGCTGGTACTCGCGGATCTTCGCGGTCTGGGCAAGGTCAACCGGGATCTCGGCTTCGACCGCGGCGACGAGTTGCTGGCACTGCTGGCAGACCGGCTGCGGTCGGGACTGCGGGCCGACCAGACCGTGGCCCGCTACACCGGCGGGACGTTCGCCGTCGTCACCGATCACTCCTCGGGAACCGGTGAACACCTCGCCGCGCGGATCCGTGTGGTCGCCGAGGGCGCCGGGCGCATCGGTGACCGGGAGATCGACCCTGTTCTTCGGACCGGCTGGTCGACCAGCGGCGGCGACGGCACGGTGCACCGCTTGGTGTCCCAGGCGGAGACCCGGCTTCGGGAAAGCTGAACCAACACGAAAGAAAGGCCCCGCCTGGATGGCGGGGCCTTTCTCATTTTCCTAGCGGGGGATGGGCCCGGAGCGGGAGGTAGTGAACCCCGGGCCCATCGCGCCGATCAGTGGTCAGCCGATCGGGAAGTGCCCGAACACGCCGGCGAGCTTCGCCTTGGTGTCGTCGAGCGAGGGCAGCGCCGGGGCAGGCGTGCGGGGGGCCGCGGCGGTGGGCAGGGCAACCGGGGTCTTCAGACCCGCGATGGCGGGGGTCTTCAGATCCGCGAGGGCGGGGGTCTGAACCGGCAGCTTGTCCAGCTTCGGAGCCTGGAACAGGTCACCCGAGAACACGCCGCGCAGGTTGTCCAGGCCGGGCATGGCCGGAGCAGCGAAACGCGGGGCGGCGGGCTTGGGGGCGGTCGGCGCGGGAAGGTTGACCTTCTTGCCGTTCAGCTCACCGGTCACACCGGTCAAGCCCGCGAGCGGGTTGCCGGCCATGGGCTCCTGGATCGACGGGACGCCGCCGGTCACGCCCGACAGCGAGTCGGTGCCGAAGCCACCGAGCAGGCCGCCCAGCATGTCGCCGCCGCCGAGGCCGCCGAGCAGGCCGGACAGCGGGTCGGCCGCACCGGTACGGGCCTTGCCCGCCATGGGCAGCGAGCCCAGACGCGGCATCGACGGCAGGCTGGTGGCCTCGAGGCCACCGGTCTGCGGCAGCTCCAGCTGTGGGGTGTCCTCGCCCACGGTGATGTTGCTTTCGTTGGTGGCGAAAGTCATGGCCTCGGCCAGGATCTCGACCGGCACGTTGTAGATCGGCGCGTTGATGCCGATCGGCAGGTCGCCGTCGATGCCGGACAGGCTGCCCATGTCGCCGGAGGTGGTGGAGGTTCCACCCGCCGTGCCGTTGGTCAGGTTGTCCGAAACCGCGAGAGAGTCGCTGACCAGGACGGCCACGGCGTCACCGTGCGGCTGCAAGACGGCGGCCGCGGGAACGTCGAGCAGGTTGCCCGAGAGCTGGCCGAAGTCGCCGTTGGTGGTGATGTCGCCACCGGAAACGGCGTTGGTCTCGTTGGCACCGGCGGCCGTGTCCTGGCCACCGATCGCCGAACCGGACAAGCCGAAGCCCTGCACGATCGGCAGCAGCTGCGCGGCGATGACGTTGCCCGCGATGTTGCCGTTCTCACCGGAGGTGACAACCGTTCCACCGGCGGTGGAGTCGGTGGTGCTCTGCGCGGCGGCGTCGTTCGAGCCGAGGACCGCTGCGCCCGAACCGAACAGCTGGCCCGCGCCCGCGACCGGGGCGCTCACGACGTTGCCCGTGCCAGAACCGTCCTGGCCGTTGGTCTGCGCCCAGCCACCCGAGGTGGAGTCGACGTCGTTCGTGCCGGTCTGGGTGCCGTGGCCGACGACAGTCGCGCCGTCGTTGAAGCCCTGGACCGGGAACGCGACCGGCACCTGGGCGATGTTGCCCGCGAGCGAGCCGCCGTCCCCCTTGGCCTTCGAGTAACCGCCCGCGTCGATGTCGCTGGTGGTGTCGGTGTGGGCGTCGGTGTCGGCGATCACGCCGCCACCGTTGCCCGTGAGCTGCACCGGGCCCGCGACGGGGACGGTCGCCAGGTTGGACGCGAGGGTGCCCGCATCATCCACGGTGTTGTTGTCGCCACCCGAGCTGGTGACCTTGTTCTCGGTGGTGGTGGTCTCCGACGTGCCCGCCGCACCGACCGTGTTGCCCAGGCCCTCGACCGGCAGAGCGACCGGGACGGTGCCCGCGTTGCCGCTGCCGACGCTGTCGTTGCCCGTGGTGCCGGCGTCGCCGCCCGCCTCGGTAAAGCTGTCGTTGACGCAGACCGCGCCCGCCTGGCCGCCACCGGCGCCCGTGTTGCCGCAGGCGTCGATCGGGGCCGCGACGGAGGGCTCGGCCACCAGGCCGGAGAGCACACTGTCGTCGCCGATGGTGTACGAGTCGCCACCGGCGGTGGAGGAGACGGCGTTGACCGAGTCGGTCGTCGCGTTGCCGATGACGGCGCCCGCGTTGCCCGAGCCCTGGGTCGGGATCGCGACGGGAGCGTGCGCGATCGAGCCCGCCAGCGTGCCTTCTTCACCGGAGGTGATGTTGCCGCCACCTGCGGCGGCGTCGCCGCTGCTGTCGCAGACCGACTCGCTGATGCCGATACCCGCGAGCGCGTTGCAGTTCACGGCGAGCGGGCCGGAGAGCGCTGGCTGCACGATGTTGCCCGAACCGGCGCTCGGCGCGCCGTCGGTGGTGATGTAGTTCTCCGAGCCGAAGATGCCCGGGGTCTCTTCGCCTGCCTGCGCGTACGCGTTGCTGGAGTTGAGGGTGCCTGCGATGCCGACCAGGCTCACGGCGTTGCCGTTGCCCTGCACCGGGACGGCGACGGGCAGTGCGCCCACGTTGCCGGACAGCGCGCCGTCTTCACCATTGGTCAGGATGGTCCCGCCGGAGGTGGCGTCCGACGAGCTCGCCGAGTCCGACATGGCGATGCCCGCGGCGGAGACCGCGTTGCCGTCGAGTTGGACCGGGGTCGCGCCCTGGCCCGCCAGGACGTTGCCCGAGAGAGCACCGCCGTGGCCGTCGGTCTCGATGTCGCCGTCGGCGTTGGCCGTCTGCGACGAGGTGTTGTACGAGTCGGCGGTGCCGCCGGCGGCGATGGCGTTGCCCGTGATCTGAATGGGCGCGGCCCACATCAGGGAGACAACGTTGCCCGCGAGGCCGTCGTGCGATCCGTCGGTGACGATCGGGTGGTCGTGGCAAACCGTCTGGTCCGAGGAGTTCTCGACATAAGCGTCGCCGAGGATGGCGATCGCGTTGCCGGAGATGTCGATCGGGACGACCAGGTCGCCGACGATCTTGTTGCCGCGGAAGATGTCGCTGTCGGACCCGAGGGACTTCGGCGAGACGCCGGTCGGGGCCAGGGTGCTCAGCGGGCTACCCGCGAGGGCGCCTTCGACGGGCGCGAGGCCGTCCATGGTCGGCAGACCGTCAGTGGGCAGCCCGGCGGTGGGCAGACCGTCAGTGGGCAGACCGTCGGTAGGAAGATCGGCGGTGGACAGACCCGCCGTGGGGAGACTGGCAGTGGGCAGACCGTCGGTGGAAACACCCTCGGTGGGAAGACCCGTCATGGGCAGTCCGCCGGTGGGCAGGACCTCGGTGGGCAGGACCTCGGTGGGCAGCCCGGTCGTCGGCAGTCCCGTCGTCGGCAGCCCCGTCCTGGGCAGTCCGCCGGTGGGCAGGACCTCGGTGGGCAG